>NZ_KV813618.1:0-272 GCF_001813645.1 Pseudomonas sp. HMSC063H08
CGAGCCTGGTGGCGGGCCGCCTCGCCATGCATCTGCAGGGGAAGATGGCGCCAAACCAGGTTCACGTCCGGATGGCTGTCTACCCAGCGCTTGAGCCGCGGGGTGTAGACCTTGCAGAAGGGGCACTCCAGGTCGGCGTATTCATTGATCGTCCAGCGCGCTTTCGCATCGCCGTAGAGGCTGTGGTTGGCTGGCAGCCCCTTCACCAGAAGCTCTACCGCTACGGCGGATGCAGCCAGCAAGACCAGCAGCAGCCCCGCCCAGGGCAGGGC
>NZ_KV813619.1:0-200423 GCF_001813645.1 Pseudomonas sp. HMSC063H08
CAAATCGGCAGGCGTTCATGCGATTGCCCTGGTGGTGATGCTGGTGGTGTGAGGGGCAGCCCGCGCTTTGCCTTATCATGGGTTCTTTATCCGCGATGACTGGCCATGACTACACAACGCTACCTGCTCGATGAACTGGAAACCGCCGACATGCTCGAGATCGACGGTCTGCACGCCTGGCGCTTCGAACTCAACGAGAACCTGCTGGACCAGGCGGACCTGGCGGCGGAAGCCGACCAGCCGTTCGCCAGCGAAGACTGGGTGCTGGCGGTGGAAAGCCTGGATGGACGCACCCGTCGCGAGTGGCGTTTTTCCTACAACGCGGTGATGGAAGCCGAGCCCCAGGCCGATGGCGAGTCCTGGCGCCTGACCACAGGGGAGGGGGCGTACCAGCTCCGTTGCCTGGGAGCGGTCAGCGCCAGCGGCGAGGATGAGTGAAGCGACTCAGCTGAAAGATGCCCATGAAAAAAGGGAGCCGCCTGGCTCCCTTTTTTCCCTTCCGTGCCGGTCAGGCCGCCTTGGCCTCGGCCTGGGTCACCGCGCGGTTCAGCGCGCTGAACAGGGCGCGGAAGCTGGCGGTGGTGATGTTCTCGTCGATGCCGATGCCGTGCAGCGGGCGCTGGCCCTCCAGGCGGATCTCGATATAGGCCGCGGCCTTGGCATTGGCGCCGGCGCCGATGGCGTGCTCATGGTAGTCCATGATTTCCGCCTTGACCGGCAGGGCGGCCACCAAGGCTTCCAGCGGTCCCTTGCCGATCCCGCGCCAGTGCTGCTTCTCGCCGTCGAAGGAGACTTCCAGGTCGACGGCGCTGGTGCCGTTCTCTTCCTGCAGGCGATGGCTGGCGAGGACGTAGGGCGAGGTCGCCTTGAGGTATTCGTTTTCCAGCAGCGAGTAGATTTGTTGTGCGGTCATTTCCAGGCCGAGACGGTCGGTCTCGCCTTGCACTACCTGGCTGAACTCGATCTGCATGCGCCGCGGCAGGCTGATGCCGTACTCCTGTTCGAGCAGGAAGGTGATGCCGCCCTTGCCGGACTGGCTGTTGACCCGGATCACCGCTTCGTAGTCGCGGCCGATGTCGGCCGGATCGATCGGCAGGTACGGCACTTCCCAGATCGCGTCTTCCTTCTGCTGGGCGAAGCCCTTGCGAATGGCATCCTGGTGCGAGCCGGAGAAAGCGGTATGGACCAGGTCGCCGACATATGGATGGCGCGGGTGGACCGGCAACTGGTTGCACTCTTCGACCACCTTGCGCACCGCGTCGATGTCGGAGAAGTCCAGTTGCGGATGCAGGCCCTGGGTGTACATGTTCAAGGCCAGGGTCACCAGGTCGACGTTGCCGGTGCGCTCGCCGTTGCCGAACAGGCAACCTTCGACGCGGTCGGCGCCGGCCATCAGGCCCAGCTCGGTGGCGGCCACGCCGGTGCCTCGGTCGTTGTGGGTGTGCAGGCTGATGATCACGCTGTCACGCTTGTCGACGTGGCGGCCGAACCATTCGATCTGGTCGGCGTAGACGTTCGGCGTGGCGCACTCCACGGTGGCCGGCAGGTTGAGGATGATCTTGTTGTCCGGGGTCGGTTGCCAGACGTCGATCACCGCGTTGCAGACCTCCACCGAGAACTCCAGCTCGGTAGAGCTGAAGATTTCCGGCGAGTACTGGAACGACCACTGGGTATCCGGTTGCTCGGCGGCCAGCTTCTTGATCAGTTTCGCGGCGTTGGTGGCGATGTCCACGACGCCCTGCTTGTCCTGGTTGAAGACGATGCGGCGGAACGACGGGGCGGTGGCGTTGTAGACGTGGACGATGGCCTTCTTCGCCCCGCGCAGGGATTCGAAGGTGCGGGTGATCAGGTCTTCGCGGGCCTGGGTCAGCACCTGGATTGTGACGTCGTCCGGGATGTGGTTGCCTTCGATCAACTCGCGGACGAAGTTGAAGTCGGTATCGGAAGCCGACGGGAAGGCCACTTCGATCTGCTTCAGGCCGACCTGCACCAGGGTCTTGAAGAACCGCATCTTCTTCGCCGCGTCCATCGGTTCGATCAGCGACTGGTTGCCGTCGCGCAGGTCGGAACTGCACCAGATCGGCACCTCGGTGATGGTCTTCGACGGCCAGGTGCGGTCGGGCAGATTGATGGCCGGGAATGGGCGGTATTTCTGCGAAGGGTCTTTCAACATGCTCATGGGGCTAATCCTTTGGAGTCGGTTCCTGGGCCGGCGGGGCCAGGCGAACGCAGTGACGAGATGAAGAGAAGCGTCGCTCAGCCACGCAGTCGCGGGCTGACCAGGCACAGGCAGGCGTGTTGGCGGAGCAGGATGAGGGTGTGTGGTGTTTTCATGCGTACCACACTAGTGAGACTGCATTTGAATGGCAAGCATTAAAGGAAAATTAGTAGAATTTCCCATTTGTGCGGCTTTTGTGGGTTTTTATTCTTTCTCGGCGGTGAAAGCTTGTCCTCGATTGCGCCGCCGGCACGCTCTCCGCAATGGAAAATTCTGCGGCCCCATGCCGCAGAAGAGCCAGCCGCCCTTGTGCGATCATTTCGTTCCCCGTGCCTGGGGCGTATAACGACAGGCGCATTCTTCTTTTCGGCATGACCCGGCGCGAGCGGCCATCCGGCCCGCTACGCGGTGGTCTTCATTCAAGACGGCGGGAGTCGCAGGTGGCGACCACTCTGAAACGACAAGGCATCGGTGCATGGCTGGCTCTGTTCGCCATGCTGATGATCTTCGTCGGGCCGTTGATCTCCCAGTCGATGCCGATGGACCACCCGATGCCGATGGGCGTGGGGATGGGCCACGAAGGCATGTCCCACGAGAACATGGACCATGGCGACATGGCCCATGCCGGCTGTTCCGATGCCCAGCGCTCCGTCGTCCATGCCGGCATGCCGGGGATGGGCGGCGAGGAAGGCAATCGCCTGGCCAGCGACGTGCTCTGGGAGAAGTGCGGTTATTGCAGCCTGTTGTTCCACAGCCCGCCGCTCACCGAAGACGCCTGCCTGGCGCTGTTCTCCGTTCCCTTCGCGACGGCGCCCGCCGTCGCTTTCCTGAACGAGGCGTTCGTCGCCTCGCCGGTGTTTCCCGGCGCCCGTACCCGTGCGCCGCCGTTCCTGATCGCCTGACCTCTTTCAATCCGATAGCCGCCGCTTCCTGGGGGCACCGGCGCGTCTTCGCCGCGCCGGTGACGCGAGCCTGGCCGGGTGCCTGCTCGCCGTGGGGGCGGGGCGGAAGTCACATAGATCATGGAAAAACGTATGTCTACTCAACAACGAGCGGCCGGCAACGCCTGCCCGACCGCCGCTTTCAGCTTCGACCCTGCCCGTCTCGCACAACGCCGCCGCTGGGCGGGAGCCTTCGCCGCACTGTGCGGCCTGGCCCTGTCTCCGTCGGCGCTCCTGGCCGAGGAGCACTCCCAGCACCAGGATCACGCCGTGGAGCTGGCGCCGAGCGTGGTCACCGGAGTTGCCCAGAGTTCGCCGCTGACCATCGTCACCAATCCCAAGGAGCCGCGCCAACCGGTGCCGGCCAGCGATGGGGCCGACTACCTGAAGACCATTCCCGGCTTCGCGGTGATCCGCAACGGCGGCAGCAACGGCGACCCGGTGCTGCGCGGGATGTTCGGTTCGCGCCTGAACATCCTCACCAACGGCGGCATGATGCTCGGTGCCTGTCCGAACCGGATGGACGCGCCGACCTCCTACATCTCGCCGGAAACCTACGACAAGCTCACCGTGATCAAGGGCCCGCAGACGGTGCTCTGGGGGCCGGGCGCGTCGGCCGGGACGATCCTCTTCGAGCGTGAGCCGGAGCGCTTCGGCGAACTCGGCTCGCGGGTCAACGCCAGCCTGCTGGCCGGCTCCAATGGCCGCTTCGACAAGGTGCTGGACGCTGCCGCCGGCAACCGGCTCGGCTACCTGCGCTTCACCGGCAACCACGCGCAGTCCGACGATTACGAGGACGGCGCCGGGAATACCGTGCCGTCGCGCTGGAAGAAGTGGAACGGCGACGTCGCGGTCGGCTGGACCCCCGACGAGGACACCCTGATCGAACTCACCGCCGGCAAGGGCGACGGCGAGGCACGTTACGCCGGGCGCGGCATGGATGGCTCGCAGTTCAAGCGCGAGAGCCTGGGCCTGCGCTTCGTCAAATCGAACGTCAGCGATGTGCTGGAGAAGGTCGAGGCGCAGGTCTACTACAACTACGCCGACCACATCATGGACAACTTCCGCCTGCGCACTCCCGATCCGTCCAGCATGATGCCCATGCCGATGGCGTCCCAGGTGGACCGACGCACCCTCGGCGGTCGCCTGGCGGCCACCTGGCGCTGGGACGACTTCAAGCTGGTCACCGGGGTCGACGCCATGCGCAACGAGCACCGCGCGCGCGGCTCCAAGTACGACATGATGACCGACTACTACACCGACGCCGACCAGTTCCCCTGGAGCAAGGACGCGGTGTTCCACAACTACGGGGCCTTCGGCGAACTGACCTGGTTCGCCGCCGAGCGCGACCGGCTGATCGGCGGGTTGCGCCTGGACCGCGCCTCGGTCAAGGACTACCGGCAGACCCTGAAGTCCGGGCACATGGGCCACGCCATGGCCAACCCGACGGCCAACGACACCCGCGCCGATACCTTGCCCAGCGGCTTCGTGCGCTACGAGCACGACCTCGCCGACTCGCCGACCACCCTCTACGCCGGCCTCGGCCATGCCGAGCGCTTCCCCGACTACTGGGAGCTGTTCTCGCCCAAGCGCGGGCCGAACGGGTCGGTCAACGCCTTCGACAAGATCAAGCCGGAAAAGACCACCCAGCTCGACTTCGGCCTCCAGTACAACGGCGACAAGCTGCAGGCCTGGGCCTCCGGCTACGTCGGGGTGGTCCAGGACTTCATCCTGTTCAGCTATCGCGAGGGCATGATGGGCTCCTCGACCCAGGCGACCAACGTCGACGCGCGGATCATGGGCGGCGAGCTGGGCGCTTCCTACCAGCTCACCGGCAACTGGAAGACCGACGCCAGCCTGGCCTATGCCTGGGGCAAGAACAGCTCGGACGACCGCGCGCTGCCGCAGATCCCGCCGCTGGAAGCGCGCTTCGGCCTGACCTACGAGGAAGGCGACTGGAGTGCCGGCAGCCTGTGGCGGGTGGTCGCGCCGCAGAATCGCATCGCCAGGGACCAGGGCAACGTGGTCGGCAAGGACTTCGACAAGAGCGCCGGCTTCGGCGTCTTCTCGCTCAACGGCGCCTACCGGGTGACTCGCAACGTCAAGCTGAGCGCCGGTGTCGATAACCTGTTCGACAAGGATTACACCGAGCACCTGAACAAGGCCGGCGACGCCGGCTTCGGTTTCTCCGCCAACGAAACGGTTCCCGAGCCGGGCCGGACCTTCTGGACCAAGGTCGACTTCAGCTTCTGAACCTTCAACGAGGCCCCGTCCAGCGGGGCCCGCCTTGCCTACGTGCGCTCCGATGAGGTGATCCATGCAATCGAACGAAAAGAACGGCCGTGACTTCTATGCGCTGGCCTGGCGCTGGCATTTCTACGCCGGGCTGTTCGTCGCGCCCTTCATGATCCTGCTGGCGCTGACCGGAATCGTCTACCTGTTCAAGCCGCAACTGGATGCGCTGCTCTATCCGCAACTGCTGCGGGTCGAGGCCGGTGCGCAGATGCGCAGCGCCGACCAGTTGCTCGCCGGGGTGCGCCAGGCGCACCCGCAGGCCGCCGTCAGCCAGTACCTGCCGCCGAGCGAGGCGGGGCGCAGCGCGCAATTCGTGATTGGCGAAGAGGGCAGGCAATGGAACCTCTTCGTCGATCCCTACAGCGGACGCGAACTCGGCCGCCAGGATGCGCAGCTGAATCTCCAGGCGGTGGCCCGGGCACTGCATGGCGAGCTGATGGTCGGGACCGTCGGCGACCGGCTGATCGAGCTGGCCGCCGGCTGGGGCATCGTCCTGGTGGTCTCCGGTCTCTACCTGTGGTGGCCGCGCGGGCGGGCGGCGAGCGCGCTGTTCTGGCCGCGCCTGCACCTGCGCGGACGACCGCTGTGGCGCGATTTACATGTGGTCGCCGGGTTCTGGGGCAGCCTGCTGTTGCTGTTCATGCTGCTCAGCGGGATGACCTGGACCGGCTACTGGGGCAAGCAGTTCGCCGATGTCTGGAACCGCTTCCCGGCGGCGATGTGGAACGATGTGCCGACCTCCGACATGCAGGCCGGTAGCCTCAACAGCGCGTCGCGCCAGCAGGTGCCCTGGCCGCTGGAGAACACTCCGCTGCCGCGCTCGCAGCCGCCGGCGGCCGACGCCCATGCCGAGCATCGCGGGCATTCCGCCCAGGCCGGGCACGCGATGCCGATGGACATGCCGATGCCGGCGGGCATTCCTCTGCAAAGGGTGGTGGATATCGCCCGCGAGCGCGGCGTGGCGGCGGGCTACGGGATCGCCCTGCCGAGCGGGATGGAGGGGGTCTACACGATTTCCGTGTTCCCCGACGATCCGCGCCACGACGCCACCCTGCACATCGACCAGTACAGCGGCAAGGTTCTCGCCGACGTGCGTTGGCAGGACTACAACGCGGTGGCGAGGAGCGTGCAGATGGGCGTCGTGCTGCACGAAGGCAAGCTCTTCGGCCTGGGCAATCAGTTGCTGATGCTCGCGGTCTGCCTGGCGATCCTGCTCAGCTCGGCGAGCGGCCTGTGGATCTGGTGGAAGCGCAAGCCGGCCGGACGCCTTGGCGTGCCGCCGCTGCGCCACGAGCTGCCGCGCTGGAAGACCGGCATCGCCATCATGCTGGCGCTGAGCGTGGCCTTCCCGTTGGTGGGGGCCTCGCTCCTGCTGGTCTGGGCGCTGGACTGGCTGGTGCTGTCGCGGCTGCCGGCGGTTCGCCGGGTCCTGGCTTGAGACCTGCTGCCCGGCGCTCAGTCGAGGTCGAGCTGGCGGGTCTTCCAGAGTGCCGCCAGCAACAGCACGCAGAGCAGCGCCTCGGCGCCGAGCCAGAGGAAGGTGGTTAGCGCCGGCGAGGCGTCGATCAGCACACCGTAGAGACGCGCCGCGCCGCCGCTGGCGATCACCGCCAGGGCGGCGAGCAGGCCGATCACCAGGTAGCGGGGGCGCAGGGCGGCATAGCCGAGCAGCAGGCCGATGCCGAAGCTGGTGCCGCCGTAGCTGGCGCGCAGGTCGGTGAGGGCGGCGGGGGTGAGCGGTTCGCCGCTGGTGAGCAGGGAGGCGAGCGGGCCGGGGAAGAAGACGAAGCCCAGGCCGAGGACCACGAACAGTGCCGAGCACAGCCAGAGCAGGCGAAGCGGGTGAGTCATGCGGTGTCTCCCTTGGTCATGAAAGGGGCGCATCGACGCGCCCCCTGTTCCTTCTGACCTCAGCCGGCGCCGCGTTGCTCACTTCTCAGGGCTGGAAGGCACCGATGAAGATCGCCGGGTCGACCCGCGCGTCGTTCAGGCTGACGTTCCAGTGCATGTGCGGTCCGGTGGCCCTGCCGGTGGCGCCGACCTTGCCGAGTACGCCGCCGCGCGGCACCTGCTGGCCGAGCTTCACGTCGATCTTCGACAGGTGGCAGAACATGCTGATGAAGCCCTGGCCATGGTCGACGAACACCGTCTTGCCATTGAAGAAGTAGTCGCCGATGAGGATCACCTTGCCGGCCGCCGGCGCCTTGATCGGCGTACCGGCCGGTACCGCGAAGTCTAGACCGGAATGCGGGTTGCGCTCTTCGCCGTTGAAGAAGCGGCGCAGGCCGAAGGGGCTGGAGAGCGGACCGTCGACCGGCTTGTCGAGCATCAGGTTGCTGGGCAGGCCGGGACTGAAGCGGCGGTAGGCGGCGGTCTGCTCGGCGAGTTCGCGCTCGATGCGCTTGAGGTCTTCCGGCAGCGGATTGACCTGGCGCTTGTTCTTCAGGGTGATGCGCTGCTCGCGGTAGTGCTTGCTGCCGACGCTGAAGCGTTCCTCGTGGTTGCCGGTCGCCGCCCGCACTTCCAGCTTCTGCGGGCCTGGCTTGGTGCTCAGCGGGATGCCGACCACGGCGATCCAGCGGCGGCCTTCCTCGCGCACCACCAGCACCGGCTTGCCCTGGTAGAAGGCCCGCGGCGGCGGGCCTTCCTCGCCGAGGTCGACCACCGCCACCCCGCCGGGCACCGGCTTGTTCAGCAGGCGCATGATGAAGCTGTCGGCCTGGGCGGGCAGGGCGCAGAAAGCGGCGAGCAACAACGTGGAAACGAAGGCTAGGGTGCGGGGCATCGGCTTCTCGACTCGTCGGGCGTCAAAGCCGTCTATGCTGGCGGAAGAGCGCGGCGGGGGAAAGCCCGCAAGGGTTGCAAACGTTTTCACCTGCGGCACTCTGTCGCGCCCGGCGTTTTTACTTTTGCCCCGCGCTCAGGCATAAAGGGCCCATTCTCCGGAGAACCGACGATGCCCCTGTCACGGCGCCCCGTGGCCTGGCTCGCCAGCCTGGCCGTGCTGATGAACCTGTTCGTGGTGCCGCTTTCGCAGGCGCTGACGACGCAGGAGCGCGCCTCGTTGCTGCTCGGCGGCTTCTGCAGCACCTCGTCCGATTCGCTGCTGCGCCTGAAGCTGAGCGCCGCGTTCAAGGACATCGATCTTCCCGACGACCACGAAAGCCTGGCCCCGCACCTCTGCTGCTGCGCCGGCGCCGCCGGCACGCCCGGACTGGTCGCCTCCTGGCCGGCATTGCCGCTGGCGCCGCTGGCCAGCCCGGCCCGCAACGCCTTCTCCGCCATCGACCTGCCTCCCCTGCGCTATTGGCGCCTCGCCAATCCGCGCGCCTCTCCTGTCGCCTGACTCCTCCCCCGCGCCTTCGACAACCTGGACCTTCGGGTCGGGGCAGGTCGCGGCGCAATACCCTAGCTTCCCCCATGGAATCGCCGGTCCGACGGAAAAAGACCGGTCATACGCTACTGGAGAGTCACCATGCGCACATCCTTCTTCGCTGCCGCGGCCCTGCTGGCCGTTTCCGCTTTCGCCCAGGCCCACGAGTACAGCGCCGGCCAACTGCACATCGAGCATCCCTGGGCGCTGGCCCTGCCGCCGACCTCGCCGAACGGCGCGGCCTACTTCGTGGTGCAGAACCACGGCAAGGAAAACGACACCCTGCTTGGCGCTGACACGCCGCGCGCGGCTTCCGCCGAGGTGCACGAGCATGTGCACAAGAACGGCATGATGAGCATGCAGAAAGTCGACAGCGTCGACGTCGCACCAGGCAAGGACCTGCGCTTCGCTCCCGGCGGCTACCACCTGATGCTGATGGGCCTGAAGCAGCCACTGGTGGCCGGCGAGCGCTTCCCGCTGACGCTGCATTTCCGCAAGGCCGGCGACGTGCCGGTGGAAATCGTCGTCGAGTCCAAGGCGCCGGCCGAACAGGGCGGGCACGAGCAGCACGGCCACTGAGCGCCGTGTCGAGCAGGGGCGCCCGGCGCCCCGCCTTTGCGTGCGAGGTTCAGAGCATGAACAGCAACAGATATCCCTTGCCGGCGCAGACCGGCCTGGTGGTGGCTCCCAGCCTGCCGCCGAAGAACTCCACCCTGCGTCCGGACCAGCTCAACAAGCGCCTGAGCAGCGCCTGGCACCATCTCTACGACCTTTGCCCGGAACTGCTGAAGATCGATCCGCCGGATGGCCTGACCATCCTCCGCGGTTTCCTGCAATGGGCGGCCGAGCAGAAGGCCGCCTGGAACTGGGCGATGCACCTGCGCCTGTACTGCTGGCTGTTGCAGTCGCCGTTCGGCGCCAAGGTGACCGACGAGCATCTGGAGGTGCTGATGGACGCCTCCGCCGCGCGTTGGACGGTGGACGACACCAGCGCCAACCGCGGCATCCTCCTGGCCAGCCAGGGCGGTGCGCACATCACCCAGGACTGGAAGGCGCCGCAGGCCGGCGCCGGCACGCGCGTGCCGCTGGAGCGCCTGGACCTGCCGGCGCCGAACTGGACATTCGCCTATTGCGCGGTGCCTGACCCGCGGCTGCGCGAGTTTCCGGGCTGGAAGCCGTTGCCGGCGCGTGGCTCGCTGGTCGGTTGAGCGCTCGCCGCCCCGCGTACGGGGCGGCGCCGTTTCAGCGGTTGGCCAGGGCCCGCTGGTTGGAGTCGTAGATGTTGTCGCGTTCCGGAACGTGCCGGCCGGCGAGGCTTTCCAGCCATTCCTCGGTGCTGAGCACGGCGGCGAAGGAGGACTGCAGGACGATGCCGAAGATCCGGTGGATCTCTTCCGCGCTGGCCTGGCCGGCGCGGTTGCGGTAGGGCACCGAGCCGCTGGCGTCGTGCAGGTATTCCACTTGCCAGCCTTCGTGGATCGCCTGGCGGATGGTCGAGTCGTCGCAGTGCTGGGTCATGTAGCCGACCACGGCGAGGGTGTCGATGTCGCGCTCGCGCAGCCAGTCGGCCAGCCCGGTGCCGACGAAGGAACTGGCCAGTTGCTTTTCCACCTTGTGCTGGTAGGGCCGCGAGGCGACCACCTCGTGCAGCTCGGCCTGCCGGCTGCCGCGCGCGAACAACGGCGAGTCCGCCGGCGCCAGGTGCTGCACCACGACGATCGGGATGCCCGCCGCGTAGGCGGCATCCATGGCGGCGCCGATACGTTCCAGTGACGATTGGATGGCGGGAAATTCGATACGCAGGTTGCCGCTGACGTATTCGTTCTGTACGTCGATGACCAGCAAGGCGCGTTTGGGTTGACGTGCGGACATGGCGTTTCCTCCTGAGTGGGTGAGGCGGATTCTGGTCCCGGTGCGGCGTAGCGAGTGAGTGGCCTGAGAGACAACTTTCGCTAGAATCGGGCCAACCCGCTCATACCCACCGAGGTGCGCATGTCCCGCCAGTCCGTGGCCGTGGTGGCCTTCGACCGCATCAGTCCGTTCCACCTGTCGGTGCCCTGCCTGGTGTTCGGCCAGGAGTGCTACGACCCCTGCGCGCAGGCCTTCGACCTGAGTGTCTGCGCCGCCGAGCCGGGCCGGCTGCGAACCACGGTGGGGTTCACCATCGAGGCCGAGGCCGGGCTGGAAGCGCTGGCCGAGGCGCAGACCGTGATCGTGCCGAGCTGGCGCGATCCACACGAGCGTCCGCCACAAGCGCTGCTGGATGCGTTGATCGCGGCCCGTGCACGCGGTGCGCAACTGGTGGGCTTGTGCCTGGGGGCCTTCGTGCTGGCCGAGGCCGGGTTGCTCGACGGTCGCCGCGCCACCACCCACTGGATGTGGGCGGAGGATTTCGCTGGGCGCTTCCCTGCGGTGCGGGTGGAGCCCGACGTGCTGTACATCGAGGACGACGGCCTGCTGACCTCGGCAGGCACCGTCGCCGGCATCGACTGCTGTCTGCACCTGGTCCGCCAGCGGCTCGGTGCGCAGACTACCAATCACCTGGCCCGGCGCCTGGTGGTGGCGCCGCATCGACAGGGCGGCCAGGCCCAGTTCATCGAGCAGCCGCTGCCGGACAGTGCCCAGGACGGCCGTCTCGGCGAGCTGCTGGTGTGGCTGCGGCAGAACCTCGACCAGGCGCACAGCCTGGACAGCCTGGCACAGCGGGTGCTGATGAGCCGGCGGACCTTCACCCGGCATTTCCGCCAGCTCACCGGCACCACCGTCAGCCAGTGGCTGCAGGCCGAACGCCTGGCCCTGGCCCAGCGCCTGCTGGAAACCACCGAGCATTCGGTGCAGGCGATCGCCGGGCTGGCCGGCTTCGGTTCGGCGGTGTCGTTGCGCCAGCAGTTCTCCGCCGCGTTCGGCCTGCCGCCGCTGGGCTACCGGCGCGCCTTCGCCTCCTAGTCCGCCGGAGGGCGCTTCTGCAACTGCTGGCGCCAGAGCGCGTCCATCGCCTGCAACTGCACCGGGCCGAACAGCGCCTGCGTCGCGCCGGTGTGCCAGGCCCAGAGCTGGTCGCCGAAATCGTAGTGCCACCATTCGCTGGGCAGGTTGCTGAAACCGGCGTCGAGCATCGCGTGATAGAGCAGGCGACGATGATCGCGGACGCGTCGCTGGCGCGCGTCGGGCTCCGCCAGGCGTTCGAAGTAGGCGGTGTAGGAGGCCGGCACGGCTTCGTCGAAGGCGCTGCCCATGTCCAGCCAGCGGCCCTGGGCGTCGCACAGGGTGACGTCCACCGCGCCGCCGGTGAGATGCGGGCTGGGCGCCTCGCGGCTGCTGCTCGGCGGCGAGACGAACTGGCGGGTGAGCCGTTCCAGCTCGGCTTCGCCGGCCCGTGGGTAGTGCGCGGCCAGGGCGCTGGACAGGCTGTCGTAGAGATACTGCTGCACGGCGAACGGCCGCCAGGCGTCCAGCACCACCAGGCGCACGCCGCCGGGGAGGGCGGCGGCGACCCGCAGGAGACGCTCGAAGACCTCGCCGCGAGCGTGGCACTCCGGGATCGCGTGAGGAATGCCGAGTTTGTGGTAGGCCGGCCAGACGCTGAAGTCACGGCTCAGCCCGAGCGCCTCCAGCGGCGTGCCGGCATCGACGATGGGGATGCCGGCCACGGCGTGCCAGTCGGGCTCCGGGAGAACGGGGATGGCTTGGGTGAAGTCGGTCATGGTGTCAATTGAGCAGGCGTGGCAGCCACAGGGTCAGGGACGGGAACAGGATCAGCAGCGAGAGTACCCCCAGGGCCAGCAGGATGAACGGCCAGATACCCTTGAACATTTCCAGGATATCGAGGCGGCTGATGGTCGCCACGATGAACAGGCAGGCGCCCATTGGCGGGGTGATCAGGGCGATGGTGATGTTCAGGGTGAAGATCAGCCCCAGGTGCACCGGATCCACGCCGGCGGCCAGCGCCACCGGAGCGACTATCGGCGTCAGCAGCATCAGTACCGAGACTTCTTCCATGAGCATGCCGCAGACGAAGATCACCGCGCTGATGATGAACAGCATCAGGGTCGGCGAGTGGCCGAACGGCTCCAGCAACTGGGCGAACTCGCTGGCGACCTGGGCGTAGTTGAGCAACCAGTTGACCACCGAAGCGGCGGCGATGATCACGTAGATGCTGGCGGTCAGGCGTACCGTCTCGCGTAGCGAGTTCCACAGCCCGACCAGGCTCAGTTGGCGCTGGAGCAGGCCGACCAGCGCCACGTAGAGGGCGATCAGGGCGCCCGACTCGGTGGGCGTGACCAGGCCCAGGACGATTCCGGCGACGATGATCACCGGCGCGATCAGCGCGGTCAGGGCGCCGGACAGCGCCGCCAGGATCTCGCCCCAGGCCGGTGCCGCATGGCGCGCCTGCAGCCCGTTGCGGTAGGCGTACACCGCGTTCAGCAGCATGAAGGCGGCGGCCAGCAGCAGGCCGGGAATCACCCCGGCGAGGAACAGCTCGCCCACCGAGGTGTTGGTCAGCGAGGAGTAGAGGATCATGAAGATGCTCGGCGGGATGATCGGACCGATCAGCGAGCTGCCCGCGGTCAGCCCGGCGGCGAAGCGCCGCGAGTAGCCTTCCTTTTCCATGGCCGGCACCAGCAGGGTGCTGAGTGCCGAAGCGTCGGCCGCGGCGGACCCGTTGACCCCGGCGAAGAACACCCCGGCGACCACGTTGACGTGGCCGAGGCCGCCGCGGAAGTGGCCGACCAGGGCGTTGGCCAGGCGCATCAGGCGCGGGGTCATGCCGGAATGGTTCATCAGGTTGCCGGCCAGCACGAACAGCGGGATCGCCATCAGCGAGAAGATGTCCATGCCGCCGAAGAAGCGCTGCGGCAGGGTGTTGGCGAACAGCGCCGGGTCGACGAAGAGGAACCCCACCAGCGCGGTGAGCAGCAGGCAGAGGAACAGCGGCAGGCCGAGCAGGAGGTTGACCACGAAGGCCGCGATCATGGCGATGGCCATCATGCCTGCGTCCCTCCCTCGACGGTGGTGCTGGCCGGCTGCCGCGGCCAGGGCCCCTGGAGCAACAGCATGAGGGTCAGCAGGCCGAAGCCGAGCGGCAGGCTGAGCAACGGCCAGGTGCGGCTGACGCCCAGGCCGAGGCTGCGGAAGCGCCCGGCGTTCAGCGCGTAGCGGGTGCTGACCCAGGCGGCGAAGGCGAAGAAGGCCAGCGCCAGCAGCCACTGGTAGAGCCTGAGGACCTGCGCCAGGCGCGGCGGCAGGCGTTGTTCCAGCAGGTTGACGCGCATGTGCCCGCCTTCCATCCATACCGCGCCGAGCGCCAGCATTACTGCGCCGATGATGAGGTAGCGGGCCAGTTCGTCCATCCAGATCGGCGAGCTGCCGAGCAGGTAGCGGGCGAACACGCCGTAGATGAGCAGGACCAGGTCGAGCAGCAACAGCAGCGTGGCGAGGTTCAGCAACGCGGCGCGCATGCCCTTGAGCAATGACGGCATGGGAGGTACTCCGGAAAGTCGGACAGGCGCGCCCGGCCGACGGCGGCGGCCGTCGGGGGCGACGCGCGAAGGTCAGGGGGCGGTGGCGAGACCGGCGTCGCGGAAGGCCATCTCGGTCCAGCGCGGCTCGATGTCCTGGGTCTTCAGCCAGGCCAGGTAGGACGGCTGGCCTTTCTCGCGGAAGGCGGCGAGGTCATCGGCGGACGGCTGGATGATCTGCATGCCCTTTTCCTTGAGGAACGCCAGGTCGTGCTCCTGCTGGGCGGCGACCGCCTCGCGGTTCAGCCGGGTGGCTTCGGCGGCGGCGTCGAGCAGGGCCTGGCGCGCCTTCGCCGGGAGGCCGGCGAGCAGCTCGCCGTTGGCCACCAGGAACTGGTCGGAGTACTGGATGTTGGCCAGGGTCAGGTACTTCTGCACCTGGTAGAGGCTGCCGAGGATGATGTAGGAGGTCGGGTTCATCTGGCCGTCGGCGACGCCGGTGCGCAGGCCCATGTACAGCTCGGTCCAGGGGATCGGCGTGCCGGAGGCGCCGAAGGCTTCGTAGAGCGCCACCTGGCTGGGATCCATGGCGCGGAAGCGCAGGCCCTGGAAGTCCGCCGGGCCGTGGATCGGCTTCTTGCCGTTGGTGAAGTTGAGGAAGCCGCCTTCCTCGACCACCGCCAGCAGCTCGGTGCCGGTGCGCTCGCGGAAGGCCTCGCGGGCGGCCTGCCAGTAGCTGCCGCTGTCGAAGAAGGCGTGGGCCGCGGCGGCGTCCTTGAACATGAAGGGCGTGGCGCTGACGTAGATCTCCGGGAACAGCGGGGCGATCCCGGCGAAGGAGGCGATGTTCAGGCCGGGGCCGGTCATCACCTGTTCCATGCGCTGCTCCTCTTCGCCGAGCATGCTGTTGGGGTAGAGCTTGAACTGCAGTTCGCCGCCGCTCTTTTCCTCGGCCAGGCGCTTGAGGTTGCTGGCGAACAGGTGCACCAGGTTCTTCTCGCTGTCGGCGGCGCCGTTATAGCTCAGGTTGAGGGTGGTGGCGGCCTGGGCGAGGCTGCCGCCCAGGCCCAGGGCGGCGGCCAGCAGTCCGGCGGCGAAGCGGCGGGCGAGGCCGCGGCGCGGATTCGTGTGCATGTTGTTTTCCTTATGGCAGTCCGAACGGTCGGGGGATCGGCGGCACTTCTTGTCGGGGCGCGGGGCCGGGTGCTCGCACGAAAGCGAAGCAACGCTAGCCGTTGTCTCGTTGACTATTCAAGTCCGGACGTGATGCGAAAAAGACAACGCCTCAGCGCTGCGAGAGCCCGGGCGCGTCGCCACTGAAGAAGCGCATGCCGCGGCGCAGGTGTTCCAGGCAGGCGATCGCCGCCACGGTCAGCTCGCGGCCCTTGTGGCTGACGATCCGCGCGCGGGCGTCGCGCAGCGCCGGGTGGGCCAGCGGCAGGCAACGGATATGCCCGGCCTCGATCTCGTGGCTGACCGTCAACTCCGGCATGAAGGCCACGCCGATGCCGGACTTGACGAAATTGGTCAGCACCGCCACCGAGTTGGTGCGCAGCTTCGGCCTTAGCTCGATGCGCTCCAGTTGGGCGGCGATCACCGCCAGTTGGCCCATGCCGGTGCTGTTGTGGATCAACGCCAGCGACTCGTTGCGCAGCGCGCGCATCGGCACCGCGCCGCGGTGTCCGGCGAGGGCATGGTTGGCGGGGATGATCAGGTCGAGGGGCTGGCGGGTGTCGACGTGCACGTCCAACTCGCCGTCCTCGACCGGGGCGTAGACCAGGGCCAGGTCGACGGCGTCTTCCTTGACCAGCGCCACGCCTTCGTTGGCCCCGGCCATGCGGACCTCCAGCTCGATGCCGGGGTAGCGCAGGATGAAACTCTGCAATGGCTGGGAGATCAGGTCGGCGATGAAGCCCTCGCCGACCGCCAGGCGCACCTTGCCCTGGCGCAGCCCCTGCAGGGCCGACAGACGCGACAGCACGCCCTCTTCGTTGGCCCGTTGCTGGCGGTAGTGCGCCACCAGCAGCTCGCCGGCCTCGGTAGGCGCCACGCCTTGCGGGGTGCGTTGCAGGAGGCGCACGCCGAGATGTTCCTCCAGGCTGGCGAGCTGCCGGCTGATGGCCGAGGGGTCGATGTTCAGGTGCTGGGCGGCGCGGCGAAGAGAACCGTGGTGGATCACCTCGTTGAGGTAGGCCAGGGCGCGCTGGCTGAGGCGGATCATCGCGGCTCAGTCCAGCAGCGACAGGGTCACCGGCGTCCGGTGGTTGTCCTCGACCCGCACCTCCAGTTCGCCTTCCGCCAGGCGCGCCTTCAGGCGCTGTCCCGGCTGGGTCTGGCCGGCATCGCGGATCGCCCGGCCACGCTCGTCGAGGAGGATGCTGTAGCCGCGGCCCAGGGTCGCCAGCGGGCTGACCACGTTGAGCGTCTGCGCCAGTCCTTCGAGGCGCTGACGACGATCCTTCAGTACCTCGCGGGCGGCGCGCGGCAGGCGCGCGGCGAGGCTGTCGAGCTTCTGCCGGAGCAGCGCCAGGGTGCGGCCCGGATGCTGTGCGGCGAGACGCGTCTCCAGGCGGACCAGGCGTTCGTGGCGGACCGCCAGCTGGCGCTCGAAGGCACGGCGCAGGCGCATGTCCAGGTCGTCCAGGCGCTGCGCCTGCTGGCGCAGGCGTTCGCCGGGATGGCGCAGGCGGCGGGCGACGCCTTCCAGGCGCAGGCGTTCGCGCAGCAACTGGTCGCGCATGCGCAGCACCAGGCGCCGGCGCAGGCCGTCGAGACGCTGCTGCAGGTCGCCGGCGTTGGGCGCCAGCAGTTCGGCGGCGGCCGAAGGCGTCGGGGCGCGCACGTCGGCGACGAAGTCGCTGATCGATACGTCGGTCTCGTGGCCGACCGCGCTGACGATCGGCGTGGCGCAGGCCGCCACGGCGCGCGCCACCGCTTCTTCGTTGAAGCACCAGAGGTCTTCCAGGGAACCGCCGCCCCGGGCCAGGATCAGCGCGTCGAAGCCTTGCCGGTCGGCCAGTTGCAGCGCGCGGACGATCTGCGCGACGGCCTCGCGGCCCTGCACTGCGGTGGGCACCAGGGTCAGCTCGACCTGCGGTGCGCGGCGGCGGAACACGCTGATGATGTCGCGGATCACCGCCCCGCTGGGCGAACTGACGATACCGATGCGGCGCGGATGGGCGGGCAGCGGACGCTTGCGTTCGCTGGCGAACAGGCCTTCGCCGGCGAGTTTTTCCTTCAATGCCTCGAAGGCCAGGCGCAGGGCGCCGTCGCCGGCCGGCTCGACGGTATCGGCGATCAACTGGTAGTCGCCGCGTCCCTCGAACAGCGAGATCTTCCCGCGCACCTTTACCGCCAGCCCGTCGCGCAAGGCCTGGCGTACGCGCAGGGCGTTCTGCCGGAACAGCGCGCAGCGGATCTGCGCGTTGCTGTCCTTGAGGGTGAAGTAGACATGGCCGGAGGCCGGCCGGGCGAGGTTGGACAGTTCGCCCTCGACCCAGACCTGCGGGAACACGTCTTCCAGCAGCAGGCGGGCGCGCTGGTTCAGTTGGCTGACGGTCAGCACCTCGCGATCGAGGCCGAGCCGTTGGAAGGGATCGTTACGCATGGGCGGCATGATAAGGCGGCGCACCGGGATGTGCGATCAATCCTTGGCTTCGTTCGGCAGATTCTCCAGGAAATATTCGACGAAGCCTTCCACCAGGGGGCTATCGTCGCGACGCCAGGCCAGCGCCACCTCGCTGTATGCCTCGGCCTCGGCCAGAGGCATGAAGCGCACGGCGGGCGGTGCGATGGCGCGCATCGAGGCGGGCACCAGGGCGACGCCGAAGCCGGCCTCGATCAGTTGCAACTGGCTGGTCTTGCGCGACAGCGCGCGCGCCGGGCGTGGGTAGAAACCGGCGCCGAGGCAGAGTTCGGCGGCGCGATAGCTGAGGCCGCCGCGTTGCAGGTGGGGAATGGAGACGAAGGTTTCTCCGGCCAGGGCGGCCAGGGCCACGGGGGCTTCACGGCGGGCCAGCGGATGGTCGGCGGCGAGAGCCAGGAGCAACGGCTCGCGGTACAGGGCGCGCAGGTGCAGCCGGGGATGCTGGCGCAGCACCGGCAGGCGCAGCAGGCCAAGGTCCAGGCGTCCTTCGGCGAGATCGGCGAGTTGCTGCTCGGAGGATTGCTGGGTCAGTTCCAGGCGGACGCCGCTCTGCGCCGCGAGGTAGCCGCGCAGCGCCGCTTGCAGGCCGCCCACCAGCGGCACCGAGCTGGAGTGCCCCAGGCGCAGCAGGCCATGGCCGCCTTCACCGACCTCGCGAGCCAGGCGCCGGGCGGCCTCCAGGTCGCCGAGCAGGCGCTGCGCGCGTGGCAGGAAGGCGCGACCGGCCGGCGTCAGCTCGACCTGGCGCGGACCGCGGCGGAGCAGTGGGGTGCCGATGCTGTCCTCCAGTTCGCGCACCTGCCGGCTGAGCGCCGACTGGGCGACGAACAGGCGTTCGGCGGCACGGCTGAAGCCGCCGGACTCGACGATTTCGACGAAATAATGGAGTTGCCGCAAAGAGATCATCGGAAGACTTTCCATGCCTTTTCGAGATGGCTACAGGACTCGGATTGTATTGGCTGGCGCGCCGTTGCGCTCGCTAGAGTGCGCAGGTCGTCGTTCCGGGAGCCGCCATGTCCTCGCTCGATCCGTCAGTCCTGTTCGCCGCCCTGCCGTTCAGCCTATGGCAATGGCTGCTGGTCGAACTGGCCATCGTCCTCGCCTATGTGGTGTTCGGCATCGCCGGCTTCGGTACCGCGCTGGTCGCCGGCCCGTTGCTGGCCGGGGTGCTGCCGCTGTCGCAGATCATTCCGCTGCTGGTCCTGCTGGATTTCAGCGCGTCGTTCGGCAACTGGCTGCCGGCGCGGCGGCAGATCGCCGTCACTGAACTCAAGCGTCTGCTGCCCTGCATGCTGCTGGGCTGTGCGCTCGGGGCGTACGGACTTCTGGCGCTACGCGCGGAGCTGCTGATGCTGGCCCTCGGCGTGTTCGTCAGTCTCTATGCGCTCTACGCGCTGTTCCTCCAGCCACGCGGCCAGCCGCGCTGGCGGGCGACCTGGGCGTTGCCGTTCGGTGTCTTCGGCGGGCTGTTCGGCGCGTTGTTCGGCAGCGGCGGCTTCCTCTATGCGCTGTACCTGAACGGACGCCTGGCGAGCAAGGAACAGATGCGCGCTACCCAGAGCGCGTTGATCGGCTGTAGCACCTTCGTCCGCCTGGGGCTGTTCCTGCTCGCCGGGCTGTATGCCGCGCGCGAGCCCTGGCTGCTCGCCGCCTGCCTGCTGCCGGGCATGGCGCTGGGCCTGTGGATCGGCCGTCGGGTGACCCTGCGTCTGTCGCGTGAAGCCTTCGTCCGCCTGGTCACCTGGCTGGTGCTGTGCAGCGGCCTGGCGCTGGTCGGGCGCTACCTGGCCGCTTGAAGCGGCTGCGCCGGGCACAGCCCGAACTGTGCGGCCAGCTCTTCGAGGCGCTGGCGCTGGAAGTCGCGGAACGCCGCGTTGGGCTGCTGCAACTCGATGAAGTCGCGCAGCGGGTCGCGCACCGCGCTGCGCACGCCGCTGAGTTCTTCGATCACCGCCAGCCCGCAGAACGGCACGTAGGCTTCCGAATAGCCGCCTTCGTGGACCACCACCAGGCGTCCGCCGGCATGCCGCTCGGCCGCGTCGCGAACCATCGCGGTCATCGCCCGGAAGCTGTCGCTGTGCAGTTGCATGCGTGCCAGCGGGTCCACCGCGTTGGCGTCGAAGCCACTGGCGACCACGATCAATTGCGGGCGGAAGCGCTCCAGCGCCGGCAACACGATGCGTTGCATGGCCTGCATGTAGGCGTCGTGACCGCCGCCGGGAAGCAGCGGCACGTTGAGGTTGAAGCCACGACCGCGATCCTCGCCGATGTCTTCGGCGCCGCTGTAGCCAGGCGGGAAGCAGCCGTCCTGGTGCAGGGAAATGCTCAACACGTCGTCGCGCCGGTAGTAGATCGCCTGGGTGCCGTTGCCGTGATGCACGTCCCAGTCCAGCACCGCGACCCGCTCGACGCCGTGGCGAGCCTTGGCCGCCTCGATGGCCACGGCGATGTTGGCGAAGAAGCAGAAGCCCATCGCCTGGTCCGGCAGGCAGTGGTGACCCGGCGGCCGCGACAGCGAGTAGGCGTTGTCCGCCTCGCCGGCGAGCACCGCGTCCAGCGCGGCGATGGCCAGGCCGGCGGAGAGCCGGGCGATCTCGTAGCTGCCCGGGCCGATCGGCGCGTCCTGGCCGAGGCTGCCGCCGCCGGCGTCGCTCAACGCCTTGAAGCGTTCCAGATAGTGCGCCGGATGCACGCGCAGCAGGTCCTCGTCGCTCGCCGGCGGTGCGCTGCGCAGTTGCAGGCGGGCGGTCAGGCCGGACACGTCGAGCAGGCTTTTCAGCCGGCGCTTGGTTTCCGGTGATTCGGCGTGTCCGGCGGCGGCAGGCGGTTGCACCCAGCCGCCGACCGGCAGGGTCAGCGCGTGCGGGCCGGCGGCGTGCCAGAGGCAGAGTTCGTCGAAGAAGAAAGCGGTACGTCGGGTCATGGCGGGTATCCGTGGTTCGAGAAAGGGTTTCAGCGTGGCCGGCAGGCCAGGGCCAGCAGCAGCGAGAGGCCGGCCAGGCCGGCGGCGATCGGCAGCAGCGGGAGGAAACCGCCGCTGCCTTCGATGAGTCGTCCGGCCAGCGCCGGGCCGATGGCCAGCCCGCCGCCGATGACCAGGTTGGAGGCGTTCATCAGGCGGCCGGAGCGGTCCAGGTCGGCGAGGCAGGCGAGGATGAACGGCAGGGCGAAGGTCCAGGTGAACTTGAACAGCAGCGCGGCCAGGGCGAAGCGCGCCAGCGGTGGCTGGCCGATCAGCAGGAGGATCGCCGCGGCCATCGCCAGGTAGCCGCCGAGCAGCATCAGGTCGCGCGGCAGGCGGTTGCCGATGAAGGAGGCGCAGGCCGCTCCGGCGATGCCCATCAGGGTGGCGACGGCGAGTACCTCGCCGCTGGCGCCGGCACCGATCCCCGCGCCTTCGGCGATGGCGCCGATGAAGGTCCAGACGCCGCTGAGGCTGATATAGAAGGTGAGCACGGCGAGGATACCCAGCCCGACCCGCAGTCGCGAGTGAACCGCGCCGGTACTGGCGCGGGCTTCCGCTGGCGGGCTGCCACTGGGGAAGGCCCGCGACAACGGCAGGGCGAGGCCCATCAGGCCGGCCAGCAACAGGTAGCAGGCGGCCAGGCCGAAGCGTTCGAACAGCGCCGGCAGCAGTGCCAGGCCGACGGCGCCGACCACCAGTTGGCCCATCACCCAGAGCCCGTAGACCCGGCTCGGGGTGGCGGTGCTGGCGGCGCTGGACAGGCAGAGGATCATCAGCGAGCCGCCGGCGAGGGCGCTGCAGAAACGCAGGGCGAGCAGCAGCGGGTAGCTGCCGGCCAGCGCCGAGGCCAGGTTGGCGGCGATGAACAGCAGGCCGGCGAGCAGCGCCGCGTGGCGCCAATCGACGCGTTTCAGCCAATGGAAGGCCGGCAGCGTCGCCAGGCTCATGGCGCCTAGCTCCACCGAAAACAGGTCGCCGACCCGCGCCGGGCTCAGTTGCCACTGGGCCGCCAGTTGCGCGGCGACGGCGGGGGCGGTCATCAGGATGGTCGGGGTGATCGCGGCGAACACCACGATGGCCGCGAGCAGCGCGAGGTTGCCGGACGCCGGAGAGGCGCTGGCGAGAGTCTTGTCGGAAGCGCTCATGGCTGCGCCTCCTCAGAACACATGGACCAGGCGCAACAGGGCCTGGCTGCCATGGAACGCATTGTCGGTGGCGACGTTGCGCGAGAGACCGAACATCAGGCTGTTGCGCCGGTCCAGCCAGTGGCCTAGCTCGAAGCCGAGTTGGGTGTAGCGCTGGTGGGTGTCGTCGAGGGTATGGCCCTGCAGCTTCAGTTCGCCGCCATCGGCGTGCACCAGTTTGAGGGCGCCGTAGGTGCTCTGGCTGAAGTCGTAGGAGGCGAAGGCCTGCAGGCGATAGAGCGGTTTCTGTTCCAGGTCGCTGCCGAAGTAGTCGTCGTTCTTCGCGTAGAACTGCGCTTCCAGGTTGGCTTCCAGCACCCAGTCGCGGCCGATGCCCTGGGTGTAGTTGTAGACGAAGGTGGCGCCCCAGCGGTTGGCGCCGGGCGAGACATCGGGGTTCTTCGCGTGGTACTCGCCCAGCGGCAGGGTGATCAGGGTCAGCAGGCCGCTGTAGCGGCGCTGTTCCGGGTCGTTGACGAAAAATAGGGTGCCGCCGACCTGGGGATCGCCGAAACCGGTCTCGCCGGTATGCCCGACGCTGCCGGGCAGGCGCGCATCGATGTCGACGAAGGGAATGATGAACTGCGGCGTGCAGAGAGTGCCGCAGATGTCGCTGAAGAACACCTGGCGGTAGGCCACCGCGTTGGTCTTCAGTTCGGCCATGCCGTTGCGATCGGCCGGCCCGTGGAACTCATGGGCGCGGGTCGCCGGCAGGTAGAGCACGCCGAGCGTGGTGCCTGCTGGGGCGCCGAAGAAGTCGCGGGCGTTGAGGTCGGCGGCGCCGGCCTCGGCGCCCAGCAGGAGCTGGATGCCGAGCAGCGTGAGGGCGCTGGCGGTCGGTGCGGCCATCGAGGCGGTGCGGTGGGTCATGTGTCGGTCTCCCCGGTCGTTGTGTGCCCGGCGTTCGTCGCGCCGGTGGTGGTTGCGCCTTTTCGCAGGCGAAAGGGCGCCCATGCCGCCCATGGCGGGGCGGTCGAAGCGGTGATGGCAGGGGTGGAGGGCTGTCAGCCAGGCGGGAACTGGTGCAGCAGGTGGGCGATGCTCGCCTTGTCGTTGACGCCGAGCTTGGAATAGATGGTGCGTATGTGATGGCGCACGGTGTTCGGCGCCAGGCCGAGGTCGCGGGCGATCTGCTTGTAGGTCTTGCCTTCGCTGAACAGCAGGGCGACGTCGCCTTCGCGATTGCTCAACTGTTCGATCGCGCTCGGTTGCCGCGCGGTGAGCAGGTAAAGGTCGCCGACCTGCCGCGAGTCGATCACCAGGCGCGCATCGCGATAGCCCTGCGGGCTGGTTTCCTCCGGCAGCTGCGGACCGGTCCAGCCCGGCCAGGCGCCGAGCAGCAGGTCGACGAAGCCGCGTTCGGCGCAATGCAGCACGCCGTAGCGGTCGCATACCGCCATGGCCAGAGCCTGGCGTTCGAGGGATTCGCGCAGGGCCACCAGGGTACGGATCTGGTTGGCCGAGACGGCCGCGGCCAGGTGCGCCGAGAGTTGCCCGAGGAGCAGCTTCTCCTGGTCCGCGAAGGGCGGGCCGCCAGGCGTGCGATAGAGGGCGACATGGTCGCTGAGGCGGGTGATCGGATCGACGTGGATCACGCAGAGCAGCTCACCGATGTCGTGACGCGCGCCAAGCCAGCGAAGCCCGGCGGTGGCCTGCATGTCGACGGCCACGGCGGTGCCCGGGCGGGCGTGTACCAGGCCGACGGTGATGTCGTCGTGACTGATCGATTTCCAGTCCTCGACATAGTGCTCTTCGAGGTTGAACAGGTGTGCGCTGTGCTCCACCGGCACGCCGTCGATCAGCGCCGCGCGGCCCCACCAGGCACGCTGGAACGGCACCAGTTGCTGCAGACGTTCCAGCGCGGTGCGATGGAAACGCTCCAGGGTCTTGTCGCGCGCCAGCCGGTTGATGTCCAGCACGGCGGCGCCGAACGCCGCGAGCAAGGCTGCGGATGACGAATGCGGGTCAGTGCTCCCTTTCATTCTCTCCCCCGTCCCACTTTTATAGTTCTTGGAATCGGCGTCCCGCCGCCTGGGCGGTCGCTGGGTGACGTACGCAGTATCCGGCCATCCGCCGCCGCGCTGCCATCCTGCAAATGCGGGATAGGACAGGCGGAACGGGGCCTGGCGGGCGCCTTGCAAGATATTTGCCCATTCGCCGTTTTCGGCGATCAACTGCGTTGAGCGGAAGCGCGTGGCTGGGTATAATGTCGCGCTTCCATTTTTCCCGTCTGGGAGCGCCCGCCATGCTGCGAATCAGTCAAGAAGCCCTGACTTTCGACGACGTCCTTCTGATCCCCGGTTATTCCGAAGTCCTGCCCAAGGACGTGAGTTTGAAAACTCGCCTGACCCGCGGCATCGAACTGAACATCCCGCTGGTATCCGCCGCGATGGATACCGTGACCGAAGCCCGCCTGGCCATCGCCATGGCCCAGGAAGGCGGCATCGGCATCATCCACAAGAACATGGGCATCGAGCAGCAGGCCGCGGAAGTCCGCAAGGTCAAGAAGCACGAAACGGCCATCGTCCGCGACCCGGTCACCGTGACCCCCTCGACCAAGATCATCGAACTGCTGCAGATGGCCCGCGAGTACGGCTTCTCCGGTTTCCCGGTGGTGGAGCAGGGCGAGCTGGTCGGTATCGTCACCGGTCGCGACCTGCGGGTGAAGCCGAACGCCGGCGATACCGTCGCCGCGATCATGACCCCGAAGGACAAGCTGGTCACCGCCCGCGAAGGCACCCCGCTGGAAGAGATGAAGGCCAAGCTCTACGAGAACCGCATCGAGAAGATGCTGGTAGTCGACGAGAACTTCTACCTGCGTGGCCTGGTGACCTTCCGTGACATCGAGAAGGCCAAGACCTACCCGCTGGCGTCCAAGGACGAGCAGGGCCGCCTGCGCGTCGGTGCCGCCGTCGGCACCGGCGCCGATACCGGCGAGCGCGTCGCCGCGCTGGTCGCCGCCGGGGTCGACGTGGTGGTGGTGGACACCGCCCACGGCCACTCCAAGGGCGTGATCGAGCGCGTGCGCTGGGTCAAGCAGACCTTCCCGGACGTCCAGGTGATCGGCGGCAACATCGCCACCGCCGAGGCCGCCAAGGCCCTCGCCGAGGCTGGCGCCGACGCGGTCAAGGTCGGCATCGGCCCGGGCTCGATCTGCACCACCCGCATCGTCGCCGGTGTCGGCGTGCCGCAGATCTCCGCCATCGCCAACGTCGCCGCCGCCCTCGAGGGCACCGGCGTACCGCTGATCGCCGACGGCGGCATCCGCTTCTCCGGCGACCTGGCCAAGGCCATGGTCGCCGGCGCCTACTGCGTGATGATGGGCTCGATGTTCGCCGGTACCGAGGAAGCGCCGGGCGAGATCGAGCTGTTCCAGGGCCGTTCCTACAAGTCCTACCGCGGCATGGGTTCGCTGGGCGCCATGTCCGGTTCCCAGGGCTCGTCCGACCGCTACTTCCAGGACGCCTCCGCCGGCGCCGAGAAGCTGGTGCCGGAAGGCATCGAGGGTCGCGTGCCGTACAAGGGTGCCCTGTCCGCCATCGTCCACCAGCTGATGGGCGGCCTGCGCTCCGCCATGGGCTACACCGGCAGCGCCGACATCCAGCAGATGCGCACGCAGCCGCAGTTCGTCCGGATCACCGGCGCGGGCATGGCCGAGTCCCATGTCCACGACGTCCAGATCACCAAGGAAGCCCCCAACTACCGGGTTGGTTGAGGCTGATTGAAATGAGTGCTGCACGGGGCTGTTCGATTCAGCCCCGTGTCGTTTTCGAATTCCGTAGCGAGAGATGGCCATGTCCCAAGACATTCACGCCCACCGTATCCTGATCCTCGATTTCGGCTCCCAGTACACCCAGCTGATCGCCCGCCGCGTGCGCGAGATCGGCGTGTATTGCGAAATCCATCCCTTCGACATGAGCAACGAGGCGATCATCGCCTTCGCGCCGCGCGGCATCATCCTCGCCGGCGGTCCCGAGTCGGTACACGAAGCCGACAGCCCGCGCGCGCCGCAGGCGGTGTTCGACCTGAAGGTGCCGCTGTTCGGCATCTGCTACGGCATGCAGACCATGGCCGAGCAGATGGGCGGCAAGGTGCAGGGCTCCGACCTGCGCGAGTTCGGCTACGCCCGCGTCGACGTGGTCGGCAAGGCGCGCCTGCTGGACGGCATCGAGGACCACGTGGACGACGACGGCGTGCTCGGCCTCGACGTGTGGATGAGCCACGGCGACAAGGTCACCGAGATGCCGGCCGGTTTCCACATCCTGGCCAGCACCCCGAGCTGCCCGATCGCCGCCATGGCCGACGATGCCCGCGCCTACTACGGCGTGCAATTCCACCCGGAAGTCACCCACACCAAGCAGGGCCTGCGCATTCTCTCGCGCTTCGTCCTCGACATCTGTGGTTGCGCCGCGCTGTGGACCCCGTCGAACATCGTCGACGACGCCATCGCCACCGTGCGCGCCCAGGTCGGTTCCTCCAAGGTCCTGCTCGGCCTCTCCGGCGGCGTGGACTCCTCGGTGGTCGCCGCGCTGCTGCACAAGGCCATCGGCGACCAACTGACCTGCGTGTTCGTCGACAACGGCCTGCTGCGCCTGCACGAAGGCGACCAGGTGATGGCCATGTTCGCCGAGAACATGGGCGTGAAGGTGATCCGCGCCAACGCCGAGGACAAGTTCCTCGGCCGCCTGGCCGGCGTCGCCGATCCGGAAGAGAAGCGCAAGATCATCGGCCGCACCTTCATCGAAGTCTTCGACGAAGAAGCCACCAAGCTGCAGGACGTGAAGTTCCTCGCCCAGGGCACCATCTACCCCGACGTGATCGAGTCGGCCGGCGCCAAGACCGGCAAGGCCCACGTGATCAAGTCGCACCACAACGTCGGCGGCCTGCCGGAGGACATGCAGTTCGAACTGGTCGAGCCGCTGCGCGAACTGTTCAAGGACGAAGTGCGCAAGATCGGCCTGGAGCTGGGCCTGCCCTACGACATGGTCTACCGCCACCCGTTCCCCGGCCCGGGCCTGGGCGTGCGCATCCTCGGCGAGGTGAAGAAGGAGTACGCCGACCTGCTGCGCCAGGCCGACCACATCTTCATCGAGGAACTGCGCGCCTTCGACTGGTACCACAAGACCAGCCAGGCGTTCGTGGTGTTCCAGCCGGTGAAATCGGTCGGCGTGGTCGGCGACGGCCGTCGCTACGCCTGGGTCGTCGCCCTGCGCGCGGTGGAGACCATCGACTTCATGACCGCACGCTGGGCTCACCTGCCCTATGAACTGCTGGAGAAGGTCTCGAACCGCATCATCAACGAGATCGCCGGTATCTCCCGGGTCACCTACGACGTGTCGAGCAAGCCGCCGGCGACTATCGAGTGGGAATGATCGGCTCGCGCCGATGAGAGGAAAGGGCAGCTTCGGCTGCCCTTTTCGTTTGCTCCGGATCAGCAAAGAGGCAGTTGCACGGAGCGATGGCTCGCCTTCGCGGCTGGGAAATGAGAAAATCTATCATTTCCCAGCCGCAGTACCCGCGAAGGTGAAGGCTCCATGACATTTACCCGTAGACAAGTGCTCGGCGGCCTCGCCGGGCTGGCGGTGGTCGGCCTCGGCGCCGGCGGCGCGCGCCTCTGGCTGGCGCGTCCGCAGGTGGCGCAGGAGTACGACTACGAACTGATCGCCGCGCCGCTGGACCTGGAGATCGTCCCGGGCTTCAGCAGTCCGGCGCTGGCCTATGGCGGCCAGTGCCCCGGCATGGAGTTGCGGGCGAAGCAGGGCGAGTGGCTGCGGGTGCGCTTCACCAACAGGCTGGACGAACCGACCACCATCCACTGGCACGGCATCCGCCTGCCGATCGAGATGGACGGCGTACCGTACATTTCCCAGCCGCCGGTGCAGCCGGGCGAGAGCTTCATCTACCAGTTCAAGACCCAGGACGCCGGCAGCTATTGGTACCACCCGCACCTGATGAGCAGCGAGCAGCTCGGCCGCGGGCTGGTCGGCCCGCTGATCATCGAGGAGCGCGAACCCACCGGGTTCCGCCACGAGAAGGTTCTCTGCCTGAAGACCTGGCACGTGGACGAGCAGGGCGCCTTCACCCCCTTCAGCGTGCCGCGCCAGGCCGCGCGAGAAGGCACCCGCGGGCGCTATTCGACGATCAACGGCAAGCATGTGCCGACCATCGACCTGCCGGCCGGGCAGATCGTCCGGGTGCGCCTGCTGAACGTCGACAACACCGTCACCTACCGTCTCAACCTGCCCAACGGCGAGGCGAGGATCTATGCCATCGATGGCCATCCGGTGGAACCACGCGGCTTCGAGGGGCAGTACTGGATCGGTCCCGGGATGCGCCTGGAGCTGGCGCTGAAGGTGCCGGAAGCGGGCACCGAGCTGTCCCTGCGCGACGGGCCGGTACGCCTGGCGACGATCCGCAGCGTGGCCAGCGCCGAGGCACCTGCCGGCGACTGGCCGAAGCCGTTGCCGGCGAATCCGGTGAGCGAACCGGACCTGGCCAATGCCGAGAAGATCGGTTTCCGTTTCGAGTGGGTCGGGGCGATGTCCGATACCAGCGGCAAGAATCCCTATCCGTCGTTCTGGCAGATCAACGGCAAGGCCTGGGAAGGCGGCGAGGAGCACAAGCACAACGCGCCGCCGCTGGCCAAGCTCAAGGAAGGCCAGAGCTACATCTTCGAGCTGCGCAACATGGCGCAGTACCAGCACCCGATCCACCTGCATGGGATGGCCTTCAAGGTACTGGATTCGGATCGCCGGGAAATCATCCCGTACTTCACCGACACCTACCTGCTGGGCAAGAACGAGACCGCCCGCGTCGCGCTGGTGGCGGACAATCCGGGCCTGTGGATGTTCCACTGCCATGTCATCGACCATATGGAGACCGGCCTGATGGGGACCATCGCGGTCGGCGAGGCCTGGTGCGGGTGACTAAGCTGATCAGCAACGGCAAGGGCTACCCGACGGTAAAAGGTGTGCGTCCGATCATCGATCGCAGCCGGGACCCGCATTTCATGCGCGAGGCCCTGGCAGAGGCGGAAAAGGCCGCGGCCCTCGGCGAAGTGCCGGTGGGCGCGGTTCTGGTGCGCGAGGGCGAGATCATCGGGCGGGGCTTCAACCGGCCGATCAGCAGCCACGATCCCAGTGCCCACGCCGAAATGCTGGCGATCCGCATGGCAGCGGCGGAGGCGGGCAACTACCGGCTGCCAGGCAGCACCCTGTATGTGACCCTGGAACCCTGCAGCATGTGTTCCGGACTGCTGGTGCACGCACGCATCCAGCGCCTGGTGTACGGCACGGTCGAGCCCAAGTCGGGCGCAGTGGAAAGCCGTGGGCGATTCTTCGAGCAGGAGCATCTCAACCATAGGGTCATGGTCGAGGGCGGCGTGCTGGCGGAAGAATGCAGCCAGGCGCTCTCGGCGTTCTTCCGCGCGCGGCGCGAAGCGGCGAAGAAGTCTCGCGAAGACTGACGGATGTTTCTCTTTTCGAACGCTCCGGCTGAAACGTTAAAGCACGCTATGGCGCCTTCCTCTCCTTCAAAAGCCATCTGCATCAATTATTTATCCGGATATTTCGGACGATCGGCATAGGCGTAAAGTCGTAGTCGCCGCGCGCTTCCTTCGTCGAATTGTGTGATATTTTGCACGGCCGCTTGAGCAAGCGGCCCGCAGGCAATGGCTTCAGGTGAGAGCGAGCCCGCCTGCGGATACCCCCGCCGGACCGCGCAGCCGAAAAGCGCGGCCGGTCCGGAGGCGTCCGCGATTCCCGGCCCTGCATTGTCCTCGAAGAAGGCCATCGGTACGGCGGTCCTGGCCGCCTCCCGCACAATGCCAATTCGAAATGCAGGGAGTTGTTGTCATGAGTGATACCCGGGTCCAGCAGTATCAGGATCACGCCGGGGCGGAAGCCGTCGATTCCTCGGGACTGGAGGTCAAGCGCCTGACGTTCCTCGAGGCGGTGGCGATGATCGTCGGAACCAACATCGGCGCAGGCGTGCTGTCCATGGCCTACGCCAGCCGCAAGGCCGGCTTCATGCCATTGCTGCTCTGGCTGGCGGTGGCCGGCCTGTTCACCACCATTTCCATGCTCTACGTCTCGGAAACCGCCCTGCGCACGCGCACCCACAACCAGTTGAGCGGCCTTGCCCAGCGCTATGTCGGCTCCTTCGGCGCCTGGGCGATCTTCCTGTCCGTGGCGGTCAACAGCATCGGCGCGCTGATCGCCTACATGAGCGGCAGCGGCAAGATCCTCAGCGCCTTCTTCGGCATCAGCCCGGCCCTGGGCAGCGTGCTGTTCTTCATTCCGGCCGCCGGCGTGCTGTACCTGGGACTGAGCGCCATCGGCAAGGGCGAGAAGTTCATCAGCATCGGCATGGTCAGCATGATCCTGATCCTGGTGGCGGCCACCCTGCTCAACGACAATACCGAGTTCGCTCGCCTGCTCGAAGGCGACTGGATCTACATGGTCCCGGTATTCAACATCGCGGTGTTCTGCTTCTCCGCCCAGTACATCGTCCCGGAGATGGCCCGTGGTTTCAGCCACGCCCCGGAGCGCCTGCCGAAGGCGGTGATCACCGGGATGCTGACCACCTTCGTCCTGCTCAGCATCGTGCCGCTCTCGGTGATCGCCCTGACCGGCCTGGAGAACCAGTCCGAAGTCGCCACCCTGGCCTGGGGCAAGGCGCTCGGCGAATGGGCCTTCTTCACCGCCAACACCTTCGCCCTGTGCGCCATGCTGACGTCCTACTGGGGCCTGGGCGGTAGCTTCCTGACCAACATCTTCGACAAGTTCCACAAGCTCGGTCCGGAGAACCGGCCGAAGACCCGCCTGCTGGTGCTGGCGATCGTCGCGCTGCCGCCGTTCGTCCTGGCCTACAGCGGGCTGGTCGGCTTCGTCAACGCGCTGTACTTCGCCGGGGCCTTCAGCGGAGTGATTCTCTCGATCATGCCGATCCTGATGCTGCGCTCGGCGCGCAGGAACGGCGACTTCGAGCCGGCCTGGAAATGCGGCTGGATCGCCCATCCGGCGATCCAGGCGGTGATCGTGACGATCTACCTGGCCAGCGCCGCCTACGCCATTTGCAGCGCCATGAACCTGCTGCCGGCCGGCTGGTAGGTCATCGCTGCCGGAAGAGGCCGCCATAGGGCGGCCTTTTTCATGGGATTTATTTTATCCGGATAATATTGTCGCTCTATTTATATCCGGGTATTATTCGGGCGTTCCATCCATGGGAGCCTGTCATGGCCAATGATCCATACGTCCAGTCCTTCACCTGCTTCGACGGCACGCGCCGGCTGCTGACGGCGGCGCTGCCGGAGGTCGCGCTGGCCTTGAAGCAAGCGGTCGCCGGCGGTGCTGCCGGGCCGCTGCTGGTGTTCGACAATGCCACTGGGCGCTCCGTCGATCTCGATATCCGCGGTTCCAGCGAGGACCTGCTGGCGCGCCTGGTCGGCGCAGGCGAGCGGCAACCGGCGGAGGAGGCCGCGCCGCGCGGGCGCGGGCGGCCGAAGCTGGGCGTGGTGGCGCGCGAGGTGACCTTGTTGCCGCGCCACTGGGAATGGCTCGCCGCGCAGCCCGGGGGCGCCTCGGTGGCGCTGCGCAAGCTGGTCGAGGAGGCGCGCCGCAGCCAGTCCGGGCGTGCGCGGCAGGCGCAGGAGCGCGCCTACCATTTCATGAATGCGATGGCCGGCGACCTGCCGGGCTTCGAGGAGGCGACGCGGGCGCTGTTCGCCGGGGATCGCGAGGGCTTCGCCGAGCGGATCGCCGGCTGGCCGACCGATGTGCGCGAGCACGCCGCCTGGCTGGCAAGCGACGGAGAATCCTGAGGGGAGGGGGCGGCTAGAGTTTCTCGTCGCCGCTGTCTTCTTCCGGGCGCGTCTTGTTCACGCCGGGCAGGTGCAACCCGCTCTCGGCGATCTGGCTGCCTTCCATCTGCGGCTGGGTCACCCAGGTGAGGATGTCGTAGTAGCGCCGCACGTTCTGTACGAAGTGCACGGTCTCGCCGCCGCGCGCATAGCCGTAGCGGGTCTTGGCGTACCACTGCTTCTGCGCCAGGCGCGGCAGCATCTTCTTCACGTCCAGCCACTTGTTCGGGTTGAGGCCTTCCTTCTCGGCCATCTTGCGCGCGTCTTCCAGGTGCGCGCCGCCGATGTTGTAGGCGGCCAGGGCGAACCAGCTGCGGTCCGGTTCCTTGATGCTCTCGGGCAGTTCGCTGCGGATCTGCACGAAATACTTGCTGCCGCCCTGGATGCTCTGCTTCGGGTCGAGCCGGTTGGACACCCCCATCGCCTGGGCGGTCCGGTTGGTCAGCATCATCAGGCCGCGCACGCCGGTCTTGGAGGTGGCGCCGGGCTGCCACAGCGATTCCTGGTAGCCGATGGCGGCGAGCAGGCGCCAGTCGGTATCCAACTGCTTGCCGCTCTGCTTGAAGTGGCTTTCGTAGCGCGGCAGGCGTTGCTGCAGGTGCTGGGCGAAGGTGTAGGCGCCGACGTAGCCGAGTACGTCGACATGCCCGTAGTAACGGTCCTTCAGGCGTTGCAGCAGGCCTTCCTTCTTGGCCTGGTCGAGGAACGCGTTGACCTCGTTCATCAGGCTGTCGTCGTCGCCCCCCGGCAAGGCCCAGGCCAGCCCGCGAGCTTCGCCGAAATCGAAGGCGACGCGGACGTTGGGGAAGTACACCTGGTTCATCGCCAGTTCGTTGGAGTCGACCAGGGTCAGGTCGATGTCGCCGACGTCGACCATGCGTAACAGGTCGACCACTTCGACAGCATCGGATTCTTCGTACTTCAGTTCGGGATACTGCTTCTTCAGCTCGGCGAGCTGCTCCGCGTGGCTGCTGCCCTTGAGCACCATGATGCGCTTGCCGACCAGGTCTTCCGGGCGGGTCGGGCGCTGCTGGCCGTTGCGGTAGATGATTTGCGGGGTGACGTCGAGGTAGGTGTGCGAGTAGCGCACGCTGGCGTCGTCTTCGCGTCCCGGGGTCAGGCCGGCCGCGGCGAGAGCCGGGCCGCCCTCGCGGGAAAGCTGGGCATAGAGGTCGTCGAGGTTGTCGGCGGTCTCGATCTTCAGCTCGACGCCGAGACGCTCGGCGAAGCGCTTGGCCAGTTCGTATTCGAAGCCGGTTTCGCCGTTGCGGTCCTGGAAGTAGGTGGCCGGGCTGTTGCGGGTGATCACGCGCAGTACGCCCTCCTTCTGCACGCGCTCCAGGGCGGTAGGGGCTTTCGCCTCGCTACAGCCCGCAAGCAGCAGAAAGATGCCGGTCGCCAACAGCCAGGCGGCGCAACGTAAGCGGTACGCGGTCAGGGCAAACATCGGCGCAGTATACGCAAAGGCGAGACGGCGCCATATCTCGACAGCCGGGACCTTCTCTGCTAGCGCCGGGATACCGTTCGTCCGCCGTTTCGCTTGCCCCGTCGCAGAGCGCTGCGGCGCCGTTCTCGAAGTGCTTCGAAGCGGGCCGCCGCGGATCCGATGGAGGGCTATGCGATAGCCATCGGCGCGGGTGCCGCCGGACGGTGCTTTACGGTAGAATGCACGGCCTCTGCGGGCCGGCCCGGCCGGCCCCCACACCTTCCCGTCTCCAGAGGCTGTTCCGACAATGCTGATCCTGCGCGGCGCTCCCGCCCTTTCCGCTTTCCGCCACGGCAAACTGCTCGAGCAACTGACCCAGCACGTACCTGCCGTTACCGGGCTGTACGCTGAGTTCGCGCATTTCGCCGACGTCACCGGCGCGCTCACCGCCGACGAGGAGCAGGTGCTGGCGCGGCTGCTGAAATACGGCCCGAGCGTGCCGGTGCAGGAGCCCAGCGGCCGGCTGTTCCTGGTGGTGCCGCGCTTCGGCACCATCTCGCCGTGGTCGAGCAAGGCCTCCGACATCGCCCGCAACTGCGGCCTGGCGAAGATCGACCGGCTGGAGCGCGGCATTGCCTACTATGTGCAGGGCGAACTGTCCGAGAGCGACGCCCAGCAGGTCGCCGCCCGCCTGCATGACCGCATGACCCAACTGGTGCTGGACCGCCTGGAAGGCGCCGCCGAGCTGTTCAGCCATGCGCAGCCCCGCCCGCTCACCGCCGTCGACGTGCTTGGCGGCGGTCGCGCCGCGCTGGAGAAGGCCAACGTCGAGCTGGGCCTGGCCCTGGCCGAGGACGAGATCGACTACCTGCTGAAGAGCTTCGGCGAACTGGGGCGCAACCCGCACGACGTCGAGCTGATGATGTTCGCCCAGGCCAACTCCGAGCATTGCCGGCACAAGATCTTCAATGCCAGTTGGGACATCGACGGGCAGGCCCAGGACAAGAGCCTGTTCGGCATGATCAAGAACACCTACGAGATGAACCGCGAAGGCGTGCTGTCCGCATACAAGGACAACGCCGCGGTCATCGTCGGCCATGTCGCCGGGCGTTTCTTCCCCGATCCGCAGACCCGCGAATACGCCGCCAGCCGCGAGCCGGTGCAGATCCTGATGAAGGTGGAGACCCACAACCACCCGACCGCCATCGCGCCGTTCCCCGGTGCCTCCACCGGTTCCGGCGGCGAGATCCGCGACGAGGGCGCCACCGGCCGCGGCGCCAAGCCGAAGGCCGGCCTGACCGGCTTCACCGTGTCCAACCTGCAGATCCCCGGTTTCGAGCAGCCCTGGGAAGTGCCCTACGGCAAGCCCGAGCGCATCGTCACCGCGCTGGACATCATGGTCGAGGGCCCGCTGGGCGGCGCCGCGTTCAACAACGAGTTCGGCCGTCCGGCGCTGACCGGCTACTTCCGTACCTTCGAGCAGAAGATCGCTACCCCTCACGGCGAGGAAGTGCGCGGCTACCACAAGCCGATCATGCTCGCCGGCGGCATGGGCAACATTCGCGACGAACACGTGCAGAAGGGCGAGATCAGCGTCGGCGCCAAGCTCATCGTCCTTGGCGGCCCGGCCATGCTGATCGGCCTGGGCGGCGGCGCCGCCTCTTCGATGGCCACCGGCGCCAGCTCCGCCGACCTCGACTTCGCCTCGGTGCAGCGCGACAACCCGGAAATGGAGCGACGTTGCCAGGAAGTGATCGACCGCTGCTGGCAGCTCGGCGAGCGCAACCCGATCAGCTTCATCCATGACGTCGGTGCCGGCGGCCTGTCCAACGCCCTGCCGGAACTGATCAACGACGGCGGCCGCGGCGGTCGCTTCGAGCTGCGTGCGGTGCCCAACGACGAGCCGGGCATGAGCCCGCTGGAAATCTGGTGCAACGAGTCGCAGGAGCGCTACGTGCTGTCGGTGGATGCCGCCGACTTCGAGACCTTCAAGGCCATCTGCGAGCGCGAGCGCTGCCCGTTCGCGGTGGTCGGCGAGGCCATCGAGCAGCGCCAGCTGACCGTCGCCGACAGCCATTTCGACAACAAGCCGGTGGACATGCCGCTGGAAGTCCTGCTCGGCAAGGCGCCGCGCATGCACCGCGCGGTCACCCGCGAGGCCGAGCTGGGTGACGATTTCGACGCCGCCGGGCTGGAGCTGCAGGAAAGCGTCGAGCGCGTCCTGCGCCATCCCGCCGTGGCCAGCAAGAGCTTCCTGATCACCATCGGCGACCGCACCATCACCGGGCTGGTGGCCCGCGACCAGATGGTCGGGCCCTGGCAGGTGCCGGTGGCCGACTGCGCCGTCACCGCCACCAGCTTCGACGTCTACACCGGCGAGGCCATGGCGATGGGCGAGCGCACCCCGCTGGCGCTGCTGGACGCCCCGGCTTCCGGACGCATGGCCATCGGCGAGACGGTCACCAACCTGGCTGCCGCGCGTATCGGCAAGCTGTCCGACATCAAGCTTTCCGCCAACTGGATGGCCGCCGCCGGCCACCCCGGCGAGGACGCGCGCCTGTATGACACGGTCAAGGCCGTGGGCATGGAACTGTGCCCGGAACTGGGCATCACCATCCCGGTGGGCAAGGACTCGATGTCCATGAAGACCCGCTGGCAGGACAATGGCGAGGACAAGAGCGTCACTTCTCCGGTCTCGCTGATCGTCACCGGCTTCGCTCCGGTCGCCGACGTGCGCCAGAGCCTGACCCCGCAACTGCGCCTGGACAAGGGCGAGACCGACCTGATCCTGATCGATCTCGGTCGCGGCAAGAACCGTCTCGGCGGCTCGATCCTGGCCCAGGTCCACGGCAAGCTCGGCCGCGCCGTGCCGGACGTCGACGACGCCGAGGACCTGAAAGCCTTCTTCGCGGTGATCCAGGGGCTCAATGCCGACGGCCATATCCTCGCCTACCACGACCGTTCCGACGGCGGCCTGATCACCAGCGTGCTGGAGATGGCCTTCGCCGGTCACTGCGGCGTCGAGCTGAACCTCGATGCCCTGGCCGATAGCCGCGAAGAGCTGGCGGCCGTGTTGTTCAGCGAGGAACTGGGCGCGGTGATCCAGGTTCGCGAGGGCGCCACTCCGGAAGTCCTCGCGCAGTTCAGCGCCGCCGGTCTCGACGACTGCGTGGCGGTGATCGGCCAGCCGGTCAACGGCTACGAGATCAACCTGAACTACAACGGCGAGACCGTCTACAGCGCCCAGCGCCGCATCCTGCAACGCATCTGGAGCGAGACCAGCTACCAGATCCAGCGTCTGCGCGACAACGCCGACTGCGCCGAGCAGGAGTTCGACGCGCTGCTGGACGAAGACAACCCCGGGCTGACGATCAAGCTCAGCTACGACGTCAACGACGACATCGCCGCGCCCTACATCAAGAAGGGCGTGCGGCCGAAAGTGGCGATCCTCCGCGAGCAGGGCGTCAACGGCCAGGTGGAGATGGCCGCGGCGTTCGACCGCGCCGGCTTCGCCGCGATCGACGTGCACATGAGCGACATCCTCGCCGGGCGGGTCGACCTGGACGCCTTCAAGGGCCTGGTGGCCTGCGGTGGCTTCTCCTACGGCGACGTGCTCGGCGCCGGCGAGGGCTGGGCCAAGTCGATCCTCTTCAACGCCCGCGCCCGCGACGGCTTCCAGGCCTTCTTCGCGCGCAAGGACAGCTTCGCCCTCGGCGTCTGCAACGGCTGCCAGATGATGTCCAACCTGCACGAGCTGATTCCCGGTACCGAGTTCTGGCCGCACTTCGTGCGCAACCGTTCCGAGCAGTTCGAGGCGCGGGTGGCGATGGTCCAGGTGCAGGAGTCGTCGTCGATCTTCCTGCAGGGCATGGCCGGTTCGCGCCTGCCGATCGCCATCGCCCATGGCGAAGGCCATGCGGAGTTCGAGTCGGAGGAAGCGTTGCTCGAGGCCGACCTTTCCGGCTGCGTGTCGCTGCGTTTCGTCGACAACCACGGCAAGGTCACCGAAGCCTACCCGGCCAACCCCAACGGGTCGCCGCGCGGCATCACCGGGCTGAGCAGCCGCGACGGCCGGGTCACCATCATGATGCCGCACCCCGAGCGGGTGTTCCGCGCCGTGCAGAATTCCTGGCGCCCGGACGACTGGCAGGAAGACGGCGGCTGGCTGCGCATGTTCCGCAACGCCCGGGTCTGGGTGGACTGATCCGGCATGGCGGGCGATGCGGACTCCAGCTCGTCGCCCGACCTTCTTCCCGAGGTTCGCCGGGTCTCTCCCGGCAACACCTTGCGGCTCTGTACCTGCGGGGCTTCGGCTTCGCTTCCCGACTGTCCCGCCGACTGCCGCAACGGCCTGACGCTCCACGCGACCCGCGAGCGCCTGTTGCTGTTGTGCCGCTGCGGGTGCTCTGCCGACCTGCCGTATTGCGACGGTAGCCATGCGCCTTCCGCCTCCGGGCTGAAGGCCAGGTGGCGGCGTTTCCGCGGCTGAACGTAAATCTGTGAACGCCCGCACGAAGGTGTTGTGACGGGCGAACAAATGTTGCGCTTATCTGTCGTAAAGACAGCGTCAAATATTCATCATGTCAAGGCAAAGTGCCATTATTTGGCGTCGGCAGTCGCACAACCACCGACCGCCTCGTGCAGCATTCGATTCGTGCGGAGAAAACGATGTACAAGCTGTGTTTCTATGTGCCTGAGAGCCATCTGGATGTCGTCAAGCAAGCGGTGTTTGCCGCGGGTGGCGGGCGCATCGGGGCGTACGACAGTTGCTGCTGGCAGTCCCTTGGCCAGGGCCAGTTCCGGCCCCTGGACGGTAGCCAACCCTACCTGGGCCAGGTCGGCCAGGTCGAGCACGTGGCGGAGTGGAAAGTGGAGCTGGTGGTGGCCGACGAGCTCATCCACGCCAGCGTCAAGGCGTTGAAGGCGGCGCATCCCTATGAGACCCCGGCCTACGAAGTCTGGCGCCTGACCGACATGGTCTTCTGAGTTTTCCTCGCACAAGCAAGAAGGGCGGCCAGTGGCCGCCCTTTTCGTTATCCGCCTCACGGGGAGAGTCCGACCCGGGGCTGTGGCGTGGCGCGAACAACCGCCTCGCGATTATCGAACCCGAGCGTGGGAGCTGTGGCGTAGGGCGAATAACCGCTGGGCGGTTATCCGCCGATTGGCCGAGGTCCAGCCCTCCTGCCGTCAGCGCCGCAGCAGCGGTTGCAGGGCCTGGCTCAAGGCCGCGGCGCGGGGGCCCACCAGGATATGGCAGATGCCGCCGGCGAGGGAACTGACGCCCTGTCCGCCGAGACGACGCAGTTGCTCGGTGGCCAGCTTGCGTTCGTCCGCCACGCTGACCCGCAGGCGGGTCAGTGCGACGTCCCGTACCTCGCGCAGGTTGCCGGCGCCGCCGAGGGCGCCGAGCCAGGCCTGGGCTTCGGCGGCGTCAACGGTGGCCTGCATCGACACCACCTCTTCGGCTGCGTTTGGACTGCCCAGCGGCGGTACGGCTTCGCCCGGTTGCGTATCGAAGGGCAGGGCGCGGCGGATCTCGTCGGCGATGCTGTCGGCCTGTGGGCCGACCACCACCTGCAGGCTGCCGGCCTTGCCCGGGCGTACCACGGCCATCGCACCGAGGGCCTTGAGCTGGGCGTCCGAGGCCTTGTCGCGGTCGACCAGGCGCAGACGCAGGCGCGTGGTGCAGGCGTCCACCACTTCGAGGTTGGCTGCGCCACCCAGGGCGCGGATGAATGCCGGGGCGCGCTCGGCTTCGGTGTTGTCGCCCGATTCACTGCTCGCGTCGTCTTCGCGGCCCGGGGTCTTCAGGTTGAAGCGGCGGATGCAGAAGTCGAACACCAGGTAATAGATGCCGGCATAGAGCAGGCCCAGCGGCCAGAGCATCCAGCCGTGGGTGGAACGGCCCCAGCCCAGGGCGAGGTCGATGGCGCCACCGGAGAAGGTGAAGCCGAGGCGGATGTCGAGCAGGTCGGTGAGGGCCATGGACAGGCCGGTGAGCAGCGCATGCAGCAGGTAGAGCAGCGGCGCGAGGAACATGAAGGCGAACTCCACCGGCTCGGTGACGCCGGTGAGGAAGGCGGTCAAGGCCATCGACAGGAGCAGCCCGCCGATCAGCTTGCGCCGCTCCGGACGGGCGTTGCGGTACATCGCCAGGCAGGCGGCGGGCAGGCCGAACATCATCACCGGGAACATCCCGGCCATGAACTGGCCGCCCTTCGGGTCGCCGGCGAAATAGCGCGCCAGGTCGCCGGTGACGACGCGCCCGGTTTCCGGGTCGGTGAAGCTACCGAAGACGAACCACACCAGGTTGTTGAGGATGTGGTGCAACCCGGTGACGATCAGCAGGCGGTTCAGCACGCCGAAGGCGAAGGCGCCGAAGCTGCCGCTTTCCAGCATGAGTTGGCCGAGGCCGTTGATACCCTGTTGCAGCGGTGGCCAGATCGCCCCGAACAGCAGGCCCAGGCAGACCGCGCTGATCCCGGTGGCGATCGGCACGAAGCGGCGGCCGCCGAAAAACGCCAGGTATTCCGGCAGCTTCACGTCCTTGAAGCGGTTATACAGGGCGCCAGCCACCAGGCCGCTGATGATGCCGGAGAGTACGCCCATGTCGATGCCCGGATCGATCACCTTGAGCACCGAGATCATCACCAGGTAGCCGATGGCGCCGGCCAGGCCGGCGGTGCCGTTGTTGTCGCGAGCGAAACCGACGGCGATGCCGATGGCGAAGATCAGCGCCAGGTTGGCGAAGATCGCCTTGCCGGCGTCGTGGACCAGCGGAATGTCGAGCAGGTCGACGTCGCCCAGGCGCAGCAGCAGGCCGGCGATCGGCAGGATCGCGATCGGCAGCATCAGGGCGCGGCCCAGGCGTTGCAGGCTTTCGATCAGGAACGGGGGCATGGCGGTGGTCTCCGATTGTTCTTGTCAGGCCAGTGGCCAGTGTTGCAGGCAGGCGTCGCGCACCGCCCGGGCGCTGCCCAGGTCCAGTAGCGCCTGGGCGTGGCGGCGGCATTCAGCGGCGTCGAGCTGGCGCACCCGGGTCTTGATCTCGCCGACCAGGTTCGGCCCGACGGACAATTCCTCGACCCCGAGGCCGACCAGTACCGGTGTCGCCAGCGGGTCCGAGGCCAGCGCACCGCAGACGCCGACCCAGCGGCCGTGGCGGGCTGCTCCGGCGCAGGTCTGGGCGATCAGTCGCAGCAGCGCCGGGTGGAGGGCGTCGATGCGGTCGGCCAGGCCGGCGTGGCAACGGTCCATGGCCAGGGCGTACTGCGACAGGTCGTTGGTGCCGATGGAGAGGAAGTCGGCGTGTTCGGCCAGTTGATCGGCGAGCAGGGCGGCGGAGGGCACCTCGATCATCACCCCGAGTTCGGGCAGGCGCTCGATCCCCAACTGCGTGGCCAGCTCGCCGAGGCGGCCACGGATGGCGCGCAGTTCATCGACCTCGCTGACCATCGGCAGCAGTATCCGGCAGCGTTCCAGTGGTTCGACCCTCAGCAGCGCGCGCAACTGCTGGTCGAGCAGCTCCGGGCGCGCCTGGCCGAGGCGGATGCCGCGCAGGCCCAGTGCTGGGTTTTCTTCCACCGGCAGCGGCAGGTAGTCGAGGTGCTTGTCGCCGCCGACATCGATGGTGCGGATGATCACCTTGCGCTGGCCCATGGCGTCCAGGACCTCCTGGTAGGCGTTGCGCTGCTCCTCTTCGTCGGGCGCGGCGCGGCGCTCGAGAAAGAGAAACTCGGTGCGTAGCAGGCCGACCCCGTCGGCACCGTTGGCGAAGGCTTCGGCGGCCTCGCGCGGCGAGGCGACGTTGGCGCCGATCTCGATGCGCCGGCCGTCGCGGGTGAGCGCCTCGCGCTGCGCATCGGCCTGCTGGCGGCGGCGTTGTTCCTCGCGCTGCGCCACTTGCAAGGCGACCTGCTCCAGGCGTCGAGCGTCTGGGCTGAGTTCCAGCCGGCCCTGGCCGGCGTCCAGCACCACCTGCCGGCCTTCCTCCAGCTCCAGCAGCCCGGCGCCGAGCGCCACCAGGCACGGCAGGCCCTTGCTGCGGGCGAGGATGGCCACGTGGGAGGTGGCGCCGCCTTCGGCCATGCACAGGCCAGCCGCGCCGGCATCCACCAGCGGCGCGAGGTCGGAGGGAGTGATCTCCCGGGCGGCGACGATGGCGCCAGCAGGCACCCGCAATGGCGCGGTGTCGCCGAGCAGTACCCGCAGCACGCGTTTTTCCAGGTCGCGCAGGTCGTTGGCGCGCTCGGCCAGCAGCAGGTTGCCCAGCGCCTGGAGAATCTCGCACTGGGCCTGGATCGCCCGGTGCCAGGCGTGGGCGGCGCCGACGCCCTGGTCGATCAGCATGTCGGCGGCGTCCAGCAGACCCGGGTCTTCCAGCAGCGCGAGATGCGCGGAAAAGATCGCCGCTTCGTTCTCGTCGCCGCCGAGCCTGGCCTGCTGCAGGCTCCCCTGTACGTCGTCGCGCACCCGTTGCAGGGCCTGGTCCAGGGCGAGGTGCTGTTCCTCGGGACGATGCCGGCCGTCATCCGCCGGCAGGCTGATGGCGCCGAGCCGCGCCAGGGGACCGCTGGCCAGGCCGGGCGAAGCGCAGACGCCGGCCAGGGTACCGGCGACAGCCGCAGGTCGCGCCGGCTCGCCCGGGGCGATGGCGCGCGGGGCATCCTTCGGAGCCCCCGCGGTGGCGCTGGCGAGGGCCGCGAGCAGGGCGCCGAGGGCCGCCTCGCTGTCTTCGCCGCGACAGATCACCTCTACCTCGTCCTGTTCGGCGACCCCCAGGCCCATGATGCCGACCAGGCTGTCGACGCTGGCCACCTGCCCGGCGAAGTGCAGTTCGGCCTGGCTGGAAAAGCCCTGCGCGGTCTTGCGTAGCAGCGCTGCCGGGCGTGCGTGCAGACCGCCATGATGGGCGACCCGCGCCCGCCCGCGGACCTGGCGCTGCGCGGAGCCTTCGCCAGGCGCGGGATTGGCCGGACGTTGCTCGGCCTTCTCCGGACTCAGTTGCAGGAGCGGCGCGCCGACCTCCACCGGGTTGGTGGTCAGCGGGCGTACCTGGAAGCCGTCGCCGTTGGTCAGGATCATCACCGTGATCAGACTGCGGCTGCCGCGGGCGACGCGGTCCAGGTCGAAGCGCAGCAGCGGCTGGCCCTCGATCACCCGCGCACCTTCCTCGACCAGCGCCTCGAAGCCTTCGCCTTGCAGCTGTACGGTGTCGAGGCCGACGTGCAGCAGCAGCTCGGCACCGTTGTCGGCGCGCAGGCTGAGCGCGTGGCGGGTTCGCGCCAAGTGGCTGACCAGCCCGGCGCAGGGCGCGTGCAGGCAATCGTTGAGCGGGTCGATGGCGATGCCTTCGCCCAGGGTGCCGCTGGAAAACACCGGGTCGGGTACTCGGTTGAGCGGCATCACGGGGCCGCTCAGGGGCGCTTTGAGGGCGAGATTCTTGTTGTTCATGGGCGCGCGCTCAGGCTCAGTGGGTTCGGGTGACTTTGCTCAGGTGCCGTGGCTGGTCCGGGTCCATGCCGCGGGCTTCGGCCAGGCCGGCGGCCATGACGTAGAAACTCTGGATCGCCAGGATCGGATCGAGCGCCGGATGCGCGGCGCGCTGCAGCGGCAGGTCGCGTTCGGCGATGTCGTCCGGGGCGGCGAGCAATACCTGCGCACCGCGCTGGCGCATATCCTCGGCGAGCTCCAGCAGGCCTTCCTGCTCCGGGCCGCGGGGAGCGAACACCAGCAGCGGATAGCGCTCCTCGACCAGCGCCATCGGTCCATGGCGGACCTCGGCGCTGCTGAAGGCCTCGGCCTGGATCGCCGAGGTTTCCTTGAATTTCAGCGCGGCCTCCTGGGCGATGGCGTAGCCGGCGCCGCGACCGATCACCATCAGCCGCTGGCAGTCGCGCAGGACCTCGATGGCCGGCGACCAGTCGAGCCTGGCGGCCTGCTCCAGCCCGGCCGCCAGGCCCTGGCCTGCGGCCAGCAGGGTATTGTCGCGCTGCCAGTGGGCGAGCAGGCGAGCGCTGGCGCTGAGCGTGGCGATGAAGCTCTTGGTTGCTGCGACGCTGCGCTCGGTGCCGGCGCAGAGCGGCACGACGAATTCGCTGGCGGCTTCCAGCGGCGAATCCTCGGCATTCACCAGGGCGATGCCCAGGGCGCCGCGTTCGCGCAGGATGCGCAGGCTGTCCACGAGGTCGGGGCTCTGCCCGGACTGCGAGAAAGCGAAGACGGCCTGCCCGGCGACACGCAGCGGCGAGCGGTTCAGGGTCACCACCGACATGGGCAGCGAGGCCACCGGCAAGCCGGCGTGCTGCATGGCCAGGTAGGCGAAGTAGCTGGCGGCATGGTCGGAGCTGCCGCGCGCGACAGTCAGTGCCAGGTTCGGATCGACCTCCCGCAGACGCTGGCCAAGCGCCGGCAGGCAGGCGTCGAGCACGGCCAGTTGACGGCTCGCCACCGTGGCGGCGGAGAGCGCTTCCTCGAGCATCAGCGAAGTCATTCGAGTTCTCCTTCCACCATCACGGCGTCGAGTTCCAGGGAGCGATCCAGGCGCACCACATCGGCCCAGGCTGCGGGCGCCAGGCGGCCGCGCTCGGCGAGGCCGAGGTAATCGGCGGGGAATTGCGAAAGGCGTTGCGAGGCTTCGGCCAGGGGCAGGCCGATCTTCACCAGGTTGCGCAGCGCCTGGTCCATGGTCAGGGTGCTGCCGGCCAGGGTGCCGTCGGGCAGGCGCACGCCGCCCAGGCACTTGGTCACCGTGTGGCTGCCGAGCTTGTACTGGCCGTCGGGCATGCCGGCGGCGGCGGTGGAGTCGGTCACGCAGTACAGGCACGGGATCGAACGCAAGGCCACCCTGATGGCGCCGGGATGGACATGCAGCAGGTCGGGGATCAGCTCGGCGTAGCGTGCGTGGGCCAGGGCCGCGCCGACGATACCCGGTTCGCGGTGGTGCAGGCCGGTCATCGCGTTGTAGAGGTGGGTGAAGCTGCTGGCGCCGGCTTCCAGTGCGGCCACGCCATCCTCGTAGCTGCCCAGGGTATGGCCGATCTGCAGGCGTACGCCGCGCTCGGCGAGGGCGCGGATCAGCGGCCGGTGTCCGGCGATCTCGGGGGCGATGGTGATCACCCGGATCGGCGCGCGGCGCAGGTAGTCCTCGACTTCCTCGAGCACCGCGGCATGGGCGAAGTTGGGCTGCGCGCCGAGCTTGCCGGAGTTGATGTAGGGGCCTTCCAGGTGCACGCCGAGTATCCGTGAACCGCCCTCCAGCGAGCGGCGGCAGTAATCGCCGAGCTGGCTGAGGATGTCGGCGATCTCCTCGCGCGGAGCGGTCATGGTGGTGGCCAGCAGCGAGGTCGTGCCGAAGCGCCGGTGGGTGCGGGCGATGGTGGCGAAGGCGTCGCCGCCTTCCATGATGTCGCGGCCGCCGCCGCCGTGCACATGCAGGTCGATGAAGCCTGGCAGCAGGTACGGATCGGCGTTGTCGGCCGGATCGCAGGGCTCGCCTTCGATCCGCTGGATACGTCCGTCCTGGATGTGCAGGCGGCCGAGGACCCAGCCTTGCGGGGTGAGGATGTTGCCTTCGAGCATGGCGGCTCCGTGTCGGTCAGCGTCGCAGTTCGGCGACGAAGTCGTAGTAGTCGTTGCGGCAGTAGGTGTCGGTCAGCTCGATCGGGGTGTTGTCCTCGAGGTAGCCGATCCGGGTCATCAGCAGCATCGCGGTGCCCGGCGCGATGCCGACCAGCGCGGCATCGGACGCGGAGGCGTTGATCGCGCGCACGTGCTGGAGGGCGCGGACCACCGGGCGACCGATGCCGTCCAGGTATTCGTAGAGGGAATCGCCGACCGCCGTCGGATCCGGCAGCAGGCGTGCCGGCAGGGTGCTGTTCTCGATCGCCATCACCGTGCCGTCGGCCTTGCGCAGGCGCTTCATGCGCGCGACCTTTTCGGTCGGCGAGAGGCCGAGGCGGATCAGTTCGTCGTGGGTGGGCAGGGCGATGCCGCGCTCCAGCCAGGTGGAGCCGGGGGTGAAGCCTTTCAGGCGGAGCATCTCGCTGAAGCTGGAGAGACGCGACAGCGGTTGTTCGAGACGCGGCGTAATGAAGGTGCCGGAGCCCTGGTTGCGGCGGATCAGCCCCTGCTCGAAGAGTACTTCGAGGGCCTTGCGCGCGGTGACGCGGGAAATGTTCAGGGTTTCGCTGAGGTTGCGTTCGGAGGGCAGCGCTTCCTCCGCTTTCCACTGGCCGGCATGGATCGCGCTCTCGAGATTGCGCGCCAGCTGCAGATAGAGGGGGGTGGGTTGCGCCTCGTCGGGACGCAGGGCCAGGAGCAGGTCGTGGGCTGTCTTCATGAGAGGTTCCGATGCGGATTGTGTTGTTGTCGCCCGGTAATGCTGGGAAAACTAATACCACTTGAATACCACGTCAATGCCAGTTGTGCGTCGCGCACGCGTCAGCCAGCCGTCCCGTCGATTGACTTGGCCTGAGTAAGGGATGCAAGGGTTTGACGGATAAAAGAAAACGCCGCCGGAAAATCTCGCGGCGGCGTTCCTGGTGTGGCTGACGGCTGACGAGTGGTATCAGCCTGGTTCTGTCAGGGGCGGATCTCGATCAGCGTGCCGTCTTTCACCACGCTCCAGACTTCGCGCATGTCGGTGTTGTTCATGGCGATACAGCCATTGGTCCAGTCCAGGGTGGAGAAGTACCACTCCGGGTATTCGTCATCCAGCGGGGTGCCGTGGATCATGATCATGCCACCGGCCGGCAGGCCCTTTTCCCGGGCCTTGGCCACGTCGCGGGCGTTGGGGTAGGAAATGTGCATGGAGAGGTTGTAGTTGTTGCTGGTCTTGCGCCAGTCGATCCAGTAGAAGCCTTCCGGGGTGCGGTTGTCGCCTTCGGCCAGCTTCGGGCCGGTCGGGCGCTTGCCCAGCGAGACACGGTAGCTTTTCAGGACGTTGCCTTTGTTGAGGAGCAGCAGTTTTCGCTCGGACTTGAGCACCAGGACCTTGTCCACCTTGCCTTCCAGGCTCGGCGCGGCATTGGCCTGGGTCAGACTGGCGAAGGTCAAGCACAGCAAAGCAAGCAACCAGCGCATGGAAGTGAAATCCCCGATGTTCCCTTGAGCCGCAACGGCGGCGGTGTTCGAGTGTTTGGCGTTCAGTCTTTCTTATAGGAAGCCAGCATAGGTGCAATGGCTTCGTTGCGCACCGGGAAGCAGCCTTCGCGGCGGTCGCTGAAGTAGCATTCTAAGGTACGGCCGATGGTCGGAAAAGCCAGCTCCGACCAGGGAATCTCCGCTTCGTCGAAAAGCCGCACCTCCAGGCTTTCATCGCCGGCGGAGAAATCCAGGTCGAGCAGCTCGGCGCGGAAGAACAGGTAGACCTGGCTGATGTGCGGCAGGTCGAAAAGGGTATACAGCTGCAGGTCGCCGATCCGCGCGTTGGCTTCTTCCTCTGTCTCGCGGGCCGCCGCCTGGGCGAGGGTCTCGCCGTTCTCCATGAAGCCGGCCGGCAGCGTCCAGTAGCCCAGGCGCGGCGCAATGGCGCGACGGCAGAGCAGGACCTGGCCGTCCCACACCGGCAGGCTGCCGGCGACGATACGCGGGTTCTGGTAGTGCACGGTGTGGCAGGCGTCGCAGACGTAGCGCAGGCGGTTGTCGCCGTCCGGGATGCGCTGGACCACCGTGGCGCCGCACAGGCTGCAGAATTTCATGCCAGGTTCTTCTTCGGGGAAAGGCCTATCTTGCTCGGCTGGCCGGGAGGCGACAAGGCCCCGTGCGGGAGGGGTGGGCTGGCCGGGGCTTTCGTGCCATGATCTCGGGGAAACGACAAGACCTCGGAAACCCCGGCAGTATGAACTGCACGCTCGACGAGTTGCGCCAACGCATCGAGGCGCACCGCCCCCGCCAACTGGATACCGACCAGCGCTTCCCCCAAGCGGCCGTGCTGGTGCCCATCACCCGCAGCGACGATCCGGAGCTGGTGCTGACCCTGCGCGCCGCCGGTTTGTCCACCCATGGCGGCGAGGTCGCCTTCCCCGGCGGGCGGCGCGACCCGGAAGACGCCGACCTGGTGCGCACCGCCCTGCGCGAGGCGGAGGAGGAGATCGCCTTGCCGCCGGGCCTGGTGGAAGTGGTCGGGCCGCTGAGCACCCTGGTCTCGCGGCATGGTATCGAGGTCACTCCCTATGTCGCCTTCATTCCCGACTTCGTCGAGTACCAGCCCAACGACGGCGAGATCGCCGCGGTGTTCAACGTGCCGCTGAGTTTCTTTCGCGACGACCCGCGCGAGGTTACCCACCGTATCGACTACTTCGGCCGCAGCTGGTACGTGCCCAGCTATCGCTTCGGCGAGTTCAAGATCTGGGGCCTGACGGCCATCATGGTGGTGGAGCTGGTCAACCTGCTGTACGACGACCCCATCGACCTGCACACGCCGCCGGCTTCGTTCATCAAACTGAGTTGACCGACGGGGCGCAGACCCCGGCCATGAGGAGATCGCGATGAAATACCGCCTGGGCGATGCCCGCGTCGAAACCCATCCCGACAGCTGGATCGCGCCCAGCGCAGCGGTGATCGGCAAGGTTCGCCTGGATGCCGGCGCCAGCGTCTGGTTTGGCGCGGTGCTGCGCGGCGACAACGAGCTGATCCATATCGGCGAGCACAGCAACGTCCAGGACGGCTCGGTGATGCACACCGACATGGGCTATCCGCTGACCCTCGGCAAGGGCGTCACCGTCGGCCACAACGCCATGCTGCATGGTTGCAGCGTGGGCGACTACAGCCTGGTGGGGATCAATGCGGTGATCCTCAATGGGGCGAAGATCGGCAAGTACTGCATCATCGGCGCCAACGCGCTGATTCCCGAGGGCAAGGAGATTCCCGACGGCTCGCTGGTGATGGGCTCGCCGGGCAAGGTAGTGCGCGAGCTGAGCGAGCCGCAGAAGAAGATGCTCGAGGCCAGCGCCGCCCACTATGTGCACAATGCCCGCCGTTACGCCCGCGACCTCGTCGAGGACCCGGCGTGAACGAGCGACCGGTGGCTTCGCCCTGCGTGCATGTCTGCGCGCTGGACGAGCAGGACATCTGCATCGGCTGCCAGCGCACGGCGGCCGAGATCACCCGCTGGGGCCTGATGAGCAACGACGAGCGCCGCGAGGTGCTCGGTCGCTGTTTCGAGCGCGCCAAGGCGCAAGGGCTGGTCAGCGGTTCCGCCTGAAGCGGATTCCGTTTTCTTTCATTTCCGAGGTTCTTCCATGACCCGTATCGGTACCCCCCTGTCGCCGAGCGCGACCCGCGTCCTTCTCTGTGGCTCCGGCGAGCTGGGCAAGGAAGTCGCCATCGAGCTGCAACGCCTGGGTTGCGAAGTGATCGCCGTCGATCGCTATGGCAACGCGCCGGCCATGCAGGTGGCGCATCGCAGCCACGTGATCAGCATGCTCGACGGCGCCGCCCTGCGCGCGGTGATCGAGCAGGAGAAGCCGCACTACATCGTGCCCGAGATCGAGGCCATCGCCACCGCGACCCTGGTCGAGCTGGAGGCCGAAGGCTACACCGTGGTGCCCACCGCCCGCGCCGCGCAACTGACCATGAACCGCGAGGGTATCCGCCGGCTGGCTGCCGAGGAACTCGGCCTGCCGACCTCGCCCTATCACTTCGCCGATACCTTCGAGGACTACCGCCGTGGCGTCGAGCGCGTCGGCTACCCCTGCGTGGTGAAGCCGATCATGAGTTCGTCGGGCAAGGGCCAGAGCGTCCTGAAAGGCCCCGACGACCTGCAGGCGGCCTGGGACTATGCCCAGGAAGGCGGGCGCGCCGGCAAGGGCCGGGTGATCGTCGAGGGCTTCATCGATTTCGACTACGAAATCACCCTGCTCACCGTGCGCCACGTCGACGGCACCACTTTCTGCGCGCCGATCGGTCACCGCCAGGTCAAGGGTGACTACCACGAGTCCTGGCAGCCGCAGGCGATGAGCGCGCAGGCCCTGGCCGAGTCCGAGCGGGTCGCCCGGGCAGTGACCGAGGCCCTCGGCGGACGCGGGCTGTTCGGCGTCGAACTGTTCGTCAAGGGCGACCAGGTGTGGTTCAGCGAGGTGTCGCCGCGACCGCACGATACCGGCCTGGTGACCCTGATTTCCCAGGATCTTTCCGAGTTCGCGCTGCACGCGCGGGCGATCCTCGGCCTGCCGATCCCGGTGATCCGCCAGCTCGGCCCGTCGGCCTCGGCGGTGATCCTGGTGGAAGGCAAGTCCCGGCAGGTCGCTTTCGCCAACCTCGGCGCCGCGCTGAGCGAGGCGGATACGGCGCTACGCCTGTTCGGCAAGCCGGAAGTGGATGGCCAGCGGCGGATGGGCGTGGTCCTGGCGCGCGACGAGTCGATCGACGCCGCCCGCGCCAAGGCGACCCGGGCCGCCCAGGCGGTTCGCGTCGAACTCTGAGATGCGCCGGCTGGCAACGCTGGCCTGGTGGGCGGCGGCTCTGCCGTTGCTGCCGCTGGCGGTGCCGCTGGCTATCCGCACCCGCCGCCGAGCCTTGCGCCTGGTGCCCGCGGCGGGACCTCGCGAAGGGCTGGTCGGTGGGTCCGGTGCCGAAGAGCCGCTGCGCTTGCTGTTGTTCGGTGAGTCGACAGTGGCCGGGGTCGGCGCCAGTTGCCTGGACTACGCCCTGGCCGGCCGCCTGGCCGCGGCGCTGGGCGAGCGTCTGCGCCGCCCGGTGGCCTGGCAGGCGCTGGGCGAGAACGGCATCACCAGCGGCGAGGCGCGCGAACGCCTGCTACCGCAGGTGGCGGGACGTTTCTTCGACCAGGTGATCCTGGTCTTCGGCGTCAATGACACCACCAGCCTGCGCTCCCTCGAACGCTGGCGTGCCGACTGCGCGGCCCTGATCGAAGGCTTCCAGGCGGCCGGCGCGCAGGTGACCTGCACCGCGGTGCCGCCGCTGCGGCATTTTTCCGCCTTGCCCGGGTTGCTGCGGGCCCTGCTGGGGTGGCGCGGGCGGCTGCTCGACGAGGCGCTGCGCGATCTCGCTGGCGCGACCGGCGCCGGCTACTGCCCGATCTCGCTGGACCTGCTTCCGGGCTACCTGGCCATCGACGGCTTTCATCCGTCGCAGCTGGGCTACCAGGTCTGGGCCGCGGCCCTCGCCGACTGGTTGGCGGCGAGGGAGAAGGGCGGCGTCGCGGTAGCCTGAGCGAGACTCAGGACACTGCGCCGAGGTCGTTGTCGCGGGTTTCCTTCAGGCACAGCACCGCCAGCAGGCTGAGCAGCGCCGCTGCGGAGACGTAGCCGCCGACCCAGCCCAGGCCGCCGATGCCGACCAGCTTCTGGGCGATATAGGGCGCCACCGAGGCGCCGAGAATGCCGCCCAGGTTGTAGGCCGCCGACGCGCCGGTGTAGCGCACGTGGGTGGGGAATATTTCCGGCAGCAGCGCGCCCATCGGGGCGAAGGTGACCCCCATCAGGAACAGCTCGATGCAGAGGAACAGGGCGACGCTGAATGTCGAGCCCTGGCTGAGCAGCGGCTCCATGGCGAAGCCGGAGGCGATCGCCGCCAGGCTGCCGAGCAGCAGTACCGGCTTGCGTCCGAAGCGGTCGCTGAGCCAGGCCGACAGCGGCGTGGCGGCGGCCATGAAGAGCACCGCGAGGCACAGCAGACCAAGGAACTCCTCGCGGCTGAAGCCGAGGCTGGCCACCCCGTAGCTCAGCGAGAACACCGTGGAGATATAGAACAGCGCATAACACACCACCATCGCCAGGGCGCCGAGCAGGGTCGGCCGCCAGTGCTGGGCGAACAGCTCGGCGATCGGCAGGCGGACCCTCTCGTGCTTGGCCATGGCCTTGGCGAACACCGGGGTTTCCGCCAGCTTCAGGCGTACGTAGAGGCCGACCACGACCAGCGCCGCGCTGAGCAGGAACGGGATCCGCCAGCCCCAGTCACGGAACTGCTCCTCGCTGAGCAGCATCGCCAGGGCCAGGAACAGGCCGTTGGCGGCGAGGAAGCCGATCGACGGGCCGAGCTGGGGAAACATGCCGAACCAGGCGCGCTTGCCGGCCGGCGCGTTCTCCGTGGCCAGCAGCGCGGCGCCGCCCCACTCGCCGCCGAGGCCGAGGCCCTGGCCGAAGCGCAGCACGCAGAGCAGCAACGGCGCCCAGTAGCCGATGCTGTCGTAGCCGGGGAGGACGCCGATCAGGGTGGTGGATACCCCCATCAGCAGCAGCGAGGCGACCAGGGTCGACTTGCGCCCGATGCGGTCGCCGAAGTGGCCGAACAGCGCCGAGCCCAGCGGACGGGCGAGGAAGGCGATGCCGAAGGTGAGGAAGGCGCTGAGCATCTGCGCGGTGCCGGATGTCTGCGGGAAGAATACCGGACCGATCACCAGGGCGGCGGCAGTGGCATAGACGTAGAAATCGTAGAACTCGATGGCGGTGCCGATGAAGCTGGCGACTGCGACCCGGGTGGTCGAGTTGGCCGGTTCCGGAGCGGCGTCGGCGGCGAGGGTGGCGGCGGTCATGGTGGGAAGGTCCCTGGCAGTCGGGGCACGACGGAGTGCTTCCGTGCGGCCGGATGGTTATGGCCAGTGCGCCGATGCGGCGGCGCGGCGCCCGGGTGGGGCGGACGAGATCGGTCGCGCAGGGAGGATGGGGCTGCGCGCCGTGCGCCGGCTGGTACCGTCGGCATCGGGGCCGGGCGGGCAGGCGGGACTGGCGGGTGACTGGCCGGGGCTCGGGCTGCGGGTAGCGGCGGAACCGGCGGCAGGGCTGGATAAGCTGGGGTCGATTATAGAGCGCCGCGGGGCGGGTTCGGCAATCCCGGATCAGACGCTGGCGTCGCTTTCGACCAGCGGGGTCAGCGCGCGGGGATGCCAGGCGCGCACGCTTTTCACACGGTTTTCCGCCGACTGCTGGATTTCCAGGCAGTAGGGGCCGATGCGCAGGCACACCGCGCAATCGGGGATCTGCTCCAGGGCTTCGGTGACCAGGCCGTTGAGAGTCTTCGGGCCGTCGCAGGGCAATTGCCAGCCAAGCGACTTGTTCAGCTCGCGCAGGTTGGCGCTGCCGTCGATGACGAAGCTGCCGTCTTCCTGGGCCTGGATATCCGGGTTGTCGAGGCTGTCGAGGTCGTTGAAGTCGCCGACGATCTCTTCGAGGATGTCCTCCAGCGTGACGATGCCGATCACCTCGCCATATTCGTCGACCACCACGCCGATACGGCGCTTCTCCTTCTGGAAGTTCACCAGCTGGGTCGACAGCGGCGTGCTTTCCGGCACGAAATACGGCTCCATGCAGGCCTGGCGGAGATTCTCCTTGGTCAGGCGGCCCTGGGTCAGCAGGCGCGCGATCTGGCGCATGTGCACGACCCCTTCGATCTGGTTGACGTCGTCGCGGTAGACCGGCAGGCGGGTGTGGCTGGTGGTGCGCAACTGCTCGACGATGACCTCGAGTTCGTCGTCGAGGTCGATGCCTTCGATTTCGTTGCGCGGGATCATCAGGTCGTTGACCGTGACCTTCTCCAGGTCCAGCAGGCCGAGCAGCATGTCATGCCGGTTGACCTCGCTGGCCTGGGGGTTGTCGGCCGGATGCAGGGCCTCTTCGTCGCGGCTGCGTCCGCTGTCGTCCTGTTCCGCCGCGGCGACGCCGAGCAGGCGCAGCAGCGCGTTGCTCAGCAGGGTCAGCAGCCACAGCAGGGGCCAGCACAGGCGCTGCAGGATCAGGAGCGGCAGGCTGAGCGGCAGGGCGACGCGTTCTGAGCGAAGGGCGCCGTAGCGGCGCGGCAGCAGGGCGCCGAACAGCAGCAGGAGCAGGGTCATGCCGGGGATGGCGACGGCCAGGCCGATGACGCCCCAGTGGCGCAGCGCGGCCCAACTGGCCAGGGCGGCGGCGCTGACGTTGACCAGGGTGCGGCCGAACAACAGGGTGCCGCGCAGGCGGTCGTCGTGCAGCAGCAGCCAACTGCTGCGCCGGGCCCCGCGCAGGCCTTGCTTGGCCTGTAGGCGCAGGCGGTAACGGTCGAGGTTGAGCAGGGCGGTCTCGACGCAGGAGAAGAACGCCGAGCAGGCGACCAGGAGAACCAGCAGGCCGACCAGGTACCCGGGGTGCAGCTCATCCATGAAGGAGGCCCATCAGATGTGCAGGATGAATTCCCGCACCAGCTTGCTGCCGAAGTACGCCAACATCAACAGGCAGAAACCGGCCAGGGTCCAGCGGATCGCCTTGTGGCCCCGCCAGCCGAGCTGGTGGCGACCCCAGAGGAGCACGGCGAAGACCACCCAGGCGAAGCAGGACAGGATGGTCTTGTGCGCCAGGTGCTGGGCGAACAGGTTGTCGACGAACAGCCATCCGGACAGCAGCGACAGCGAAAGCAGCGACCAGCCACCCCAGAGGAAGCCGAACAGCAGGCTTTCCATGGTTTGCAGGGGCGGGAAGTTGCGGATCAGCCCGGACGGATGCTTGTGCTTGAGGCGGTAATCCTGGAGCAGCAGCAAGAGCGCCTGGAACACCGCGATGGTGAGCAGGCCGTAGGCCAGGATCGAGAGCAGGATGTGGGCCAGGATGCCTGGTTGTTCGTTGATCGGCTCGACGGTGCCGTGGGGGATGAGTACCGCCAGCAGGGTGGTGAGGGCGCCCAGCGGGAATAGAAGGAGGAGCAGGTTCTCCACCGGTATCCGCAAGGTCGCCAGCAGGGTCAGGAGGATTACCGCGGCGGCGATCAGGCTGGCGGCGTTGAAGAAGTCCAGCACCAGGCCGGCCGGGGTCAGCAATTGCTGGTAGAGGCTGAAGGCGTGGGCGACCAGTGCCAGGAGTCCGAACAGGAGCAGCAGGGGTTTGCCCGGCGCGGTGCGCTTGGACACACAGGCACCCTGGTAGGCGGCGGTGCCGAGATAGAGAACAGCAGCGATGAGGCTGGGCAGCAGGGGATGCATAAGTCCTTGTAATCGCGGGCCCGAAAGGATGGGAGTTTGGCATAGATCGAGCGTCGCGAGAAAGCCGTTGCGAACAGTTCTCTCGTACCTGTGGCCGGGTTGGCGGACCGCCTGCCGCGGGCGCCGCGACCTCATGGTCCGGCGGTCGCTTCGGCAAAGACGGAACGCATCGGCAAATCAAGGACTTGAGGCTGGCCTCCGGTCGTCGCCGGACACACACTCCGTCTTTCATCGCGTGTCCCGCGACGCGCTCTTGGTTATAATCCGCCGCTTGCCGCAACCCCCGTGGAAGGATCGCGCATGTTCGAAAACCTTACAGACCGCCTCTCGCAGACGCTTCGCCATGTCACCGGCAAGGCCAAGCTGACCGAGGACAACATCAAGGACACTCTGCGCGAAGTGCGCATGGCCCTGCTCGAGGCCGACGTGGCCCTGCCGGTGGTCAAGGACTTCGTCAACAAGGTCAAGGAGCGCGCCGTCGGTACCGAGGTCTCGAAGAGCCTGACCCCGGGACAGGCGTTCGTGAAGATCGTCCGCGCCGAACTCGAGGAGTTGATGGGGGCGGCCAACGAGGACCTGGCGCTGAGCGTCGCGCCGCCGGCGGTGATCCTGATGGCCGGCCTGCAGGGCGCGGGCAAGACCACCACCGCGGGCAAGCTGGCGCGCTTCCTTAAGGAACGGAAGAAGAAGTCGGTGATGGTGGTTTCCGCCGACGTCTACCGTCCCGCCGCGATCAAGCAGCTGGAAACCCTGGCGGGCGAGGTCGGCGTAACCTTCTTCCCTTCCGACGTCAGCCAGAAGCCGGTGGCCATCGCCGAGGCGGCGATCCGCGAGGCGAGGCTGAAGTTCATCGACGTGGTGATCGTCGATACCGCAGGCCGCCTGCACATCGATGCCGACATGATGGACGAGATCAAGCAGGTGCACGCGGCGATCAAGCCGGCGGAAACCCTGTTCGTGGTCGATGCCATGACCGGCCAGGACGCCGCCAACACCGCCAAGGCCTTCAATGACGCCTTGCCGCTGACCGGCGTGGTCCTGACCAAGGTCGACGGCGACGCGCGTGGCGGTGCCGCGCTCTCGGTGCGGGCCATCACCGGCAAGCCGATCAAGTTCCTCGGCATGGGCGAAAAGAGCGAAGCGCTCGATCCGTTCCATCCCGACCGCGTGGCCTCGCGCATCCTCGGCATGGGCGACGTGCTCAGCCTGATCGAACAGGCCGAGCAGAACCTCGACCGCGACAAGGCCGAGAAGCTGGCGAAGAAGATCAAGAAGGGCAAGGGCTTCGACCTGGAAGACTTCCGCGACCAGTTGCAACAGATGAAGAACATGGGCGGCCTCGGCGGGCTCATGGACAAGCTGCCGATGCTCGGCGGGGTCAACCTGGCGCAGATGGGCAATGCCCAGGGCGCTGCGGAGAAACAGTTCAAGCAGATGGAGGCGATCATCAACTCGATGACGCCCGGCGAACGGCGCGATCCGGAAATGATCAGCGGCTCGCGCAAGCGCCGCATCGCCCTTGGCTCCGGTACCCAGGTGCAGGACGTTGGCCGGCTGATCAAGCAGCACAAGCAGATGCAGAAGATGATGAAGAAGGTCACCGCCAAGGGCGGCATGGCCAAGATGATGCGAGGCATGGGCAGCATGTTCCCGGGGGGCATGCCCAAGCTTTGATCGGACGCGCGGCCGCTGGCCACGCCGGCGGTTCCGCGCCGTCGGCCGGCGGGCGGACCGCGCGCTTCTCGCGCTCTCCGCGCCGGCCGATGGGTGGCCGAAAAAGAGATTTGCAAATTCCCCGATAATCCTTAGAATATGCGGCCTTTCGGGCCGTGGGCCCAGCGTGCATTCATTTTGCAAGCACCGACTACAGGAACGAAGTTCACATGGTAACCATCCGTCTTGCTCGTGGCGGCTCCAAAAAGCGCCCCTTCTACCACCTGACCGTGACCAACAGCCGCAATGCGCGCGATGGTCGCTTCGTCGAGCGCATCGGTTTCTTCAACCCGGTTGCGACTGGTGGCGAAGTGCGTCTGTCCGTCGACCAGGAGCGTGCTACCTACTGGCTCGCCCAGGGTGCACAGCCGTCTGAGCGCGTTGCTCAGCTGCTCAAGGACGCTGCCAAGGCAAACGCCTAAGCCGTCATGAGTGAAATGCCGACACCCGCCGACGACCTGGTCGTGATCGGCAAGATCGTTTCGGTGTACGGCATCCGCGGTGAGGTGAAGGTGTATTCCTTTACCGACCCGTTGGACAACCTGCTGGACTATCGCCGCTGGACGCTCCGGCGCGACGGCGAGATTCGGCAGGCCGAGCTGGTCAGGGGGCGCCTGCATGGCAAGGTCCTGGCCGCCAAGCTCAAGGGGCTCGACGATCGCGAAGAGGCCCGCACCTTCACCGGTTACGAGATCTGCATCCCGCGTAGCGAGTTGCCCTCTCTCGAGGAAGGTGAGTACTACTGGCACCAGCTGGAAGGCCTGAAGGTGATCGACCAGGGCGGGCAGTTGCTCGGCGTGATCGACCATCTGCTGGAAACCGGTGCCAACGATGTCATGGTGGTCAAGCCCTGCGCGGGCAGCCTGGACGACCGCGAGCGCCTGTTGCCCTACACCGGGCAGTGCGTGCTGTCGATCGACCTGGCCGCTGGCGAGATGCGGGTGGACTGGGACGCGGACTTCTGATCATCCATGGACAAGCGTTTGTGGGTGGGCGTCGTCAGCATCTTTCCGGAGATGTTCCGCGCGATCAGTGACTATGGCATCACCAGCCGTGCGGTAAAGCAGGGGTTGCTCACGCTGACCTGCTGGAATCCACGGGACTACACCGAGGACCGCCACCAGACGGTGGACGACCGGCCCTTCGGCGGTGGCCCTGGCATGGTGATGAAGATCAAGCCTCTGGAGGGCGCGCTGGCGGATGCCAGGCAAGCCGCCGGGGGCAGGAAGGCGAAGGTGATCTACCTTTCGCCGCAAGGCCGCCAGCTGACGCAGGCGGGCGTACGCGAACTGGCCGAAGAGGAAGCGTTGATCCTCATCGCCGGGCGCTACGAAGGCATCGACGAGCGCTTCATCGAAGAGCACGTCGATGAAGAATGGTCGATCGGCGATTATGTCCTGTCCGGCGGTGAGTTGCCGGCCATGGTGCTGGTCGATGCAGTGACGCGGTTGCTGCCCGGTGCATTGGGTCATGCAGATTCCGCCGAGGAGGACTCCTTCACGGATGGCCTGCTCGACTGCCCGCACTACACCCGACCCGAGGTGTATGCGGACAAACGTGTTCCTGAAGTGTTGCTCAGTGGCAACCATGAACACATCCGGCGTTGGCGTTTGCAGCAGGCCCTTGGGCGGACCTGGGAACGACGCGCCGATCTTCTGGATAGCCGCTCGCTTTCTGGAGAAGAGCAGAAGCTGCTGGCGGAATACATCCGTCAGCGGGACGATAGTTAACGTATCGATGGCTGGCCGATTGCCGGTCTTAGGAGCACAGCATGACCAACAAGATCATTCAGCAGATCGAAGCTGAACAGATGAACAAAGAGATCCCGGCGTTCGCCCCCGGCGACACCGTGATCGTCCAGGTCAAGGTGAAGGAAGGCGACCGTCAGCGTCTGCAGGCCTTCGAAGGCGTCGTCATCGCCAAGCGCAACCGTGGCCTGAACAGCGCCTTCACCGTGCGCAAGATCTCCAACGGCGTGGGCGTGGAACGTACCTTCCAGACCTACAGCCCGATCGTCGACAGCCTGAGCGTCAAGCGTCGCGGCGACGTGCGCAAGGCCAAGCTGTACTACCTCCGCGCCCTGTCCGGCAAGGCCGCGCGCATCAAGGAAAAACTGGTCTAATCCGGTTCTTCTCCGAGAAAAGCAGCCCGAGGGCTGCTTTTTTCATGTCTGGCGTTCGCCTTTCCGGCGGCGCTTCCTACTGCCCACGGCAGCGCATAACCAGTACAACATCCGCGGCACCCAGGCAGCCACTCCATCCGGTATTCGTGGCATGACCCCCAGAGAGCAAGAAATCCTGCGTCGCACCGAGCTTTCCGAAACCCGTGTGACCAAGGCGGTATTCCCGCCCACCACCAATCACCACAACACCCTGTTCGGCGGAACTGCGCTGGCCTGGATGGACGAGGTCTCGTTCATCACCGCGACCCGTTTCTGCCGCCTGCCGCTGGTGACCGTCTCCACCGATCGCATCGACTTCAACCACCCGATCCCGGCGGGCTCGATCGTCGAACTGGTCGGCCGGGTGGTCAAGGTCGGCAACACCAGCCTCAAGGTGGAGGTCGAGGTGTACCTGGAAAGCATGTACGCCGACGGTCGCGAGAAGGCCATACACGGCCTGTTCAGCTTCGTCGCCATCGACGACGAAAAGCGGCCGGTTCCGGTCCTGCCGGGATTCCCGGCCAGCCAGGCGGCTTGAGCCAGGCGGAAAGAAGGCACCCAGGGGTGCCTTTTCCATATCCCCGGACGATCCGGCCCTGGGTTGGGATCAGGGCCGCAGGCTGATCTTCAGGGAAGCCTGGGACAGGTCGATCTGTTGCAGGCTGACGCTGCCGAACGTCTGCTCGCGCGGCGCGCCGGCAATGCGGATATTGTCGAAGCGCACCTCGCCGATACTGCTCGGCAGGCGCAGGTTGACCGAGCCGTCGGGGTTGAGCGTGCTTTGCGTCTTGCCGGTTTCGTAGCGAACGTCGCTCATCGAGGTTTCCGCCTCCAGGCTGTCGAGCACCGGCATCACCAGCTTCGCCAGTTGCTTCACCGCGGCCAGGCCGTCGCCGCCCTCGGCCTTCAGGAACAGGCCCTCGAGGCTTTCGTTGAGGCCCTGGGCGTTGACGTTGCTCATCTCGACGTCGGTCAGCGGACGCAGGTTCTTCGGCAATTCCTGGCGGCTCATGGCCGCTGGCGGCTGCATGCGCTGGATGTCGGCGCTGGCCATCTGGAACGGACTGAGCAGGGCGGCGACCAGGGTCGCGGCCAGGCGCAGGTTGGTCTGCTTCTTCAGCGCCTTCTTCAGTTGCCGTTCGCTCAGCAGGCCTTGCTCGATCAGGGTTTCGCCCAGGCGCTTGTGGTTGCTCAACTGCGCCTGGATCGCGGCGTCCAGTTGGGCGGCGCTAATCAGCCCCTTGTTGATCAGGATCTGGCCCAGGCGGGAATGTTGTTGATTGGACATGGTCATGGCCTGATGAAAAAAAGAGAATGATGGCTAGATGCAATCATCCTCTTCGTGGGCTTCGTTTGTCACCCAACCTTGGATAGGGTGACGACGGTCTTTCGTCGGTTCGTTGAAGTCTAGTCGGCGATTTCCGTGGCCTGCGACTTGCTGACTGACGGTTCCGCCTCGATCAGCGACAGCAGCGTCCAGCCGGTGCCCGGCGCCAGCGTGGACTGTGGCGTGGCGACGTGCATCCTGCCGTTCGGATCGCGGGCGAACAGCAGGATCGCGGACTCGCCGTGCAGCGCCTGGTAGTCGTTCCAGCCGAAGGTGTCGGTGAGCAGGGTGGTGCGGATTTCGGCTCCGCGCGACAGCAGGCTGGCGAACTGCGCGTAGGTCAGCGGTCGCTGGCCAAGCGGGCGGCCACGGTGTTCGTCGCTGGAGCGGTGCTTGTCGGTACGCTTGGCTTCCTGGCTGGTCGGCAGGCCGAACAGCTGGCGATGGCCGAACTCGTGGCGGAAGCGCATGGCCGCCAGGGTGTTCAACTCGCCGGCCGGAGAAACCCCCAGCAAATGCCCGATGCCGACCAGGTCGAGGTGGGCTTCGGCGTGCTGCGAGGTGGGGTTGCCGAAATAGGTGGGCAGGTTGTCCATGCGGGCGGCGCGGATGTTTTCCCAGCTCGAATCAGTCAGCAGCACGCGGCTGCCGAGGCTCTTCAGGGCCTTGCCGATGGCGCGCCCGACCGGATTGGCGCCGACGATCAGGTAGCCGCTGGGCGAGGGCTCGGCGACCTTCAGCAGGCGCGCCAGGGGGCGGGCGGTGGCGCTTTGCAGGACCACCGTGCCGATGATCACCAGGAAGGTCAGTGGCACCAGCAGCGCCGCCTGGGCATGGCCTTCGGCGCCCAGGCGGATGGCGAAGATCGCCGAGACCGCCGCGGCGACGATCCCGCGCGGGGCGATCCAGCTGAGCAGGGCGCGCTCGCGCCAGCTCAGCGGCGAACCCCAGGTCGACAGCGCCACGTTCAGCGGCCGGGCGACGAACTGGATCAGCAGCAACACCAGCAGCGCCGCCGGGCCCAGGCCGAGCAGGGCATTGATGTCCAGGCGTGCGGCCAGGAGGATGAACAGGCCGGAAATCAGCAGGACGCTGAGGTTTTCCTTGAAGTGCAGGATCTGCCGTACGTCGACGCCCTTCATGTTGGCCAGGCCCATGCCCATCAGGGTGACGGCGAGCAGTCCGGATTCGTGCATCACCCGGTTCGAGGCGATGAACACGCCCAGCACCGCGGCCAGCGTCGCCAGGTTGTGCAGGTAGTCCGGCAGCCAGTGGCGGCGCAGGACGATGCCCAGCGCCCAGCCGCCGAGGATGCCGAACAGGCTGCCGCAGAGGATCACCCCGCCGAAGGTCTGCAGGCTGTGCAGCCAGCCGTCGCCTTCGCCGCTGGAGATGATGAAGCTGTACACCACTACCGCCAGCAGGGCGCCGATGGGATCGATGACGATGCCTTCCCAGCGCAGGATGTTCGCCACCGCGGCCTTGGGCCGGACCACCCGCAGCATCGGGACGATCACCGTGGGCCCGGTGACCAGGGTCAGGGTGCCGAACAGCAGGGCCATTTCCCAGCTGAAGTCGAGCAGGTAGTGGGCGGCCAGGGCGATCACGCCCCAGGTCGAGAGCGCGCCGATGGTCACCATTCGGTGCACCACGGTGCCGATTTCCTTCCATTCGCTGAAATGCAGGGTCAGGCTGCCCTCGAAGAGGATCAGCGCCACTGCCAGGGATACCAGTGGGAACAGCAGGGGGCCGAACATCTCGTCCGGATCGAGCCAGCCGAGCAGGGGGCCGGCGACGATCCCGGACAGCAGCAGGAAAAGAATGGCTGGCAGGCGCAGGCGCCAGGCCAGCCATTGACTGAGCAGGGCGGCGGCACCGATGCCGCCGAGGGCGAGCAGGATAGCGTTCTGGTCCATCGAGGATTCCTTGTCAGCGTCGCTCCGCTCGTCCTGAGCCGGGGCGAACCATCGAGCCACATGGCTCCGCTTTTTCCCGCGGGCACGGGAAGCCGGCCGACCTCCTGTCGACCGGCCTGACTAACCATTACGTGGCGATGACGGCCAACGCTCGCGATAGCGCCCAGGCTATGAAAGACTAGCCGCGCTTTCATTTGGTTCGCAGCCTTCATCCATGAGTACCCTCGAACATCCCCTGATCGACCGTTTCCTCGATGCCCTGTGGCTGGAAAAAGGCCTTGCCGACAACACCCGCGAGGCTTATCGCAACGACCTCCAGCAGTTCAACGCCTGGCTCGATGGCCGCGGGCTGCGCCTGGAGGGCATCGGCCGCGACGCCATCCTCGATCACCTGGCCTGGCGCCTGGAACAGGGCTACAAGGCTCGCTCGACCGCGCGCTTCCTCTCCGGCCTGCGTGGCTTCTACCGCTATTGCCTGCGCGATGGCCTGATCGCCGAGGATCCCACCTTGCAGGTGGACCTGCCACAACTGGGCAAGCCGTTGCCGAAATCCCTCTCCGAAGCGGACGTCGAGGCATTGCTGGCGGCGCCGGAAGTCGACGACCCGCTGGGCCTGCGCGATCGCACCATGCTCGAAGTGCTGTATGCCTGCGGCCTGCGGGTCAGCGAACTGGTCGGCCTGACCCTGGAGCAGGTCAACCTGCGCCAGGGCGTGGTCAAGGTCTTCGGCAAGGGCAGCAAGGAGCGCCTGGTGCCGCTCGGCGAGGAAGCCATCGGCTGGCTCGAACGCTACCTGCGCGAGGCCCGCGGCGACCTGCTCGGCGGGCGGCCCAGCGACGTGCTGTTCCCCAGCCTGCGCGGCGAACAGATGACCCGCCAGACCTTCTGGCATCGCATCAAGCATCACGCGCAGGTGGCGGCGATCGGCACGTCGATTTCGCCGCACACCCTGCGCCACGCCTTCGCCACCCACCTGCTCAACCATGGCGCCGACCTGCGGGTGGTGCAGATGCTGCTCGGCCACAGCGACCTGTCGACCACCCAGATCTATACCCATATCGCCCGGGCCCGCCTCCAGGATCTGCACGCACGCCACCACCCGCGAGGCTGACGCTTTGTCCGAAAAATCCGTACCTACCCGAAAAGAGGCGCTTTCGTAGCGTTCTGCGACAAGCGTCGGGCCCGTCGGGATAGCGGTCTATGGTAGGCTTCGCCGACCGCACGACAGGAGTGACACATGCGCGTGACCCGTTTTCTGGCTGCTGCCGCCCTCGGCCTGATGAGTACCCTGGCCCTGGCAGACAATGCCGATCAGAACATCCGCAAGACCCTGCAGGCCCTGCAACCGGACCTGCCCATCGACTCCATCGCCAGCAGCCCGCTGCAGGGGCTCTACCAGGTGCAGCTGAAGGGCGGCCGGGTGCTCTACGCCAGCGCCGACGGCCAGTTCGTCATGCAGGGCTACCTCTACCAGGTGAAGGACGGCAAGCCGGTCAACCTGACCGAGAAGGCCGAGAGCCAGGCGATCGCCAAGGCGATCAACGGCGTGCCCGCCAGCGAGATGGTGGTGTATCCGGCCAAGGGCCAGGCCAAGGCGCACATCACGGTGTTCACCGATACCACCTGCCCGTACTGCCAGAAGCTGCATGCCGAGGTGCCGGACCTGACCGAGCAGGGGATCGAGGTGCGCTACATGGCGTTCCCGCGCCAGGGGCCGCAGTCGGCGGGCGACAAGCAACTGCAGGCGGTCTGGTGTGCGAAGGAGCCGACCAAGGCGATGGACGCCATGATGAACGGCAAGGAGATCAAGTCTTCCGAGTGCAAGAACCCGGTCGACAAGCAGTTCCAGATGGGCCAGATGGTCGGGGTGCAGGGAACGCCGGCGATCGTCCTCGCCAACGGCCAGTTGCTTCCCGGCTACCAGCCGGCCAAGCAGTTGGCCAAGCTGGCGCTGGAGGCCAAATAGCGCCGGGTCTGCCGAACAATTGACTAATAAAGAGCCGCTTCGTAATGTGCGGCTCTTTTGTTTTCATCATTGGCGATTTCCGTCGCCCGCTGGCGGAATCCATCGCCAGGATGTGTCGTGGCCCGTACAGTGGTCGCGTCAACCTCGATTCGATCGGGGAACCATAGCAGGCCGGCGCGTCCGGCCGTCGTAGGTGAGATGGGGAGTTCCAGCGTGAAACCGGTCAAAGTAGGCATCTGTGGGTTGGGGACCGTCGGTGGCGGTACCTTCAATGTACTCGAACGCAACGCCGAGGAGATTGCCCGCCGTGCCGGGCGCGGTATCGAGGTTGCGCAGATCGCCGCCCGCCGGCCGAACCCGAAGTGCGATACCGGTGCGACCCCCATCACCGCCGATATCTTCGACGTAGCGTGCAATCCCGAGATCGACGTGGTCGTCGAGTTGATCGGCGGCTACACCCTGGCCCACGAGCTGGTGCTCAAGGCCATCGAGAACGGCAAGCACGTGGTCACCGCGAACAAGGCGCTGATCGCCGTGCACGGCAACGAGATCTTCGCCAAGGCCCGCGAGAAGGGCGTGATCGTCGCCTTCGAGGCCGCTGTCGCCGGCGGCATCCCGGTGATCAAGGCGATCCGCGAGGGGCTGTCGGCCAACCGCATCAACTGGCTGGCCGGGATCATCAACGGTACCGGCAACTTCATCCTCAGCGAAATGCGCGAGAAGGGCCGTACCTTCCCCGACGTGCTCGCCGAGGCCCAGGCCCTGGGCTATGCCGAGGCCGACCCGACCTTCGACGTGGAAGGCATCGACGCCGCCCACAAGCTGACCATCCTCGCCTCGATCGCCTTCGGCATTCCGCTGCAGTTCGACAAGGCCTACACCGAAGGCATCTCGAAGCTGACCAGCGCCGACGTCAACTACGCCGACGCCCTCGGCTATCGCATCAAGCACCTGGGCGTGGCGCGTCGCACCGAGAGCGGCTTTGAGCTGCGCGTGCACCCGACCCTGATTCCCTCGGATCGCCTGATCGCCAACGTCAACGGCGTGATGAACGCGGTGATGGTCAACGGCGACGCCGTCGGCTCGACCCTCTACTACGGCGCCGGTGCCGGCATGGAGCCGACCGCTTCCTCGGTGGTGGCCGACCTCGTCGACGTGGTCCGCGCCATGACCTCCGATCCGGAGAACCGCGTACCGCACCTGGCATTCCAGCCGGACGCGCTGTCCGACCACCCGATCCTGCCGATCGAAGCCTGCGAAAGCGCCTACTACCTGCGCATCCAGGCCAAGGACCACCCGGGCGTACTGGCCCAGGTGGCCACCATCCTGTCCGAGCGCGGCATCAACATCGAATCGATCATGCAGAAGGAGGCCGAGGAACAGGACGGCCTGGTGCCGATGATCCTGGTTACCCACCGGGTCATCGAACAACGCATCAACGATGCCATCACCGCCCTGGAAGCGCTGGAAGGCGTGTCCGGGCCGGTGGTCCGTATCCGTGTCGAACAACTGAATTGATCGAACGCCGGGCGCCGTTCGCGGGCCCGCGTCAACAGCGAAGGTTTTGAACATGCGTTACATCAGCACCCGCGGCCAAGCGCCCGCCCTGAACTTCGAAGATGTCCTCCTCGCCGGCCTGGCCAGCGACGGCGGCCTCTATGTCCCGGAAAACCTGCCACGCTTCACCCTCGAGGAGATCGCCTCTTGGGTCGGCCTGCCCTACCACGAGCTGGCCTTCCGGGTGATGCGCCCGTTCGTCGCCGGCAGCATCGCCGATGCCGACTTCAAGAAGATCCTCGAGGAAACCTATGGCGTCTTCGCCCATGACGCAGTGGCGCCGCTGCGCCAGTTGAACGGCAACGAATGGGTGCTGGAGCTGTTCCACGGCCCGACCCTGGCCTTCAAGGACTTCGCCCTGCAACTGCTCGGCCGCCTGCTCGACCATGTGCTGGCCAAGCGCGGCGAGCGCGTGGTGATCATGGGGGCCACCTCCGGCGATACCGGCTCCGCGGCCATCGAAGGCTGCCGCCGTTGCGACAACGTCGACATCTTCATCATGCACCCGCACAACCGCGTGTCCGAGGTGCAGCGCCGGCAGATGACCACCATCCTCGGCGACAACATCCACAACATCGCCATCGAAGGCAACTTCGACGACTGCCAGGAGATGGTCAAGGCCAGCTTCGCCGACCAGGGCTTCCTCAAGGGTACCCGCCTGGTAGCGGTGAACTCGATCAACTGGGCGCGGATCATGGCCCAGATCGTCTACTACTTCCATGCCGCGCTGCAGCTCGGCGCGCCGCATCGCTCGGTGGCGTTCTCGGTGCCGACCGGCAACTTCGGCGACATCTTCGCCGGCTACCTGGCGCGCAACATGGGCCTGCCGGTCAGCCAGCTGATCGTCGCGACCAACCGCAACGACATCCTGCACCGCTTCATGAGCGGTAATCGCTACGACAAGGACACCCTGCATCCCTCGCTGTCGCCGTCGATGGATATCATGGTCTCGTCCAACTTCGAACGCCTGCTGTTCGACCTGCACGGCCGCAACGGCAAGGCCGTCGCCGAACTGCTGGATGCCTTCAAGGCCAGCGGCAAGCTGTCGGTGGAAGACCAGCGCTGGACCGAGGCGCGCAAGCTGTTCGACTCCCTGGCGGTCAGCGACGAGCAGACCTGCGAGACCATCGCCGAGGTATACCGCTCCTGTGGCGAGTTGCTCGACCCGCACACCGCCATTGGCGTGCGTGCCGCCCGCGAATGCCGGCGCAGCCTGAGCGTGCCGATGGTGACCCTGGGCACTGCGCACCCGGTCAAGTTCCCCGAAGCGGTGGAGAAGGCCGGCATCGGCCAGGCGCCGGCGCTGCCTGCGCACCTCGCCGACCTGTTCGAGCGCGAGGAGCGCTGCACCGTATTGCCGAACGAGCTGGCCCAGGTACAGGCCTTCGTCAGCCAGCACGGCAATCGCGGCAAGCCGCTCTGAGCCTGTCGTGAAAGGAAGAAGCCCGCCTTGATGGCGGGCTTTTTCATGTCTTCTCAAAGGGCGGCGGCGAGTTTGTTGCGCGAGGGGCGGAGCAGCCTCAGTGGATCGTTGAACTGGATGTCGCTGGCCAGCTTGTAGTAGCGCCCGACGAAATAGTCGCGGGCCTGGGCATCGTTCTTTCCCTGGTACAGCGCCCAGGCGACGCTGATGCCGGCGAACTCGTTGTACTCGATCTGTCGCAGCGGGCTGAAGTGGGTCGCCGTGGTGGCCGTGGCGCCCCAGGCGGGCACGTCGCGGATCAACGGGCCCTGCCAGAGGATCGGCCAACTGAGCGGCGGCACGACCACATCGGCCAGTCCGGTCAGCAGCAGGGTCGGGGTCTTTACCGTGGAACCGATGGCCAGGGGGCCTGGCTCGATCGGCAGGGCGCCGACCAGCTTCAACCGTGGCTCGATGAGTTGCAGGGCTTGTGCAGAGAGGCTGGCGCTCTGCAGTGTGGCCTGGCCGCCGGCGGAGTGCCCGGCGACCAGCGTCCGGGAAAAGTCGGCCCGGTCATGCAGGGCCGAGCCCGGGTCCCTGTCCAGTTTCGCGACCTCGAGGATGCCGAGGGCGTGCATCAGCGGGAAGGAATTGATGAAGTCGGAGGAGATCACCACGATGAAGCCGTGGCTGGCCCACAGTTTCATCAGTTCGTGATAGTTGCCGGCGTTGGAAAGTATGCCGCCGACGAAAGTGATGACCGGAAGCTTGACGTCGGACGCGGCGATGTCCGCCGGATAGTAGACGCTGGTACTGATCGGGCTGGCGAAGCCATAGGGAAAAGCCTCGTTGCAGCGGATCGAGCCGTCCAGCAGGACGATCCTGGCGATGGTCCCGACGAAGCCACGACAATTGGCGAGCACGGCGGTGCTGGCGATCTCGGTGTCGGCGACCGGACGCGCGTACTGGTCGTTGGCCAGGCCGACGGCGCCGAACAGCAGCGAGCCCTGTGCCGTGCCGGCGGCGAATGCCAGCGCGAGGATGAAGGCGCGCCAGGCGCCGCGGGGGGATGCGAAGGCAGTCATGAGATCCTCGCTGTTCGGTGCGCAGGGGAAAGTCTCGTTGTTACTGCCTGACGGACGCGCCGGATACTGCAATTTCAAGCAGGTGAAGGCGTTGCGCGAGGGTGGGATGGTTGGAGTTTTTCCCGGTGCTTCCCTTATAGCGGGCTGATCGTTGCGTTGGCCTGGCTCAGCTCGAATGGCTATTTGCGCCGGCACATGGCCTTTCGCCAGATGCTGCCGTTAGTCCGGTAAATGCTTGCATCGACGAACCCTATTCGCGTTTTTTCGGTCTTTGACGAGTCTTATTCGTCGAAACAGGAGACCTGATTTGGACAGCCTGAAGCAACGACTGGCCGATGCCTTCGCTCCCCATCCCTTCACCCTCAGCCAGCCCCGGCCCGATGGCGGACGGGTGGTCACGCTGGTCGATCCGCAGGGGGAAACCCTGTTGCAGCGGGTCATCGCCAAGGTGCAGTTGAACGACGAAAGCTATCTCGAGGATGCCGTGCAGACCATTCGCCGGGAATTGCAGGTGCTGGTCGGGCGGATGGAGGAAGACGTGCTGGCGACCTTCCGCGAGCGGGATCACGTGCTGCTGTATTCGTCGCGCTAGCACCGTCTCGTTCGAGGGCGCGTTGCGCATCGGGCGGTCAGGCCGAAGGCGCGCGCCGGTGCAGCGGCTCTTGCCGGATGGCGCCATGCTCGTGGAAGCGTGCGGATAACCCCCTCTCCCTGACTGGATAGGGGAGAGGGGGCTGCACTATCCGCGGAGCACCGATGAAGGGCTCCGCGTACCGTTCAGATGGCGCCTTCCCGGCGCAGGGCGGCGATGCCCTCGCTGTCGTAGCCCAGCTCGGCGAGCAGGGCATCGGTATGCTCGCCCAGTTCCGGGCCTACCCAATCCGCCGAGCCTGGCGTGGCGGACAGCTTGGGTACGATGCCAGGCATGCGGAATGGCTTGCCGTCCGGCAAGCGTGCCGAGAGGAACATCTCGCGGGCAAGGAATTGCGGATCGCGGAACATGTCTTCGGCGGAGTAGATGCGGCTGGCCGGGACTTCGGCTCGCGCCAGCACCGCCAGCACTTCCTCCAGGGGCTGCGAGGCGACCCAGCGGTCGATAACCCCATAGAGTTCGTCGCGGCGCGCATCGCGCCCGTCGTTGCTGGCCAGTCGCGGGTCGCTGGCCAGGTCGTCGCGGCCGATGGCCTGCATGAAGCGGCGGAAGATCGCGTCGCCGTTGGCGCCGATCTGTACGTGGCGGCCATCGGCGCTGGTGTGGATGGAGGAGGGGGTGATGCCCGGCATGATGTTGCCGGTGCGCTCGCGGATGAAACCGAACACGTCGAATTCCGGAACCATGCTTTCCATCATGGCGAAGATCGCCTCGTAGAGGGCGACGTCGACCATCTGTCCCTCGCCGCCGTTGACCTCGCGGTGTCGCAGCGCCATCAGCGCGCCGATCACGCCCCACAGGGCGGCGATCGAGTCGCCGATGGAAATCCCGGTGCGAACCGGCGGGCGGTCCTCGAAGCCGGTAATGTAGCGCAGTCCGCCCATCGACTCGCCGACCGCGCCGAAGCCCGGCTGGTCCTTGTAGGGGCCGGTCTGGCCGAAGCCCGACAGGCGCACCATCACCAGGCGCGGGTTCAGCGCGTGGAGGACATCCCAGCCCAGGCCGAGCTTTTCCAGTACGCCGGGGCGGAAGTTCTCGATCAGGATGTCGGCATCGCCGAGCAGGCGTTTCAGGATCGCCTGGCCCTCGGCGTGCTTGAGATTGAGGGTCAGGGATTTCTTGTTGCGTGCCTGAACGAACCACCACAGCGAGGTGCCTTCGTAGAGCTTGCGCCACTTGCGCAGTGGGTCGCCGCCGTCGGGCGACTCGATCTTGATCACTTCGGCGCCGAACTCGGCGCAGATCCGCGAGGCGAAAGGGCCGGCGATCAGGGTGCCGAGCTCGACCACCTTCAGGCCGGCCAGCGGTTTGGGCGAATGTTCCATGCGGTGTCCGTCAGGCTGCAGTGTGCGCATAGCCTAGAGCATTTGCCGGCGGTGCGGGCGGGTGCCGCGGTAGGGTGAGACGTTTCCCGTTTTTTCCCGATATGCCCGGCGGTCCTTCAATTCCTTTTGCATAGAGGGTTTAATGCGGGAGTCGATACAGGATGTAGCGCGCCAGACACCGAGCCAGGGAGGCCCCTCGTGCCATTTCTTTCTCTCTTTCCTCCCCGTGTTTCTTTTCCATGCTCCGGCCGGCCCGGCGTAGATATGCGCGTGCGTTGGATTTTATTACATGTGAGCTGTTGAAATCTTACATGTGATCTCGTAGTGTGAGTCCATGCAACGGAAATCATCAGCCCATTATCAGCGTGTCTTTCGCCAGCGCCTGCGCGAGCAGGGCCTGGTGAAGAAGGAAGTCTGGATCTTGCCGGAGAACGCCGCGGCGCTCGCCGGCATCGAGCGGATGCTGCGTCGCCCGGCTGCCGGAGCGGCTCATTTGGAGAAGGAGGAAGACATGACGGAAGCCCGGGTATGGAACGCTCGCTCGCTGGCCGAGGCCCTGAGCGGCACCGAGCTGTTCAGCAGCGGCGAGGCCCAGATCGAGCTGATCGAGGGGGCGGAAGCGAGTCTCTACGTGATCATGCGCGAATACGGCGACCTGCCGGTGTTCGTCGCGCCCCAGGGCGAGCAGATCATCGTCGAGGCGCTGCTCTGGCCGGAAAGCGACGTTACCGACGCGACCGCCTTCAACGAAGAGGTCCTGCTCAGCCGGCAACTGTTCCCGCTGTCGAGCATCGGCCTGCTCAACCTGCCGGGCGAGGAGCGCTGCTACAGCATGTTCGGCGCGTTGAGCACGACTTCGTCGCTGGCCAGCGTGCTGCACGAAATCGAAACCCTGGCCGGCAACGTGATCCGCGCCACGGAAGTCTACGCCGGCTACCTGAAAGCCCGGGCCTGAGGGAGGACACCATCATGACGGTATGGAGCAAGCTGCTGAGCGCCCTGCGCGGCGGAGCCAACGAGGTTGGCGAGGCGATCGTCGACAGCCAGGCGCTGCGCATCCTCGACCAGGAGATCCGCGACGCCGACGTCGAACTGCGCAAGTCGCGGGAAGCGCTGGCCTCGATCATGGCCCGCCACCGCCTGGCCCAGGAGCGCGTCGAGAAGGGCGCGGCCCAGGTCGCCGAGTACGAGCAATACGCGATCAAGGCACTGGAGGCCGGCAACGAGGAGCTGGCCCGGGAAGTCGCGGAGAAGATCGCGACCCTGGAGAACCAGCTCGAGGGCGAGCGTGCCCAGGTCGCGGAATTCGCCGCCAGCGTAGCCCAGTTGCGCAAGTCGGTGAGCCAGGCCGAAGGCAACATCCGCCAGCTCAAGCAACAGGTGGATACGGTCAAGGCCACCGAGAGCGTGCAGAAGGCGCAGATGGCCGTTGCCCAGCGCTATGGCAACTCGAAGAGCAAGCTGCAGACCGCGGTGGACTCCCTGGAGCGGATCAAGCAGCGCCAGGCCGAACGCGCGGCGACCATGGATGCCGCGGCCGAACTGGCCAGCGCGGCGGCGCCGGACGATGCGCTGGACGCCAAGCTGCGCGCGGCCGGGATCAAGGCCTCGGGCAACAGCGTGGATGGCGTGCTGGCGCGCCTGAAGGAAAAGGGCAAGGCCTGATAGGCCCGCGGCCCGGCGAAGGCGTCCGGGCCCGTTTTTCAGGGATAGAGCGACAATGGAAGGTTTCCTGCAGACGGCGCTGTCGTTTCCGACCGTGCTGTTCAGCTTTCTTCTGATCCTCGCGATCATCTACTGGGGCATCGTCGCCCTGGGTATGGTCGAGATCGATGTGCTCGATCTCGACGCCGAGTCGGTCGTCGATGGCGCCGGCCAGGCCGAAGGCCTCGCCGCGCTGCTGGCGAAGCTGAAACTCAACGGCGTACCGGTCACCCTGGTGCTGACCCTGCTGTCCTTCTTCGCCTGGTTCCTCTGCTACTTCGTCCAGCTGTGGCTGCTCAGCGCATTGCCGCTCGGCTGGCTGCGCTACCCGTTGGGCGCCGTGGTGGCGGTGGGCGCGCTGTTCCTGGCGGCGCCGCTGGCGGCCACGCTGTGCCGGCCGTTGCGGCCGCTGTTCCGCAAGCTGGAAAGCACCAGCAGCAAGTCGGTGCTGGGCCAGGTCGCGGTGGTGCGCAGCGGGCGGGTCACCCTGCAACATGGCGAGGCGTTGCTGGAAGATGGCGGCGCCGGGCTGATCCTGAAAATTCGTGCGGAAGAAAACAAAGGCTTCAAGCGCGGCGATCGCGTCGTGCTGCTGGAGTACCTGGAGGCGGAGCACGCCTATCGGGTCGTTACCGAGGAAGAGTTCCGCGGTATCTGACCCGGGCTCGGTGAGAATCAAGGAGAACTGCTGCTATGGATATGACGTCGTTGATGCCCCTCCTGCTGGGAGTGGGCCTGGTCGTTCTGCTGGTCGTGGGCCTGCTGGCCCTGTTCAAGGCCTTCTACATCAAGGTCCCGCAAGGCACCGCGCTGATCGTCAACGACATGTCGTCGACGCCCAAGGTGCATTTCACCGGTGCGCTGGTCTATCCGGTGATCCACCTGAAGGAGTTCATGCGCATCTCGCTGATCACCCTGGAGGTCGACCGGCGCGGCAAGGACGGCCTGATCTGCCGCGACAACATGCGCGCGGACATCACCGTTGCCTTCTACCTGCGGGTCAACGAGACCCAGGACGACGTGCTCAAGGTGGCCAAGGCCATCGGCGTCGACCGTGCTTCCGACCGTTCGGCGGTGAACGAGCTGTTCAATGCCAAGTTCTCCGAGGCGCTGAAGACCGTCGGCAAGCAGTTCGACTTCGTCCAGCTGTTCGAGAATCGCCAGGACTTCCGTGACCGCATCATCGAGGTGATCGGCAACGACCTGAACGGCTACGTACTGGAAGACGTCGCCATCGACTACCTGGAGCAGACCGCGAAGAACTCGCTGGACCCGAGCAACATCCTCGATGCCGAGGGCATCCGCAAGATCACCGAGCTGACCGCCACCCAGAACGTCATCACCAACGAACTGGAGCGCAACGAAGAGCTGGCGATCAAGAAGAAGAACGTCGAGACCCGCGAGGCGGCCCTGGCCCTGGAGCGCCAGCAGGCTGACGCCGAGGCCCGGCAGAAGCGCGAGATCGAGACCATCCGTGCCCGCGAGGAAGCGGAAACCGCGCGGGTCAAGGAAGAGGAGCGGCTGAAGGCCGAGCAGGCGCGGATCCAGGCGCAGCAGGAAATCGACGTGCGCACCGAGAACCACCAGCGCGAGGTCGAGGTGGCGCAGCAGAACCGCCAGCGCGCGGTGGTCATCGAGGTGGAGAAGGTCACCCGCGCCAAGGACCTGGAGATCGTCGCCCGCGAGCGTGAGGTGGAGCTGCAGAAGATCGAGAAGGAAAAGGCGCTGGAAGAGCAGCGCAAGAACATCGCCAATGTGATTCGCGAGCGCGTCGCGGTGGAAAAGACCGTGGCCCAGGAGGAGGAGCGGATCAAGGAGGTGCGCGAGGTTTCCGAGGCCGAGCGGGTCAAGCAGGTGATCCTGCTGCAGGCCCAGGCGGAAGCCGAGCAGGAGCTGGTACGCCAGGTCAAGCAGGCGGAAGCCGACGAGGCCCGCTCCAAGCACAAGGCGGTGGAAATCAACACCATGGCGCAGGCCGAGCTGGAAGCGGCGTCGAAGCAGGCCGAGGCGAAGAAGCGTCTGGCCGAGGGCATCGAGGCCGAGCGCGCAGCGCCGGGCCTGGCCGATGCGCGGGTGCTGGAAGTCACCGCTGCGGCGAAGGAAAAGGATGGCTTGGCAGCGGCGCGGGTACGTGCCGAACAACTGATCGCCGAAGCCAGGGGCGACGAGGAGCGCGGCCTGGCCGACGCCCGGGTGCTCGAGGCGCAGGCCGCAGCCAAGGAGAAGGACGGGCTGGCCGAAGCCAAGGTGCTGGCCGAGAAGCTCGGCGCCCAGGCGCGCGGCGAGGAACAGCTCGGCGCGGCCAAGGCCAAGGCCACCAAGGACCAGGGCAGCGCGGAAGCGGAAGTACTGCTGCAGCGCCTGAATGCCGAGGCCGAGGGGCTTGGCAAGAAGTTCGGCGCCCTGGATGCCCTCAGCGACAGCGCTCGCCAGCACGAAGAGTTCCGCATGCAGCTGGAGAAGAGCTTCGAGGAGGCCATGGCGGCCATCGCCGCGAACAAGGACATCGCCAAGGACCAGGCCGAGGTGCTCGCCACCGCGCTGGGCAAGGCGAACATCGAGATCGTCGGCGGCGAGGGCGACTTCTTCAACTCCTTCGCCAAGTCGCTGTCGGTGGGCAAGGCCATCGAAGGTGTGGTCGGCAAGAGCCCGGTGGTGCAGGACGTCCTCGCCCGCCTGCTCAACGGCCGTGGCGCAGCCGCTGCGGTAGTGCCGGAACGCAAGAGCGGCCACGAGAACGAGCCGGCGGCGGAAGTCTGAGTCGACCCGCAGCCTCCTCCGCCAACTGCGGAGGCGTTCCGCCCGCGCCCTGAGCGGCGCAGCACCTGGCGTGGCCTGTTGGCTGCGCCCGGGGCAGGCCGCTCGGGCCGGTTTCCATCGATGACCGCCGTAGACCCAGGAAGACCAGGATGTCGGACACTCAAGCCGCAACTCCCGCGCAGGACGTATTGGACAAGGCCGTTGCCGAGGGCGGCGCCTACGAGGTGCTGCACAAGCGCCTGCTGGAGCAGGGCCAGCGCCTGCGGCAGACCGCCGAAAGGCTCAACGCCAGTCGCCTGGAGGAGTTCGGCGACAGCCAGATGGATGTGATCGGCCGGGTCCGCATCCGTACCGAGAACAACTGCATCGCCCGCGATATCGTCCAGGTCGGCGATTGCCTGCTGTTCGGCTATAACGTGTTCATCGGCCTGCGCAAGGAAACCGGCGTGGCCGACGTGTTCTCCCTCTACCGCCTGGTGGAGGGCAGCGAAGGCTACGAGGCGGAGCCTGTGCCACTGGGGGACAGCTTTCTCGCCGCGCCGGGCTTCGTCAACGACTTCAACGAGCTTTACACCTACTACAAGAACACCCGCCTGCTGCAATTGGCGATCCGCGACGGCAAGCTGCTGGCCAGCTTCCAGATCGGCGAGCGGATCACCGACATCCGCGTGTTCCGCTGGTCGATCTCCAGCGACGGCAGCGAAGTCCGCTACATCGACAACCGCGGCGAGCGCGACATCGCCTTGCCGGCACCGTTCGACTTCGAATGGCAGCGGGCTACCCGCGAGATGGTGGTGGAGGGCCGTTTCCCGCACCTGAACATCCTCGACACCCTGTTCGTCGAGACCATCGGTGGCGACCTGACCATCAAGGTCGAGAACAACACCGAGGTCGGCCTGGGCATCTATCGCGAAGAGGTGATGGACAAGACCCAGTCGCTGGACGACGCGCAGGTTGAATTCGCCCGCCTCGGCAGCCTGCTGCTGCTCAAGGTCCTGCCCTATCGCGAAGAGCAGTGGCGCTACCTGGTGTTCAACAGCCTGACCGGCAAGGTCGAGCGCATCGACGCCATCGGCCTGGCCTGCATCCAGTTGCCGGAGGACCACGGGATCATCTTCCCCGGCGGCTACTACCTGCAGAACGGCGAGTACCGCACCTTCGAACAATCCATGGAAGGCATGCGCTTCAAGCGCTCGGTACGCTCGCCCAACGGCGAGGACGTGCAGTACGTTTTCTACCATCCCGAGCAGGGGCGGAACGTGCTGCTCACCTACAACCTGATCAACCGCCAGTTGCAGAATCCGCTGTTCGGCCACGGCTACGCGCGCCTGGAGGACGGACGCATGGTGATCTTCGCCGCCGAAGGCGAGGAACCGACCCGCATCCATCCAATGCAGGTCTGGCAGACGCCGTTCTGCACCGAGGAGTACGCGGCCCGCCAACCGGCGCGTAGCGGTTTCCTCGGGCGGATCGGCAATGCCGAGCTGGTGCGCGGCGTCTCCGACCTCTACGACCTGTGCCGGGAGATCGAGACTCCGGCGGTTTCGATCCAGCGCTACTCGCTGCTGTGCCAGAACACCCAGCGCCTGTTCGACGTCTACCACTGGCTCGGCAGCGACCAACTGGACGGCTTGGCGCCGCTGTTGCGCGAAGTGGCGGCGACCGCCGAGCTGGTGCTCGACGAATACGAGAAGGTCGAGAGTATCCGCCGCCAGTCGGCCCAGGCGATGGTCGACGCGGAGGAGCGGCACAAGGCGCTGCTCTCCGGCTTGCTGCCCGACGGCTGGGACCGGGTGCAGCAGTTCGTCGACGGGCTCAACGGCATCACCGCCCAGCGTGGCTTGCTGCTGACCATCCGCGAGTACCGCTACATCGACGTGGCGCGACTCGACGCCATGGAGGCCGAACTGCTCGCGGCCCACGAGCGGGTGGCCGCCGCCACTGCGACCTTCCTCGCCAGCGAACAGGCCCTGCAGCCCTTGCTGGAGCGCCTGCAGAGCCTCGATGGCGAGGCGCAGAAAGCCGAGACCGTGGCCCAGCTCGGCGAGCCGCTGGCGGCCCTGGAGGCGATGGCTGGCGACCTCGACATGCTGTCCTCGCTGATGGCTTCGCTGCGCATCGACGACGCGACCCAGCGGACCCGCATCATCGAGTCGATCTCGGAGATCTACGCCCGCCTGAACCAGGCCAAGGCGCGCGCCGAGCAGCGGCGCAAGGGACTCGGTTCGAGCGAGACCGTGGCCCAGTTCGGTGCCCAGTTCAAACTCTTCGGCCAGGGCATCACCAACGCCCTGGCCCAGGCCCAGGACCCCGAGCGCTGCGACGAGCAACTGTCGCGCCTGCTGGTGCAACTGGAGGAACTGGAAAGCCAGTTCGGCGACCATGAGCAGTTCCTCGGCGACATCCTGGCCAAGCGTGAGGAGCTGCTGGAAACCTTCGAGGCGCACAAGCAGACCCTGCTCGACGAGCGCCAGCGCAAGGCCCAGGGATTGCTCGACGCCGCCCGGCGAATCCTCGACAGCCTGCAACGACGCACCGCGCGCTTCACCCAGGCGGAGGAACTGAACGCGTTCTTCGCCGCCGACCCGCTGATCCTCAAGTTGCGCGAACTGGCCGAACGTCTTCGCGAATTGAAGGACAGCGTCAAGGCCGACGACGTCGAGGCGCGCCTGAAGGCCGCGCGCGACCAGGCGGTCCGCGCATTGCGCGACAAGAGCGAGCTGTTCGAGGAGGGCGGCGACGTCATCCGCCTGGGCCCGCGCCACCGCTTCAGCGTCAACACCCAGGAACTCGACCTGACCCTGATGCCGCGCGGCGACGCGCTGTACCTGCACCTGACCGGCACCGATTTCCTCGAACCGCTGCAGGACCCGCGGCTCGATGAGTTGCGCGGGTTCTGGCAGGTGAACCTGGAGTCCGAATCGGAGACGCTGTACCGCGCCGAATATCTCGCCGGCGAAGTGCTCGCCGCCGCCGACGCGGGCCGCGATGGCTTCAGCCTGGAGCGCTTGCAGGCGCTGCTGGCGCAGCCGGACGAGCTGGCGCGGGCGATCCGCGATTTCGCCGCGCCGCGCTACAAGGAGGGCTACGAGAAAGGTATTCACGACCACGATGCGGCGGCGATCCTGGTTCGCCTGCTGCCGTTGCGCGAGAGCGCCGGACTGCTACGCTACGCGCCCTCGGCGCGGGCTTTCGCCAGCCTGTTCTGGAGCCGCCGGCGCGAGGAGCGGGAGGTCGCCGGCTGGCCCGAGCGGGCACGCAGCAGCCGCGGCATCCAGCAGATGTTCGGTCGTGACGACGGCCTGCTCGCCCTTCGCGGCGAAGTGGCCGCGGCGATGCGTGCGCTGCTCGCCGAACAGCCCATCGCGCTGGACCCGCAGCATATCGACGAGGCGGCCGAGTACCTGGTCTGGGAATTGTCCGCCGAGCGTCCCGAATTCACCTTCAGCAAATATGCCCGGCAATTGCAGGAAGGACTCAAGCTGCGCCTGCAAGGCGCGCGTCTATGGGACGACTACCGGCAGACCCTGGAGCGCCTCGACGAGCGGCCCGCCGCCCAGTGGGAACTGGCCGGCAACTGGCTGCGCGGACTATGTGGCGACGCCGAGTTCCAGCCGCTGGCGGCCTACCTGGACGAGGCGGTGGCGCTCTCGTTGCTGGACGAGGAGATGCCACGACGGATCACCGAGGTCGACCTGCGCTTCCAGGTCGACGGCCTGATGGGCGAGCATCCGCGCATCGTCGAACGCGGCCTGGCGCTGGCGGTGGACGACTTCTTCGGCCGCCTGCGTCGCCATCGCCAGCAATTCCTGCCGGGGCTGCGGCGCTACCAGGCGCTGCGCCAGGAGATCGTCGAACACGAGCGCGAGGCATTGCGCCTGGCCGAGTTCAAGCCGCGACCGCTGTCCTCGTTCGTTCGCAACAAGCTGATCAATGACGTCTACCTGGGTGTCATCGGCGACAACCTGGCCAAGCAGATGGGGACGGTGGGCGAGAACAAGCGCACCGACCTGATGGGCCTGCTGATGCTGATCTCCCCGCCAGGCTACGGCAAGACCACCCTGATGGAGTACGTGGCGCACCGCCTGGGGCTGATCTTCATGAAGATCAACGGTCCTGCCCTCGGCCACGAGGTGCGCTCGCTCGACCCCGGGCAGGCGCCGGACGCGACTTCGCGGCAGGAACTGGAGAAGCTCAACCTGGCGCTGGAGATGGGCAACAACGTGATGCTCTATGTCGACGACATCCAGCACACCCATCCGGAGTTCCTGCAGAAGTTCATCTCCCTCTGCGACGGCACGCGCCGGGTGGAAGGGGTGTGGAAGGGCCGGACCAAGACCTACGACATGCGTGGGCGGAAGTTCTGCGTGGTGATGGCGGGCAACCCCTACACCGAGTCCGGCGAGGTCTTCCGCATTCCCGACATGCTCGCCAACCGCGCCGACATCTACAACCTCGGCGACACCCTCAGCGGCATGCAGGAGGCGTTCTCCCTCAGCTACATCGAGAACGCCCTGACCTCCAACCCGGTTCTCGCGCCGCTGGCCACCCGCGACATGGCCGACGTCTATCGCTTCGTCGCCAAGGCCGAGGGCAAGCCGTTCTCCAGCAACGAGCTGGCCCACGGCTACAGCGGTGCCGAGATCAACGAGATCAGCAGCACCCTGCAACGCCTCATGCAGGTGCGCGACGTGGTGCTCAAGGTCAACCAGCAGTACATCGCCAGCGCCGCCCAGGCCGACCAGTACCGCAGCGAGCCGCCGTTCAAGCTGCAGGGCAGCTACCGCAACATGAACAAGATGGCGGAGAAGATCTCCGCGGTGATGAACGATGCCGAGCTGCTGCAACTGATCGCCGACCACTACCAGGGCGAGTCGCAACTGCTGACCACCGGAGCCGAGGAGAACCTGCTGAAGCTCGCCGAACTGCGCGGCAACCAGAGCCCCGAGCAGGCCGAGCGCTGGGCGCAGATCAAGCGTGACTTCCTGCGCAACAAGTCCATGGGCGGCAGCGACGCCGACGTCGGCGGACGGCTGGTGGCGCAGCTCAACGACCTGGTGGAAAGCGTCCGTGGCCTGGCTCGCGAACCCCAGCCGGTACAACCGGCGCCCTGGGACGAGTTGCTGGCTGGATTGCGCCAGCTCGGCCAGGGCGCGCCGGCGCTGAACGTCGAGGTGACGGCGCCTGCGCAGCCGGGCGTGCAGCAGGTGCTGGAGAGCCTTGCCGCCTGCCTGCAGGACAGTTTCCTGCCGCTGATCAAGGTGATGGACCGCAAGATCGACGTCGACCTGCGCACGCACAACCGCATCAACGAGATATCCAGCCGCCTCGACGAACTGGGCCGGTTGCTGGGCGGCGAGAGGCCGCTGGAGAACGATCAACCCTGAGGACACGAGGAGCGGGAAATGGACTTCGACGGATTGGACCGCCAACTGCGCGACAGCCTGGCCGACCTGAAGCTGAGCAACGAGGAACGGGACGAACTACGCCAACTGGGCAGCGAGCTGGCGCCCGACCAGGTGCGTTTCCTGCGCAACCGTGCCTTCGACCTGGTGCGTGAGCTGGTCCTCGTGGAGGAGCAGGGCGAACGGATAGCCGCCCTGAAGTGGCTGGAGCAGGTGGTGCGCACCCTGGAGGTTACCGCGGCGGCGCCGCGCAGCCGCGCCAGCGCCTATTTCAGTCCCGGCGAGGAGTGTCGGCGGAAGATCCGCGAGCTGTGCCGGCAGGCCAGGCAGAGCCTGGACATCTGCGTGTTCACCATCTCCGACGACCAGCTCAGTGCGGAAATCCTGGCCTGCCATCGGCGTGGTGTTCCGGTGCGGATCATCAGCGACGATGACAAGCAGTTCGACGAAGGCAGCGACATCCATGCGCTGCGCGAGGCCGGCGTGCCGCTGCGAATCGACGACAGTCCCTTCCACATGCACCACAAGTTCGCCCTGGTGGATGGCGCCTGGCTGCTCAACGGCAGTTTCAACTGGACCCGCAGCGCCAGCGTCAACAACGAAGAGAACCTGCTGGTAACCGACGACGCCGTGCTGATCGGCGCCTATCGGCGTGAATTCGAGGAACTCTGGGGCCGCTACGCCCCGCGCTGAGCGGCAGCGACGCGAGAAAGGCAGGGCAGGCGGTCGGCCGGCGGACCGCACGCGGGCAGGTTTCAGGTTAGACTTGCGCCCTTTCGCTTCCCACGCCGGTATTCCCATGGCCCTGCAATCCACGCCCTATAAAGCCGATATTTCCCTCACCGACCTGGACCGCGGGGTCTACGAGACGTTGCGCCTGACCGTGGCCCGGCACCCCTCCGAGACCGAGGAGCGCCTGGCCGTGCGCTTGCTGGCCTACGTGCTGTGGTACGGCGAGCAGATCGCCTTCGGGCGTGGCCTGTCGGACGTGGACGAACCGGCGCTCTGGGAAAAGAGCCTGGACGGCCGGGTCCTGCACTGGATCGAAGTCGGCCAGCCGGACGCCGAGCGCATCACCTGGTGCTCGCGTCGCTGCGAGCGCTTCAGCCTGCTCGCCTATGGCAACCTGCGGGTCTGGCAGACCAAGGTGCTGGACAGCGTGCGCAGCCTGAAGAACATCAACGTCGCGGCAGTGCCCCAGGAACCCCTGGAGAGCCTGTCCCGCGACCTGCCGCGTTCGATCAACTGGACCGTGATGATCAGCGAGGGCACCCTGTTCGTCACCGACGAGAACGGCCAGCACGAGTTGCAGCTGGAATGGCTGCAGGGCGAGCGTTGATCGCCGCCGCCGTTTCCTTCCGTCGAGCCGAACGAGTGACCTGATGCGTATCGAACCCCGCCCCCTGCCCGAAACCCTGCCCGATCTCGGCGACCTTCCGCCATTGCTGGCACGCCTGTACGCAGCTCGTGGCGTGCGTTGCGCCGAGGAGCTGGACAAGGGCCTGGCGCGGCTGATTCCCTTCCAGCGGCTGAAAGGCATCGAGGAGGGCGTGGCGCTGCTGGTGGATGCCCTGGAGGGCGGCCAGCGGATTCTCATCGTCGGCGACTTCGACGCCGACGGCGCCACCGCCAGCAGCGTCGGCGTGCTGGCCCTGCGCATGCTCGGCGCGGCCTGGGTCGATTACCTGGTGCCGAACCGCTTCGAGTACGGCTACGGCCTGACCCCGGAGATCGTCGGCGTGGCCCTGGAGAAGCGTCCCGACCTGCTGGTGACGGTGGACAACGGCATCTCCAGCGTGGACGGCGTCCAGGCGGCGAAAGCCGCGGGGCTCAAGGTGCTGGTCACCGACCACCACCTGCCTGGCCCGGAACTGCCGGCGGCGGATGCGATCATCAACCCCAACCAGCCGGGCTGCGAATTCCCCAGCAAGGCCATGGCCGGGGTCGGGGTGATCTTCTATGTGATGCTGGCGTTGCGGGCGCGCCTGCGCGAGCTGGACTGGTTCGCCCGGCGCGGGCTGAAGGAACCGAACCTCGCCGAGCTGCTCGACCTGGTGGCGCTGGGCAGCGTCGCCGATGTGGTGCCGCTCGATGCCAACAACCGCATCCTGGTCCACCAGGGCCTCGCGCGCATCCGCGCCGGCCGCGCCCGGCCGGGCTTGCGCGCGCTGCTGGAGGTGGCCGGGCGGCCTCCGGTACGGATCACCTCCACCGACCTGGGTTTCATCCTCGGTCCGCGCCTGAACGCGGCGGGTCGGCTCGACGACATGTCCCTCGGCATCGAATGCCTGCTCTGCGACGACGAAGCGCTGGCCCGCGACATGGCGGTGCAGCTCGACCAGTTGAACCAGGACCGCAAGGCCATCGAGCAGGGTATGCAGCGCGAGGCGCTGGCGCAGCTCAAGGAGCTGAGCCTGGAGCAACTGCCGTTCGGCTTGTGCCTGTTCGACGCCGACTGGCACCAGGGCGTGATCGGAATCCTCGCCTCGCGCCTGAAGGAGCGTTACCACCGGCCGACCATCGCCTTCGCCGACGCCGGCGACGGCAGCCTGAAAGGCTCGGCACGGTCGATTCCCGGCTTCCACATCCGCGACGCGCTGGACGCGGTAGCCGCCCGTCATCCCGGGCTGATCAGCAAGTTCGGCGGCCACGCGATGGCTGCCGGACTATCGTTGCCGCAGGAAAACTTCGGCGCTTTCTCCGCCGCCTTCGATGCCGAAGTACGCCGCCAACTGGCCGAGGAGGACCTGGCCGGGCGCCTGCTCTCCGATGGCCAGTTGAGCATCCAGGAGTTCCACCTGGAGCTGGCGCGCGCGTTGCGCCAGGCCGGTCCCTGGGGCCAGCACTTTCCCGAGCCGATGTTCCACGGGGTGTTCCAGCTGGTGCAGCAGCGGATCGTCGGCGAGCGTCACCTGAAGCTGGTGCTGAAAAGCGAATGCGGCTCGCTGCAACTGGATGGCATTGCCTTCAACATCGACCGCGAGCAGTGGCCCAACCCTACCGTGCGCTGGGCCGAGCTGGCCTACAAGCTCGACGTCAACGAATTCCGCGGCCAGGAAAGCGTGCAACTGATGATCGTCCACATGGCCCCTCGCTGAGCGCGTCCCGGGGCTGGGGGCAACCTAGCTGCCACCTGCTTTTCTGCTAGCTATTCCAGCGAAAACATACAGATTTCCGGCGAAATCAAGGCTACCTGCCAGTTCTGGCAGGTTTGGCCGCGGGTTCTTTTTGGTACACGAAAGCACCGTCGAAAACGGGACCGAGCCAGGGGAGTGCAGTTCCTTCTACCCGAAGGACTGATACGGCTGTTCCGATCAGCCCACAAGGCGGCGGTAAGCGTCGGCCGAGTACTTCGGCCTGAAAAAACCAGGAGAACTGAACAAGATGAAGAAGGTTTCTACGCTTGACCTGTTGTTCGTTGCGATCATGGGTGTTTCGCCGGCCGCTTTTGCCGCCGACCTGATCGACGTGTCCAAACTCCCCAGCAAGGCTGCCCAGGGCGCGCCCGGCCCGGTCACCTTGCAAGCCGCGGTCGGCGCCGGCGGTGCCGACGAACTGAAAGCGATCCGCAGCACGACCCTGCCCAACGGCAAGCAGGTCACCCGCTACGAGCAATTCCACAACGGCGTACGGGTGGTCGGCGAAGCCATCACCGAAGTCAAGGGTCCCGGCAAGAGCGTGGCGGCGCGGCGCAGCGGCCATTTCGTCGCCAACATCGCCGCCGACCTGCCGGGCAGCACCACCGCGGCGGTATCCGCCGAGCAGGTGCTGGCCCAGGCCAAGAGCCTGAAGGCCCAGGGCCGCAAGACCGAGAATGACAAAGTGGAACTGGTGATCCGCCTGGGCGAGAACAACATCGCCCAACTGGTCTACAACGTCTCCTACCTGATTCCCGGCGAGGGACTGTCGCGGCCGCATTTCGTCATCGACGCCAAGACCGGTGAAGTGCTCGATCAGTGGGAAGGCCTGGCCCACGCCGAGGCGGGCGGCCCCGGTGGCAACCAGAAGATCGGCAAGTACACCTACGGTAGCGACTACGGTCCGCTGATCGTCAACGACCGCTGCGAGATGGACGACGGCAACGTCATCACCGTCGACATGAACGGCAGCACCAACGACAGCAAGACCACGCCGTTCCGCTTCGCCTGCCCGACCAACACCTACAAGCAGGTCAACGGCGCTTATTCGCCACTGAACGACGCGCATTTCTTCGGCGGCGTGGTGTTCAACCTGTACCGGGACTGGTTCGGCACCAGCCCGCTGACCCACAAGCTGTACATGAAGGTGCACTACGGGCGCAGTGTGGAGAACGCCTACTGGGACGGCACGGCGATGCTCTTCGGCGACGGCGCCACCATGTTCTATCCGCTGGTGTCGCTGGACGTGGCGGCCCACGAGGTCAGCCACGGCTTCACCGAGCAGAACTCCGGGCTGATCTACCGCGGGCAATCCGGCGGAATGAACGAGGCGTTCTCCGACATGGCCGGCGAGGCCGCCGAGTTCTACATGCGCGGCAAGAACGACTTCCTGATCGGCTACGACATCAAGAAGGGCAGCGGTGCGTTGCGCTACATGGACCAGCCCAGCCGCGACGGGCGATCCATCGACAACGCCTCGCAGTACTACAACGGTATCGACGTGCACCACTCCAGCGGCGTGTACAACCGTGCGTTCTACCTGCTGGCCAACTCGCCGGGCTGGGATACCCGCAAGGCCTTCGAGGTGTTCGTCGACGCCAACCGCTACTACTGGACCGCCACCAGCAACTACAACAGCGGTGCCTGTGGAGTGATTAGCTCGGCGCAGAACCGCAACTACTCGGCGGCTGACGTCACCCGGGCGTTCAGCACCGTCGGCGTGACCTGCCCGAGCGCGTTGTAAGCTCGGTGGCCCCGGCCGGCACTCCAGGAAGGAATGCCGGCCGGGGCCGCTCAAGCCGTCTTCCGCCAGGAGGACGGCTGCTTTATGTCGCTTGGGCCGCTGGCCTCCGCGAACCCGGTCTAAAGTTCAGGGGTGAGCATTTATTCCAAGACCGACCGGGAGTCCTGCCATGAGTCTGCTGTTCGAGCCTCTTAGCCTGCGTCAAATCACCTTGCCCAACCGCATCGCCGTATCGCCCATGTGCCAGTATTCGGCGCAGGAGGGCCTGGCCAACGACTGGCATCTCGTGCACCTGGGCAGCCGCGCGGTGGGCGGCGCCGGCCTGGTGATCGTCGAAGCCACCGCGGTGTTGCCCGAGGGGCGCATCACCGCCGACGACCTCGGCATCTGGAGCGACGCGCATGTCGAGCCGTTGCATCGCATCACCCGTTTCATCGAGTCCCAGGGCGCGGTCGCCGGGGTCCAGCTGGCCCACGCCGGGCGCAAGGCGAGTACCTGGCGGCCGTGGCTGGGCAAGCACGGCAGCGTGCCGATCGGCGACGGCGGCTGGATACCGGTGGCGCCGTCGGCGATCCCGTTCGATCCCCAGCACACGACCCCCGAGGCCCTGAGCGAGGCGCAGATCGAGGCGCTGGTGCAGGCCTTCGTACGCGCCGCCGAGCGCTCCCTGGCTGCCGGCTTCAAGGTCGCGGAGGTGCATGCGGCCCACGGCTACCTGTTGCATCAGTTCCTCTCGCCGCTGTCGAACCAGCGTCGCGACCAGTACGGCGGCTGCTTCGAGAACCGCATCCGCCTGCTTCTGCAGGTCACCGCCGCGGTGCGCAAGGCCTGGCCGGAAGAGTTGCCATTATTCGTGCGGCTGTCCGCCACCGACTGGGTGGAGGATGGCTGGAACCCCGACGAGACCGTGGAACTGGCCCGGCGCCTGAAGGACCTGGGCGTGGACCTGATCGACGTGTCTTCCGGCGGTACCGCGGCGAATGCGGAAATCCCGGTAGGACCGGGCTACCAGACCGAGTTCGCCGAACGGGTGAAGAAGGAGGCCGGCATCGCCAGCGGCACGGTGGGCATGATCACCGAGCCGGTGCAGGCCGAGCATATCCTGCGCACCGGCCAGGCCGACCTGATCCTGCTTGCCCGTGAACTGCTGCGCGATCCGTACTGGCCGTTGCACGCCGCCGACGAACTGCGCAACGAGCAGATGCCCTGGCCGCCGCAGTACCTGCGAGCCGCTCATCGCAGCACGCCGCCGCGCAAATCCCTGGAAATGCAGTGAGCCGTCGGGGCCGTCGGCGCGGCGAGGCGCCGGCGGTCCACCTGATGGAAACCTTTGCCGCCCTTGGCGGTCTGCCTGGCATCAGGAAATCATCCTGAGCGTTTCGCGGGAGATATTGCGTAATGGCAATATGATGCTATTCTCCCGCGACGTTCGCTCCGGACCGCACTTCGAGAAAGGATGCTCGCATGCACGCCAACGCCGGTTCTCCCCACGCCTCCCTGCCTGACAGCGATGTCGCCCTGCTGGCCAATATCCTGGTCCTGGCGACACGCAACATGAACAACATGACCACCATGCTGGCGCACCTTTCGGTGGAACTCAGCCAGAGCGAGGAGCCACGCCTGCAACGGGTCGGTCACCGGGTCCTGAACGAACTCTCGGAGCTGGGGGCCGCCCTGGAGACCCAGTGGGACCTGATCGGCGCGCTGTCGCGCTTCTCGCCCCTGCTCGAGCGCACCCTGCCGCGCCAGGAACCCCTGGTCACCGAGATCCACCTCACCGATCTGCCGGGCCAGGCGCTGCCGCCCTCCGCCTGAACGGCGCGTCGCTCAGCCCTGCGCGGGGCGCTGCGACAGGTGTTCCAGGTAGCAGGCGATGATGTCCACCGACAGCTTGAGGCGGGTTTCCAGCAGCGCCATGGTCGGCTGGAAGTCGGCCACGCTGAGGGCCTTGAGGAACAGGTCGGCCTTGAGCATCTCGAGAAACTGGCAGGCCACCGCGTAGAGCGTTTCCTCGTCCATGTGGGGGGCGACCGCTGCCAGTCGCTCGCTGAGCAGCAGGTAGCTCTGCTGCGGCCCCTGCTCGTAGAAGGACTTGCCGATTGCCGGAAACCGCGGAGATTCCGCCACCACCAGGCGATAGAGGCTCTGGCAGCGGGGATCGAGCAGGCTGGTGAGAAAGCGCCGGCCGAAATGCTCGAGGGTGGCGCTCAGCGTGGCGGCGGGGCGCGGCTGTTCGGCGCTGTCGTCGAAGATTTCCTCGATCATGTGGGCGATCACCGCGGCGAACAGGCCTTCCTTGCCGCCGAAGGAGCTGTACAGGGTTCCCCGTGAACCACCGGCTCGTTCAATCACCATGTCCAGGGTGGTGCCTTCGAAACCGTGTTCGAGAAAGGCCTGGGTGGCGGCGTCGAGCATGGCGCGGCGGCGTTGCCTGCCGCGTTCGGTCAGACGGGGGGACGCATCGTTCATGGGCGGTATCGGGCCTCGCGGGGTGCGGTCGGAAGGTGCGCATGGTGGGCCGTCGGGACGGTCCGTTCAAGCCTCCAGGCGGTTTGCTGAGAGCGTTTCTCGTTAGGGTTGACGCTGGTCATTTAAGAACTGTATCGTACAGTACTGTTTTGGCAAGCACTTCCGCTTATTCCTCCGCCTTGCCTCCCCGCAGGAGTCCCCCCCATGAATGCCCCCGCTAAGAGCCTGTTGGATATCGATGCCTTTCCCCTGGTCCAGGTCCGCGAGATGCCCCGCGAGCTGGCCGATGTCGAGCGCTGGTTGGAGGAGGTCGAAGCGCTGCTGGCCGTCGAGTGCGATTTCGCCCTGGTCTATCCGCCACTCCCGCAGGAAGAAGCTGAAGGCGACCAGCAAGCGCGCAAGCGCCTGGTGTTATGGCTCAAGGAAAATCGCCAGCGCTTCGTCGAGCATTGCCGGGGCATCCTGCTCAGTGCCAACGGCCAGCCGGACAACCTCGCCGACCTGCAGCAGCTGGCGCCGGTGCTGCAGGCCGTCTACGGCCCGCCGGTGAGCGTGGCGCCGGACCTGGCGTCCGCGCGCGGCATGGCGAAGGCGCTGCTGAGCGGGCCGGCGACGGGGATGAACTGGTGACGCCGCCATGTCCCTGAACACTCCGCGCAACAAACCGTCCCGCATCGAGACCGAGGCTGTCGCTGCCACCTCGGGACGATCCGCCGTCGGTCGGCGGGATTGCACCGAGCAGCTGCGCCGGGCAGCCCGGCGCAATGCCTGGGACCTCTACGGCGAGCACTTCTACTGAGCGGGCGTGCCGGATTGCCATTGGTGCGGGCGATGGAACACATCGTTTGATTCCTGGGCTCTTTACCTCAAGTTAACTTGAGCTATCAGAATTCGCGCAGAGCGTCTGGCGACTTTGCCGGGCGCCACTCCATGCCCGGAGGCAACGATGGATAGCCCGTCCACTCCCGCTCGTCCGCACCCCCAGGCCAGCCCGCGATGGCTGGCAGTTGCCAATGTGATCTTCGCCGGCATCGCCGCCGCCCTGCATGTCGGCAAGGCGACCATCGCCCTGCCGTCGCTGCAACGGAGCTTCGGCGGCGACCTCGCCGCGCTGAGCTGGATCATGTCCGCCTTTCCGTTCGTCGGCGTATTCGGCGGCATCGCCGCTGGCCTCCTGGTGCGTCGCTGGGGAGATCGCCGGCTGCTGACCGGCGGACTGGCGATTCTCGGCGGAGCGAGCCTGCTCGGTGCGTCGATGCAGAACTTCGCCTGGTTGCTCGCCACTCGCTTCGTCGAGGGGCTCGGTTTCCTCATCGTGGTGGTGGCGGCGCCCGCCGTGTTGCACAGGATTACCAGCGAGACGCGGCGCAGCGTGGTGTTCGGTCTGTGGAGCACCTTCATGGCAGGCGGAATCGCCCTCTCGATGCTGTTCGGGCCGCTGCTCGCGGACTGGCGCGCCGACTGGCAACTGAGCGCACTGCTGGTACTGGTCGCGGCGCTGCTGCTGCCGCTCAGCGTCCCTGCCGACGATGGGCGCAGGGCGGCAGGCGTGAGGCCGGCCGGTCTTGGCACGTTGCTCAAGGTTCCGGCGATCACCCTGCTGGCGCTCGGCTTCACCACCTACAACCTGCAGTTCTTCGCCCTGATGACGTTCCTCCCCGTGTTCCTCATGCAGCGCCTGGGTGTCGCCCTGGAGACTGCGGGACTCATCGGCGCGGCCATCGTCGCGGCGAACGCCCTGGGCAATGTCGCGGCGGGCTTCATCCTTTCCCGCGGCATACGTCCCGGCGCCTTGCTGGCGACCACCGCGATCCTGATGGGAGTCACCGGTGCGGCGTTCTTCCATGCCGCGACGCCGGGGCTCCTGGCGATTGCGCTGGGGTTCGTCTTCTCGGCGGTCGCCGGCATGCTTCCCACCACCGTGCTGGCGACCGCGCCGCTGGCCTCGCCCACGCCTTCGCTGACGCCACTGGCCATCGGCTGGGTAATGCAGGGCAACTACCTGGGGCAGGTGATCGGCCCCTTGCTGATCGGCCTGATCGTCAGCCGTTTCGACTGGTCGGGCGCGATCGGCCTGATGCTGGTCGCGGGCGCGGCGGGGGCCGTCCTGGGGTTCTGCCTGCTGCGTGTGCTGGACGGCCTGCCTCGCGCCATTGCCACGGGTTCCGCGGCTCGCCCCGCGGATTAGAAGAGAAACCGGCTTCGTGCAGGGCGAATAGTCGAGCGACTATTCGTCCTGCGCATGGCGGCCAGAGGCCGCCGCCGTCCCTCGGCTCAGTCGTCGCGGGTGAGCACTTCCAGCAGTTCGATCTCGAACAGCAGGTTGGAGTGGGGCTTGATGTGCGCGCCGACCTGCCGTTCGCCGTAGGCCAGGTGGGAAGGGACGAACAGCCGTCGCTTGCCGCCGACCTTCATGCCCATCAGGCCCTGGTCCCAACCCTTGATCACTCGTCCGGTGCCGATCACGCACTGGAATGGCCGGCCGCGCTCGTAGGAGGAGTCGAACAGCGTGCCGTCTTCCAGGGTGCCCTTGTACTGGGTGGTGATCAGCGCACCCTTCACCACCTCCTTGCCGTCGCCCAGGAGGAGGTCTTCGATCTGCAGTCGGTCGTTCATGGGGCGGTACCTGCGCGGTTTGCGGAAAGCCGCGATTCTGCCAGCAAGCGCGCCGCCTGTCGCCGAGCCGACGGACCAGGGCATTGCCAGGCGGTCCGCGGCACGGGCATCATGCCCGCGCCTTTCCGCCGGGAAGGCTACCGCGTTCCGCGATGTCGCGCGCATCGCGGCTGGACACATATCTCAGGGATCATACGAGAACATATCCGCATGCAAAGACTGTCGCGTATCGGCCGCAACACCCTCGCCGTCTCCGTTTCCACCTTGCTCCTCAGCGCCTGCAACCAGGGCGACGATGCGCCGAAGCCTGCGGCGGTCGCGCCGCAACCGGCCGCACCGAGCATGGCTGCACTGAGCATCCCGCTATGCCTCAACGGCCAGTGCGCGGTGATCGACCAGGACGCCAAGCTGCTCGTGCCGTTCGACAACGACTACGACAATATCGTCGCCAGCGCCTACCAGGGCACCCTGATGGCGGCGCGCGAGGAGCGCTGGAACCTGATCCAGGCGAAGGACGGCAAGGTGTTGCGCGACGATATCGGCGAAGCCCTGTCGCTGCTCACCCCCAACCTCTATGGCTTCGTCCGCGATGGCAAGTACGGCGTGGTCGACGGCCAGGGCAAGGAAGTCCAGGCGCCGCGTTTCGACGACATCTACCCCAACAGTGCCAACGAATTCATCATCTACGAGATCGATGGCAAGCGCGGCATCCTCGATGCCAAGGGCAAGCAGCTCACCGAGGCGCTCTACGACACCACCCTGGTCAACGGCAGCGTCGCCGAACACGGCGGCTTGATCAGCGCCGAGCGTGGCGAGGAGAAGTGGATCATCAACCTCGCTACCGGCGAACAGAAGGCCGTGGCCTACGAGAGCCTGGGCGACCTCCACGACGGCGTGATGAGCGCCAGCGTCATCGGCAAGGGCTCCCAACTGGTGGATGCCAAGGGCGACGTGGTCGGTGACGGCAATAGCTACGATTACCTGGGCACCCCGGCCAACGGCCTGGTGGCGTTCCGCGAGAAGTACGACAGCCCCTGTGGCTACCTCGACTACCAGGGCAAGGTGGCGATCGCCGCCCAGTTCGCCGGTTGCGGCGCCTTCGGCAAGCAGGGCGGGCTGGCCCAGCAGCGCATGGAAGATGGCTCGTCGGGCAAGTACGGCCTGATCGATCGCAGCGGCGCCTGGAAGGTGCAGCCGCAGTACGATTCGGCCGACAGCGCCGGCCTCACCGCGCTTGGCTACACCGTCGACGTGCCCGGCCTGGCTGCCGTCGGCGTGAGCACCGGCCTGTTCAGCGCCGACTTCGGCATCTTCAACCTCGACGAAGGCAGCGAGTGGGTGAAGCCGGGTTATGCGCAGATCGGCGCGCTGGGCAACGACCTGTTCGTCGTGGCGAAGAAGGGCGGGCCGCAGAAGACCGTCAGCTTCATGGGTTCGGAAAGCCAGGTGCCGGTGGTGGGCCTGATGGACCGCAGCGGCAAGATGCTGCTGGAGCCGGGCGAACTGATCAGCATCCAGTCTGCGTATGACGGTCGTTTCCTGGAAGGTCTCGACGGTATGGACAACGCTGCCCACACCGTGTTGCTCGATCGCCAGGGACGCACGCTGGTTCCGGCGCTCTGGCAGAAGCTGGAGGTGAATCCGCAGCAGGGTTACATCCTGGGCTACGAAGTCAGCGGCACTGGCGACGAGGCGACGGAAACCCTGCGCGCACTGTACGACCTGAACGGCAAGCCGCGCTTCACCGTGGCCACCACCGATTGCGGCGCCGAACAGTTGCTCGACGGCAATGGCAAGGCGATCTGGCCGCAGGACCCGACGCCGTATTGCCAGTCGGACGACGAGCAGGGCGACGAAGGCGAGCCGGAGCAGGAGCCGGCGCCCGCCGAAGAGAGCGAGGAAACCAGCGAGAGCTGAGTTCCCCACGCGCGTCCGTCCCTTGCGGCGGGCGCGCGGTTCCGCTGTTTCGCCGTGGCTGGTGGCCACGGCCTTCCCTCACTGGCGGTGCCAGAAGTCCGAATACTCCTCGAACGGGTAGCGCTCGCCGTCATAGCGCAGCGTGCGCTTCACCGTGCGCAAGGGTTTGCCGTTCTCCGTTTCGCCGTCGCTGACCCGCGAGGTGACGACCAGGTCGGCAAAGCCGTTGGAGCGTCCGCGGCCGAGTTCCAGGGTCAGGTGCGAGACTTCCTGTTCGAACCCGGGCTCGGCGGAGCAGACCGAGCCTTTCAGCGTCCTCCACTGATCCAGGTAGGTATTGAGCACCGGCCGCAGCTTGCCTTCGCCGGCCGGCACCACCAGGGTCAGCAGGTTGTCGAAGCCGGCTTCCGGACAACTGGCGCCACGCGCCACGCTATGGAACACCACGCCGAAGGCGCGCACCGTCGGGCTCAGGCGGTAGCGCGCGGTGTCCAGCCAGAGGCTGTCGCTGCCGACGGCGACGGATGCGTCTTCTTCGAAGTCGCTGTCGTAGCGTTCGAGCAGCTTGCCGCTGCGGCTGTCGGCCTTGGCCAATAGCAGATGCGGGTGGCGTTCGCCTTCCACGGCGGTGTCGCCCGGATCCAGGTAGGCCATGGCGATCACCGTCTGCGCGGGGTCGTCCGGCCAGGGCTTGCAGGCCACGGCGAGGAACGGACCGGAAGATTCGTACGAAGGGGCTATCCAGCCATCGTGGCCGACCTGCCTGGCTACGGCGTCAAGCAGTCGCGACGCGCAGGGCTGCGGTTCGCGGGCTTCGGCCTGGCTGGCGAGTCCCAGCAGCAGGAGGCAGAGTCGGGCGGAGAGGCGGCGGTTACGGTCCATGTGAAAAGAGTCCTTTGGCGGAGGCGGGCACGGATGACGCCCGGCGCTGCGGGACATTCTAGCTGCTGCGCGGACCTTGCGAAGCGGGCTGGCGGGGCGGACATATCGCGGCCGCGCTGCTCAGGCCAGGCCGTTTTCCCGGATGTAGATAAAGAGTCCGGCATTGCTGTCCAGGCCAAGCTTGCGCATGGCGCTGCTCTTTTGCGCGCTGATGGTCTGCTTGCTGCGGCACAGTCGGATGGCGATTTCCCCGACCGCCAGGCCGCTGCCGTACAGGCGCAGCACTTCCACTTCGCGCGGGGTGAGTTGTTCGAGGCTGGCCAGCGGCTTGCCGTGCTCGGCTTCGCCCACTTCCAGCAGGTGTGCGATGGAGCGCGAGATGAATGGTCGACGGCCGGCGTGGCGGATCGCCTTGGGCAGATCGTCGAGCATGCCGCGTTTGCTCACCAGGCCGTGAATGCCCAGCTTGAGCAGGGATGAAACGAGTGCCGGGTTGCCGAGCATGGTGACGACGATGATCGGCAGGTCCGGATAGCGCCGCCGGACCTTCTGCACCAGGCGCAAGCCGTCGGCCTGCCGGCTGCCGGGCATCATCAGGTCGGTGATCAGCAGGTCGCAGGGGTGCGCTTCGAGCTGCGCCAGCAAGCCGTCGGCGTCCTGGGCCTGGGCGACGATCCGCAGGTCGTCGTACGCACTCAGCAGATAACGCATGCCGATCAGGGTGAGGGCGTGGTCGTCGACGAGGATGACGCGTGTTTTCATGAAATCGAACCCGATCGAGGTGGAGGTTTCCGCAGCGGCTACCGGCAACGCCGACAGGCGGATAATCCGCCAGGAGGCAGCTCCGGACGGGCTCGAATTCTAGCGATGGTGTCTGTCGGTTTAATCAGGACTTTTCTGAATGCTAGTGGGAAATTTCCTATGTGTTTTCCCTAGGTTATTTCGAGGGGAGGCCGAGAAACATAGGGTCTTTGAACGGCTTTCGTGGAGTAGGGGTTGAAATCTCTGTCAGTACATTTCTGTCAGTCTTGCTGGACATCGGAAGGGCGCGACGGCAGCGCGGGTCCCGCTGCCGTCGCCGTCCTTCAACCCAGTTCGCGGACTGCCCGGACCGCCTGGTCGATGGCGGCATGGGCGTAGGCATCCCAGGCCGCATCCGAGTTGGCGATGGCGACATTGCCGACCTTGCTTCGCGCCAGTTCCATCAGCGCTTCGCTTTCCGCCTCGTCGTCGTAGAGGGTATTCATGAAGTAGGAGTAGCCGTGCGACCAGCGGTTCACGGTGATGCCGGTGATGTCGCGGCAGTGGTCGAAGCCGGCCGGGCCGAGCATGGCCTGGAGCTGGTCGCGGATGTCCTTTTCCAGTTGCTCGAAGCTCATCGCGTAGAGCTTGCTGCGACCTACGCGAGCCTGGGTGCGGGCGTCCATGCCGGCGTTCGGGGTGGTCGGCACGTAGACCATGTGCACGCCGATCGGCTGCCGCGGGTCGCGTGGATGCCGGTAGCTGCCGAGGTCGACCGGGAAGTCCAGCTTGATCCGCGAGTAGGGCAGGGTCGGCGCGTAGATCTCGTGGATGCCGAGCGTCTTCCAGGCCTGCCAGTTGCGCAGCAATACCTTGGTGTACACCAGCGGGAACTTGACGTTCTGGCTCAGCGCGTGGGCCTGCTCCTCGGAGAGGTCGCGCAGCAGGTACGGCACCATCATGTTGTAGCAGGCCATCACGCAGTGCTTGCCGCGTACCCGGTGCAGGCGGCCGGCGCGGCTGTAGCCGACATCGACGCCGCCGGCGCGGTTGCGCACGCTGACGGCGGTGCTGTTCAGGCGCAGGCGCACCGGGTGCCCGGCGAGGTCCAGCTTCGAGTAGTCGAAGCGGGCCATGACGATGTCCTCCATGCCTCGGCCCGGCGCCACCGCGGGGATCAGGTCGCGCACCATGAGCCGAGCCAGCGAGGCGTTGCCGTCGGGGAAATGGTAGATGTACGGCTCGTCCATTTCCGCCTGGGCCTCCTCGCTGGGTTGCGGCAGGCCGAGGGCGTCGAAGCCGGGGAAGCCGGCGGCGTATGCGTCGGCCGCCGGCAGGGCGTCGGCGCCGAGGGCAGAGAAGTCGTTGCTGCGGCCCTGGAAGTACTTCACCGAGGTTTCCGAGAGCCCGACGTTCTTGAGCAGGTAGTCGCGGTAGCTGGTCTTCGCCAGGTAGGTTTCCTTTTCTTCCACGCTCTTGCCGGCAAGATAGTCGCGAGGTGATTCGTACAGCGCGATGAGCGCCTCCCGGTCTTCGCGGCTCAGCGGGAAGTCGCCGATGAAGGCGCGCCAGGAGCGGGCATTGAGACGATCGCGGGGGACCTCGTCGGCAACCATCGGCGTCGGGTCGCCGCTGACCAGCTTGTCCACGCCGAAGCTGGCCTTGTCGAAGAACACCGCGCGGGACAGGCCCAGGCCGGGGTAGAAGTCGGTGTCGAAGGCTGTCTCGAAGCGCTTGAGCTCGACGCCCAGGCGTTTCAGCAGGTGTTTGGCGTCTTCGCTGTAGAGGGCGTTCGGCGATTGCAGCGACTCGCTGCCGCCGTAGCCGAGGATGGTGCGCCCGCCGGCCTGGAATTCGTTGCGCTTGGCATGGCCGCCGAAGTCGTCGTGGTTCTCGATGACGAGGATGCGCGCCGCGGGGTGCCGTTCGCGATAGAACCAGGCGGCGGCGAGGCCGCTGATGCCGCCGCCGACCACCACCAGGTCGTATTCCTCTTCGATCGGCAGGTGGTCGACATCGAAGGTCTTCTTCTCCCAGCCCATCTGGTGTGCGACTTCGAAGGCGCCCGGATGGCTACCGCGCAGGCCGGTGAGCGCGGACGGATAGTAGCGGCCGCCGGGGGCGGCGCGGAGGATCTCGGCGGGGGTCAGGCCTGCGGCGATGGTCAGGGCTACGCCGTTCAGGAAGTCGCGGCGGGAGATGGTCATGGGAAGTCCTTTGCGAGGCAGTGGGTGGCTCGGGGGAGCCATGTTCACAGTTTGCTGTTGCGAATGCGCGCGGAGCGGCTGGCGTTGGACGCCGACCCGCAGTCGCGGGCGGGCGCGGAGTTTAGAGGGCCATGCCGGCGCGTCGAAGGGCTTTCTGCTGGCACTAGGCCTCTATCTGGAAAAATGTGACATGCGTCGCGCTTTGCCAAGGTGTCCGCGGAGGCCGGCAATATCTCGAAGCAAACTCCCGGCGGGCAGCGCGGACGCGAAGGGCTAGAGTCGGTCGAATCCGGTTGTTACCGAACGTCCTGGAGGTTCCTCATGAATACCCGTGGTTTGCTCGACCAATTGCTCAAGTCCGGGCAGGAAATGTTGCAGAACAAGACCGGCGGCAAGCCCGGCGCCAGCGGCGGCGGACAGCTCGGCAGCCTGCTTTCCGGCGCCGGCGGCGGAGCCCTGGCGGCCGGCGCCATCGGCCTGCTGCTGGGAAACAAGAAGGCGCGCAAGTTCGGTGGCAAGGCGATCACCTACGGCGGCCTCGCCGCGCTCGGGGTGATCGCCTACAAGGCCTACAACAACTGGCAGCAGCAACAGAACGGCGCCGCGCCGCAGGCGCAGCCGCAGACCGTCGACCGCCTGCCGGAAGCCCAGGCCGAAGTGCATAGCCACGCGATCCTCCAGGCCATCGTCGGTGCGGCCAAGGCCGACGGCCACATCGACGAGCGCGAACGGCAGATGATCGAAGGCGAGGTGGCCAAGCTGACCAGCGACCGCGAGGTGCAGGGCTGGCTGGAGCGCGAGTTGAACAAGCCGCTGGACCCGGCCGAGATCGCCCGTGCCGCGAGCACCCCGGAGATCGCCGCGGAGATGTACCTGGCCAGCCTGCTGATGGTCGACGAGGAAAGCTTCATGGAGCGCTCCTACCTCGAGGAGCTGGCGCGGCAGCTGCGCCTGGAACCCTCGTTCAAGCTGGAGCTGGAGAACCAGGCCAGACAGGCGCTGCAGCGCCTGGCCTGAGACGGCGGAGCGTCGTTCCGTGGATAACCGCCGCCATCATGGCGGCGGCGTCGCCGAAGGGCCGAGCAGAACCTCCCGCTCGCGCTGGCACAGCTCCAGCAGGAAGTCCCAGACCACCCGCAGGCGCACCGAGCGGTGCAGCTCCCGCCGGGTGCTCATCCAGTACTCGCGCTGGATGCTTTCCTCGGGCAGCACCGGTACCAGCAACGGATCGCGGCTACCCATGAAGTGCGGCAGGATCGCCAGGCCGATGCCGGCCTGCGCCGCCTGCTGCTGGGCGACCACGCTGGTGCTGCGGAACACGACCTGCGGGTGGCGGCAGAAACTGTGGTGGAACATCAGTTCCTGGCTGAACAGCAGGTCGTCGACGTAGCCGATCCACTGGTGCCTGCCGAGGTCGTCGCGGTCGCGTAGCGGCGGCGCCTGTTCCAGGTAGGCGGGGCTGGCGAACAACGCCAGGCGATAGCGGGTCAGCAGGCGGGTGATCACCAGGTCGGCGCTCGGCCGGTCTAGGGAGATGGCGATGTCCGCTTCGCGGTTGGTGATGCTGACGAAGCGCGGCACCGAGACCAGCTCGACCTCCAGGCCCGGGTAGTGGCGCATCAATTGCGCCAGGCGCGGAGCGAGGAAGACGCTGCCGAGGCCTTCGGTGACGCCGATGCGGATCTGCCCCAGCGGCGAGATGCTCTGGCTCATTTCTTCCTGGGCGAGCAGCGCGGTGTTCTCCATCGCCTCGGCGTGCTTGAGCAGCGCCTGGCCGGCCGGAGTCAACTGGTAGCCGCCGGTGTGCTGGGCGAACAGTTGGGTGCCGAGGTCGCGCTCGATGTTCTCGATGTGCCTGGCCACCGTGGCGTGAGTGGTGCCGAGACGCTTGGCGGCGGTCAGCAGGCGACCGCTGCGCTGCAACTCGAGGAAGAAACGCAGGTCATTCCAGTCGAACATGGGGAGCGCCTTCTGCCGGGCCGAGGGGGCGTTGTTAGAAAACGAACAATAGCTGCCCCGAAACGTTTGTTTTTTTATCGCGAATGAACGACTAGCCTCAAGCCGTTCGAGACTTGCCGGTCATCCGCAGGTCCGACGGCCCATCACAAGAACGACAAGACGAGGCTCGCCATGCCCGAGGTACTGGATACCTACGACTACCTCATCGTCGGCGCCGGACCTGCCGGCTGCCTGCTGGCCAACCGGCTTTCCGCCGACCCTGCCAACCGTGTCCTGCTGCTGGAAGCCGGCGGTCCGGACAACTATCCCTGGATCCACATTCCCGTCGGCTACCTCTACTGCATCGGCAACCCGCGTACCGACTGGTGCTTCGACACCGACGAGGTCCCCGGGCTCAACGGTCGTTCCCTGAAGTACCCGCGCGGCAAGGTGCTCGGAGGATGCTCCTCGATCAATGGCATGATCTACATGCGTGGCCAGGCCCGCGACTACGACCAGTGGGTGGCCGAAGGCAATCCGGGCTGGAGCTGGAGAGAGCTGCTGCCGCTGTTCCGCAGGATGGAGGACCATTTCGCCGGGACCAGCGAAATGCACGGCGCCGGAGGCGAATGGCGGGTAGAACGCCAGCGGCTCTCCTGGAAGCTGCTCGATGCCTTCCAGCAGGCGGCGGCGCAGACCGGCATCGCCAGCGTCGAGGATTTCAACGGTGGCGACAACGAAGGCTGCGGCTACTTCCAGGTCAACCAGCGCGGCGGGGTGCGCTGGAATGCCTCGAAAGGCTTCCTGCGCGGCATCGCCCAGCGCGCCAACCTGACGGTTCTGACCCATGCCGAAGTCCAGCGGGTGCTCCTCGAGGACGGCCGCGCCAGGGCCCTGTCGGTCCGTTGGCAGGGCCGCGAGCAGCGCTTCGAGGCGCGCCGCGAGATCGTCCTGAGCGCCGGCGCGATCGGTTCGCCGTGCCTGCTGCAACGCTCCGGGATCGGCCCGCGGGACCTGCTGGAGCAGCTCGGCGCCGGGGTCGTCCACGAGTTGCCCGGGGTCGGTGGCAATCTCCAGGATCACCTGCAGCTGCGCATGATCTACAAGGTCGACGGCGTTCCCACCCTCAACCAGATCGCCGGCAGCCTATGGGGCAAGCTGGGCATGGGCCTGCGCTACCTGGCGAGCCGCAGCGGGCCGTTGTCGATGGCGCCGAGCCAACTGGGCGCCTTCGCCCGCTCCGATCCGCAGCAGCCCTCGGCCAACCTCGAATACCACGTCCAGCCGCTCTCGCTGGATCGCTTCGGCGAGCCGCTGCATGCCTTCCCGGCGTTCACCGCGTCGGTCTGCGACCTGCGTCCGCACAGCCGGGGAACGGTGCGCATCCGCTCGCTCGACCCGGGCGAGGCGCCGTCGATCCAGCCCAACTACCTGAGCGATCCGCGCGACCTCAAGGTCGCCGCCGACGCCATTCGCCTGACCCGCCGCATCGCCGCCGCGCCGGCGCTGGCCGCCTTCCGTCCGCAGGAGTACAAGCCCGGCCCGGAATACCGCAGCGAAGAGGATCTGCAGCGCGCCGCGGCGGAGATCGGCACCACCATCTTCCACCCTGCCGGCACCTGCCGCATGGGCCAGGGGCCGCAAGCGGTGGTGGATGCGCAATTGAGGGTGCACGGAATCCCCGGCCTGCGTATCGCCGATGCCTCGATCATGCCCAGCCTGACCTCCGGCAACACCTGTTCGCCGGTGCTGGTGATCGCCGAGAAGGCGGCGCAGATGATTCTCGCCGAGCGCCGCCGCGAGGCCGCACCGCAGGTCGTCGAAAGCGCCATGGCTACCGGCGGCAAGGAGGCGGTGGAGGCCTGAGGATCGCTACACCCCGTATCGCGTGGCGCCCGGCGCCGCAGCGGTCGACGCTGAAAACGGAAATGGCAGACAACAATAAGAGCCCCCACAAGGGGCGGGAGAGCCGCAATGACCGAGTACGCAACGACCCCTTCCTACACAGTGCCTGCGACCACGCCCCAGGAGGAGCGCAAGGTGATCTTCGCCTCCTCGCTGGGCACGGTCTTCGAGTGGTACGACTTCTTCCTCTACGGCGCCCTGGCGGCGGTGATCAGCAAGCAGTTCTTCGCCGGCGTCAACGACACCACGGCCTTCATCTTCGCCCTGATGGCCTTCGCCGCCGGCTTCCTGGTGCGGCCCTTCGGCGCGCTGGTGTTCGGCCGCCTGGGCGACATGATCGGGCGCAAGTACACCTTCCTGGTGACCATCCTGCTGATGGGGCTGTCGACCTTCGCCGTCGGCCTGCTGCCCACCTATGCCTCGATCGGGGTCGCCGCGCCGATCATCCTGGTCACCTTGCGCATGCTCCAGGGCCTGGCCCTGGGCGGCGAGTACGGCGGCGCGGCGATCTACGTCGCCGAGCACGCCCCGGCGAACAAGCGCGGTAGCTACACCAGTTGGATCCAGTCCACCGCGACCCTCGGCCTGTTGCTCTCGCTGCTGGTGATCCTGGCCTGCCGCCAGTTGACCGGCGACGAGTTCGAGACCTGGGGCTGGCGCCTGCCATTCCTGCTGTCCATCGTCCTGCTGGGCATTTCCACCTGGATCCGCCTGTCCATGCGCGAGTCGCCGGCGTTCCTCAAGATGAAGGCCGAGGGCAAGGTCAGCAAGGCGCCGCTGCGCGAGTCCTTCACCCAGTGGGGCAACCTGAAGGTGGTGTTGACCGCGCTGTTCAGCATCAATGCCGGCCAGGCGGTGACCTTCTACACGGCGCAGTTCTACGTGCTGTTCTTCCTCACCCAGGTGCTCAAGGTCGATGGCGGCACCGCCAACGGTCTGCTGATCGTCGCCCTGGTGCTTGGCGCGCCGTTCTTCATCGTCGCCGGCTGGCTGTCCGACCGCATCGGCCGCAAGCCAGTGCTGCTGGCCGGCCTGCTGCTCGCCACGCTGTTCTACTTCCCGCTGTTCAAGGGCTTGACCCACTACGCCAATCCGGCCATCGACCAGGCCAGCCGGCAGTCGCCGATCAGCGTGGTGGCCGACCCGGCGACCTGCACCTTCCAGTTCGACCCGGTGGGCAAGGCGACCTTCGACAGCCCCTGCGACAAGGTCAAGACCTTCCTGGTCAAGGCCGGCCTGCCCTACTCGACGGTGGCGGCGCCCGCCGGCAGCGACGTCAGGATACGGGTCGGCGAGACCGAGATCGCCGGCTTCGACGCCGAAGCGATGGCGGCCGCGGTGAAGGCGGCAGGCTACCCGCAGCAGGCCGACGGTAACCAGGTGAACAAGCCGATGGTGATCGCCATCATCTTCGCCCTGGTGCTGATCTCCACCCTCTGCTACGGCCCGCTGGCGGCGCTGATGGTCGAACTGTTCCCGACCCGCATCCGCTATTCCTCGCTGTCCCTGCCGTACCACATCGGCAACGGCTGGTTCGGCGGCTTCCTGCCCACGGTCTCGTTCGCCCTGGTGGTGTACACCGGCGACATCTTCTACGGCCTCTGGTATCCGGTGCTGATCACCGGCGGCAGCCTGGTCTGCGCCTTGCTGTTCCTCCGCGAAACCCGCCATACCGACATCCACCGGTGACATCGCGCCCCGTTCCCGGCATGGGGACGGGGCGCTCATTCCCTCCGTGATGTGCCTGTCTTCTCAGAAAAGTCTGGCTTGCCAGTTTTCTTTCTTTGTCTTTCTGCCACACTTCTGGCGTCAAAAAACGCCTTTCCAGCGCCTACAATAGCGGGAAAACCCTATGGCGCTGCTTGCCGGTGCCGGGGACGGCCTATACAGTCCGCGCGATTGACGGGCCGTTGTGGCGGCAGGAACGAATCCGGACTCGAGTCTTGGGGAAAAATGTGAAGAACTGGACTGTTCGCCAGCGAATCCTGGCAAGTTTCGCCGTGATCATCGCGATCATGCTGCTGATGGCCGCTACTGCGTACGTGAAGATGTTGACGGTGGAAAAGGGCGCCTACCGTGTCCAGGACGACGCCATGCCGGGGATGTACTTCATCACCCTGGTACGCAGTTCGTGGACCGACAACTACCTGCAGACCCAGGAACTGTTCGGCGTCACCGACGACCACGAGCTGAGCAAGGCCGAGGCTGACAGCATCCTTGCCAGCGAGGAGCGCCTGGACCAGCAGATCGCCTCCTACCAGAAGACCATGAACCCGGACGAGGCCCGCGACCACGAACTGCTCGCCGGCTTCCTGGGTGTGCGCAAGGCCTACCTGGAGCAGCACGACAAGGTGCTCGAGCTGTATCGCGAGAAACGCTTCGAAGAAGCCGGCAAGCTCGTCGCCGGCCCGTTGACCGAGCACTGGCGCGACGGTCGCAAGTACCTCAACGAGCTGATCGAGCTGAACAAGGACATCGCCGATCGCGCCTCGGAGAACATCGTCAACGCGGTGGACGACGCCGAACTGAGCATGCTGGTGACCCTGTTGCTGGCGGTGGTGGTAGCCGGCATCTGCGGGTTCCTGCTGTTGCGGGCGATCACCCAGCCGATCCAGAAGATCGTCCGCAGCCTCGACCTGATGGCCGGTGGCGACCTCACCGCACGCCTGAACCTCGGCCGGCGTGACGAATTCGGCGCCATCGAGACCGGTTTCAACGGCATGGCCGAAGAGCTCAAGGGCCTGGTGTCGCAGGCCCAGCGTTCTTCGGTGCAGGTCACCACCTCGGTCACCGAGATCGCCGCGACCTCCAAGCAGCAGCAGGCCACCGCCACCGAAACCGCTGCGACCACCACGGAGATCGGCGCCACTTCTCGCGAGATCGCCGCCACCTCGCGCGACCTGGTGCGGACCATGAGCGAAGTCTCCGGTGCCGCCGAGCAGACTTCGACCCTGGCCGGTTCCGGCCAGTTGGGCCTGGCGCGCATGGAGGAAACCATGCACCACGTGATGGGTGCGGCCGACCTGGTCAACGCCAAGCTGGCGATCCTCAACGAGAAGGCCGGCAACATCAACCAGGTGGTCACCACCATCGTCAAGGTCGCCGACCAGACCAACCTGCTCTCGCTGAACGCCGCCATCGAGGCGGAGAAGGCCGGCGAGTACGGCCGCGGGTTCGCCGTGGTGGCCACCGAGGTGCGCCGGCTGGCGGACCAGACCGCGGTCGCCACCTACGACATTGAGCAGATGGTGCGCGAGATCCAGTCGGCGGTATCGGCCGGGGTGATGGGCATGGACAAGTTCTCCGAGGAGGTCCGCCGCGGTATCGCCGAGGTCGGCCAGGTCGGCGAGCAACTGTCGCAGATCATCCAGCAGGTGCAGGCGCTGGCGCCGCGGGTGCAGATGGTCAACGAGGGTATGCAGGCCCAGGCTACCGGTGCCGAGTAGATCAACCAGGCGCTGGTGCAATTGGGCGAGGCCACCGGGCAGACCGTGGAGTCGCTGCGCCAGGCCAGCTTCGCCATCGATGAGCTGAACCTGGTGGCGAACGGGCTGCGCAACGGCGTATCCCGCTTCAAAGTCTGAGGCTGTGACCGTGTCCCGCTCCACCGGCGATCATCGACGCACCAGCAAGCTGTTCCTGCTGTTCCGCATGGAAGGCGACCGCTATGCCCTGGATGCCCGCGAAGTGGTCGAAGTGCTGCCGCTGCTGCGCCTGAAGCGCATTCCGGAGGCGCCGGAATGGGTCGCCGGGGTGTTCTCCCATCGCGGCGTCCTGGTCCCGGTGCTCGACCTCTGCGCAATGGCCTTCGGCCGCGCGGCGCTGGCCCGCACCAGCACGCGCATCGTGCTGGTCGAATACCGCGCCCGCCAGGACCGGGAGCCGGTCTGGCTCGGACTGATCCTCGAACAGGCCACCGATACCCTGCGCTGCGAACCGTCGGCGTTCCGCGACTATGGCCTGGACAACGGCGAGGCCCGCTATCTCGGTCCGGTTTATGAAGGTCCGCGGGGACTGGTGCAATGGGTGCGGGTCGAGGCATTGCTGCCTGACGAAGTGCGTGCCCTGCTGTTTCCGCCGGAGTGCGGCGAGGGGGCGGCATGAACGATCGCTTCGAACGCCTGCTCAAGAGCAGGATCGGCCTGGATGCCAGCTCGGTGGGCAGCGCGGTGATCGAGCGCGCGGTACGCCAGCGCATGAGCGGCCTCGCGCTGCACGACGAGGACGAATACTGGATGCGCCTGAACGGCTCGCCGGGCGAGGTGCAGGCGCTGATCGAAGCGGTGGTGGTGCCGGAGACCTGGTTCTTCCGCTACCCGGAGTCGTTCACCACCCTCGCCAGGCTGGCCTTCGAGCGCCTGCCGAGCCTGGGCGGCGGACGCGCGCTAAGGATCCTCAGCCTGCCCTGTTCCACCGGCGAGGAGCCGTATTCCATCGTCATGGCCTTGCTCGATGCCGGGCTCTCCGAGTACCTGTTCGAGGTCGACGCCCTGGACGTCAGCGCTCGGGTGATCGAGCGCGCCAGCCTCGGGGTGTACGGCAGGAATTCCTTCCGCGGCGATGAACTGGGGTTTCGCGACCGCCATTTCAGCGAGGTTGCCGATGGCTACCAGTTGGCCGAGCAGGTTCGCCGCAAGGTGCGCTTCCGCTGCGGCAATTTGCTCGATCCCGGGCTACTGGCGGGCGAGGCACCCTACGATTTCGTGTTCTGCCGCAACCTGCTGATCTATTTCGACCGCCCGACCCAGAGCGAGGTGGTCGAGGTGCTCAAGCGCCTGTTGCGGCCGGACGGCGCGATGTTCATCGGACCAGCCGAGGCGAGCCTGCTCAGCCAGCATGGCATGCAGCCGATCGGCGTGCCGCTGTCTTTCGTGTTCCGCCGGACCAGCGAGGCGCCCCGCGGCGCGCGGCCCAAAGCGGTGAGCGACGGAGCGCGCCCGGTCGTTGCCGCCGCCGCGGAACGTGCGAGTGTTCGGCCTTCGCCGCCGCCACCGGCGAAACCGCGCCAACGCCTGTCCAGCCTGGTTCCGCCAGCCAGCGGCCAGCCTCTCGCCAGTCCCGTCGGCGAGTTCGACGAAATCGCCCGCCTGGCGGATGCCGGCCAGCACCGCGAGGCGCGCGCCGCCTGCGAGCGTCAACTGGCCGCGCGTGGGCCGTCGGCCACGGTCTTCTACTGGCTCGGGCTGCTCAGCGATGTCGCCGGGCAGGAGCAGGAAGCCCAGGATTTCTACCGCAAGGCCCTGTACCTGGAGCCGCAGCACGCCGAGGCGCTGGCGCACCTGGCGGCGCTGCTCGCCGCTCGCGGCGACCATGCCGGCGCCCGGCGCCTGCAGCAACGTGCGGCCCGTGGAGTGAACAAAGATGGTTGAGGCGAGCCTGACCTTGCTCGATACCCAACAGGTGGATGACTGCTGGAACCGCATCGGCGTGCATGGCGACAAGTCCTGCGAACGCCTGGCCGAGCATGTCCATTGCCGCAACTGCGAGGTTTACGCTGCCGCGGCGACCTACTTGCTGGACCGCATCGCCCTGCGCCAGGACCAGCTCGACAGCGCCGAAACGATGGACAGCCAGCGCGAACAGAGCGACCTCGGCGAGACGCGTTCGATCCTGGTGTTCCGCCTGGGCGAAGAGTGGTTCGGCCTGGCCACCGGCAGCCTGGTGGAAGTGGCGCCGATGAACCCTATCCATTCCCTGCCGCACCAGCGCTCGCGCGCCCTGCAAGGGGTGACCAACGTGCGCGGCGCGCTGGTCGCCTGTCTTTCCCTGGGCGAACTGCTGGATCTCGAACCCGGCGCCGCGCCGGTCAGCGAGCGCCGGGTGGTTCCGCGCATGCTGATCATTTCCGCCGCCGGCGGTCCGGTGGTGGCGCCGGTGGAGGAAGTCGACGGCATCCATGCGATTCCGCTGGCGCGGATACTGCCGCCCAACCACGCCGACGGCCAGGCCTCGCGCCGGCACGTGGCCGGCGTGCTGCAATGGCGTGAGCGGAGCATCACCCTGCTCGACGAAGGCCCTCTCCTGCAAGCCGTAGCGCGGAGCCTGGCATGACCCCGGACCAGATGAGAGACGCGTCGCTGCTCGAGCTGTTCCGGCTCGAGGCGGAGGCCCAGACCCAGGTGCTCAACGCCGGCCTGATGGCGCTGGAGCGCAGCCCGACCCAGGCCGACCAACTGGAAGCCTGCATGCGCGCCGCGCACTCGCTGAAAGGCGCGGCGCGGATTGTCGGGCTGGACGCCGGCGTGCGCGTGGCGCACGTCATGGAGGATTGCCTGGTGGAGGCGCAGGACGGACGCCTGCTCCTGCAATCGGAACATATCGATGCGTTGCTCCAGGGCTGCGACCTGTTGCTGCGTATCGGCACACCGCCCGCCGGCGACGCAGGCTGGGCCGAAGGCGCCGGGCGGGAAGAGATCGACGGTCTGGTGCAGCGCCTCGAAGGCCTGGTGCGCAGCGGCCTGCCGCTGGCCCGCGCGGAGCTGCCGGCGACGACTCCCGGCCTGCCGGAAGCGGCCCCCGAGGCGCCGCCAGCGGCGTCAGCGGCCGCCAGCGACGACAACGACGAGGAGCCCGCCGGGCAGGCGGGCGGCGAACAGGCCGAGGAGCGCCGCAGCCGGGTCCTGCGGGTCACCGCCGAGCGCCTGGACCGGCTGCTGGATATCTCCAGCAAGTCGCTGGTGGAGTTCCAGCGCATCAAGCCGCTGGCCGATTCCCTGCAACGCCTGCGTCGCCTGCAGTCCAGCGCCAGCCGCGCGCTCGACGTGGTACGCGAGACGGTCCAGGAAACCGCCCTCGACCCGCAGGCCCAGGCCATGCTCGGCGAGGCGCGGCAACTGATCGGCGAATGCCAGCAGATGCTGGTGCAGCACATCGCCGATCTCGACGAGTTCGCCTGGCAGGGCGGCCAGCGCGCCCAGGTGCTCTACGACGCGGCGCTGGCCTCGCGGATGCGACCGTTCGCCGACGTCCTTAGCGGCCAGGCGCGGATGGTTCGCGACCTGGGCCGCTCGCTGGGCAAGCAGGTGCGCCTGCTGGTCGAGGGCGAAAGCACCCAGGTCGACCGGGATGTCCTGGAAAAACTCGAAGCGCCGCTCACCCACCTGCTGCGCAATGCCGTCGATCACGGTATCGAGGCGCCGGAAACCCGCCTCGCCGCCGGCAAGCCGGCCGAGGGCAGGATCACCATCCGTGCCCGCCACCACGCCGGCATGCTGGTCCTGGAACTGAGCGACGACGGCGGCGGCATCGATCTGCAGCGCCTGCGCGAGACCGTGCTCAATCGCCAGTTCGCCACCGCCGAGACCGCGGCGCAACTGAGCGAGGAGGAACTCCTGGCGTTTCTCTTCCTGCCCGGCTTCAGCATGCGCGAGCAGGTCACCGAGGTGTCCGGTCGCGGCGTCGGACTGGACGCCGTGCAGCACATGGTCCGCCAGTTGCGCGGCGGCGTGCGCATGGAGCAACGCCAGGGGCAGGGCACGCTGTTCCACGTCGAGGTGCCGCTGACCCTGTCCGTGGTGCGCAGCCTGGTGGTGGAGATCGGCGAGGAGGCCTACGCCTTCCCGCTGGCGCACATCGAGCGCATGTGCGAGCTGGAAGCGGAGGAGATCGTCCAGCTCGAAGGTCGCCAGCACTTCTGGTACGAGGGGCGCCATGTCGGCCTGGTCTCGGCTGCGCAACTGCTGCAGCGGCCCGAGAGCAGCCGCACCGAAGGGGCCATCCCGGTGGTGGTGGTGCGCGACCGCGATGCAGTCTACGGCGTCGCCGTGGAGCGTTTCGTCGGCGAGCGCACCCTGGTGGTGATGCCCCTCGATCCGCGCCTGGGCAAGGTGCGCGACGTTTCCGCCGGCGCCTTGCTGGACGACGGTTCGCCGGTGCTGATCCTGGACGTCGAGGACCTCCTGCATTCGGTCGGCAAGCTGCTCAGCAGCGGCCGCCTGGAGCGCATCGATCGCAGCCGGCGGCAGGCCGGCGGGGCGCAACGCAAGCGCATCCTGGTGGTCGACGACTCGCTCACGGTGCGTGAGCTGGAACGCAAGCTCCTGCTCGGCCGCGGCTACGACGTGGCAGTGGCGGTGGATGGCATGGACGGCTGGAACGCCCTGCGCTCGGAGCATTTCGACCTGCTCATCACCGATATCGACATGCCGCGCATGGACGGTATCGAACTGGTCACCCTGGTGCGTCGCGACAGCCGCCTGCAGTCGCTGCCGGTGATGGTGGTGTCCTACAAGGATCGTGAGGAGGACCGTCGGCGCGGTCTCGACGCCGGCGCCGACTATTATCTGGCGAAGGCCAGTTTCCACGATGAGGCCTTGCTGGATGCCGTCGTCGTCCTGATCGGAGAAGCACAGGGTTGAGGATCGGAATCGTCAATGACATGCCGTTGGCCGTCGAGGCGCTGCGCCGCGCGCTGGCCTTCGAGCCGCAGCACCAGATCGTCTGGGTCGCCAGCAACGGTGCCGAGGCGGTGACCCAGTGCGCCGCCGATACGCCCGACGTGGTGCTGATGGACCTGCTCATGCCGGTGATGGACGGCGTCGAGGCAACTCGTCGGATCATGGCGGAAAGTCCTTGCGCGATCGTGATTGTTACCGTCGATATCGAGCAGAATGTGCACCGGGTTTTCGAAGCGATGGGATATGGGGCGCTCGATGCGGTGAACACGCCGGCGCTGGGCATCGGCAACCCGCAAACGGCGGCGGCGCCGTTGTTGCGCAAGATTCAGAACGTCGGCTGGCTGATCGGCCAGCGCGATAACCGCGGCAAGGTTCAGGTGGTGCCGCCGAAGGCCGGCGGGGCGCGCCAGCGTCTGGTGGCGATCGGCGCCTCGGCTGGCGGTCCGGCGTCGCTCGCGGTGTTGCTCAAGCAACTGCCGGCCAGTTTCAATGCCGCGGTGGTGCTGGTGCAGCATGTCGACGAGGTCTTCGCCGCCGGCATGGCCGAATGGCTGGCCAGCGAATCGAAGCTGCCGGTGCGCCTGGCGCGCGATGGCGAGCCGCCGATACCGGGGCAGATCCTGCTGGCGGGGACCAACAATCACATCCGCCTGTTGCGCAACGGTTCGCTGGTGTACACCGCCGAACCGCGTTCTTTCGTGTACCGGCCGTCCATCGACGTGTTTTTCGAGAGCGTGGCGAACTATTGGCGTGGCGATGCCGTGGGCGTGCTGCTGACCGGCATGGGCCGCGATGGCGCCCAGGGCCTCAAGCAGATGCGCGAGCGCGGCTTCCTCACCATCGCCCAGGACCAGGCCAGTTGCGCTGTCTACGGGATGCCGAAGGCCGCGGCGGCGATCGATGCCGCGGTGCAGATCCTTTCCCTGGAAAAGATCGCCCCGCGCCTGGCGGAGGTATTCGATTAGCCGGGCGCGAGTCCGGCCAGGCGCCAGGGTAGGCGCCGACGCCCGCCGTGGCGGTGCGTGGAACAGCATTCAATTTGATACGAGGGGCCCCGGTCCCGGAGAGAAACATGCACAACCCTCATGAGAGCAAGACCGACCTGGGCGCCCCTCTGGACGGCGCGGTCATGGTACTGCTTGTCGATGATCAGGCCATGATCGGAGAGGCTGTGCGTCGCTCGCTGGCGAGCGAGGCGGGCATCGACTTCCACTTCTGTTCCGATCCGCAGCAGGCGGTGGCGGTGGCCAACCAGATCAAGCCGACGGTGATCCTCCAGGACCTGGTGATGCCCGGCGTCGACGGCCTCACGCTGCTCGCCGCCTACCGCGGCAACCCGGCGACCCGCGACATCCCGATCATCGTCCTGTCGACCAAGGAAGAGCCGACGGTGAAGAGCGCGGCGTTCGCCGCCGGCGCCAACGACTACCTGGTCAAGCTGCCGGACGCCATCGAGCTGGTGGCGCGGATCCGCTACCACTCGCGTTCGTACATCGCCCTGCAGCAACGCGACGAGGCCTATCGGGCGCTGCGCGAGAGCCAGCAGCAGTTGCTGGAGACCAACCTGGTGCTGCAGCGGCTGATGAACTCCGACGGCCTGACCGGGCTCTCCAACCGTCGTCACTTCGACGAATACCTGGAGATGGAGTGGCGCCGCTCGCTGCGCGAGCAGTCGCAACTGTCGCTGCTGATGATCGACGTGGACTATTTCAAGAGCTACAACGACACCTTCGGCCACGTCGCCGGCGACGAGGCCCTGCGCCAGGTCGCCGGGGCCATCCGCGAGGGCTGCAGTCGCTCCTCGGACCTGGCGGCGCGCTATGGCGGCGAGGAGTTCGCCATGGTCCTGCCGGGCACCTCGCCGGGCGGCGCGCGGCTGCTGGCGGAAAAGGTCCGGCGTACGGTGGAGAGCCTGCAGATCAGCCACGACCAGCCACGCCCGGGCTCGTACCTGACCGTCAGCATCGGCGTCAGCACCCTGGTGCCGGGCGGCGGCGGACAGACCTTCCGGGTTCTCATCGAGATGGCCGACCAGGCGCTCTACCAGGCCAAGAACAATGGCCGCAACCAGGTTGGCCTGATGGAACAGCCGGTGCCGCCAGCCCCGGCGGGCTGAGCGGCGCGCGGCGGCCATGCGTCGCCGGCCGGCATTAAATAGAGGCCGGCGTACTGCCCGCAGGGCGCAAGTGCAGTATACTTCGCAGCTTTTCGACGTTTTCCCGCGAGTGAGCGCCAGCCATGGAAATCAACCCGATCCTCAACAGCATCAAGGACCTCTCCGAGCGCACCCAGACCATTCGGGGGTATCTTTGACTACGATCAGAAGCATGATCGCCTGGTCGAAGTAAACCGCGAGCTCGAAGACCCCAACGTCTGGAACAACCCCGAATACGCCCAGAACCTCGGCCGCGAGCGCGCCCAGCTGGCGCAGGTGGTGGAAACCCTGGACGACCTGACCAGCGGCCTGGCCGATTCCCGCGACCTGCTGGACATGGCGGTCGAGGAAGACGACGAGGGCGCCGTCGACGACGTTGCCAACGAAGTCGAGCGTCTGCGCGAGATCCTCGAGAAGCTGGAGTTCCGCCGCATGTTCAGCGGCGAGATGGACCCGAACAACGCCTACCTGGACATCCAGGCCGGCTCCGGCGGCACCGAGGCCCAGGACTGGGCCAACATGCTGCTGCGCATGTACCTGCGCTGGGCCGACAAGCACGGCTTCGACGCCACTATCATCGAGCTGTCCGAGGGCGAGGTCGCCGGCATCAAGGGCGCCACCGTGCACATCAAGGGCGAGTACGCGTTCGGCTGGCTGCGCACCGAGATCGGCGTGCACCGCCTGGTGCGCAAGAGTCCGTTCGACTCCGGCAACCGTCGCCACACCTCGTTCACCGCGGTGTTCGTATCGCCGGAAATCGACGACAACATCGAGATCGAGATCAACCCGGCCGACCTGCGCATCGATACCTACCGCTCCTCCGGCGCGGGCGGTCAGCACGTGAACACCACCGATTCGGCGGTGCGGATCACCCACGTGCCGACCAATACCGTGGTGGCGTGCCAGAACGAACGCTCCCAGCACGCCAACAAGGACACCGCGATGAAGATGCTGCGGGCCAAGTTGTACGAGCTGGAAATGCAGAAGCGTACCGCTGCGTCCCAGGCCCTGGAGGACTCCAAGTCCGACATCGGCTGGGGCCACCAGATCCGCTCCTACGTGCTCGACCAGTCGCGGATCAAGGACCTGCGTACCGGTATCGAGCGCAGCGACTGCGACAAGGTGCTCGACGGCGATCTAGACGAATACCTCGAAGCCAGCCTCAAACAGGGGCTGTAAAGCTGCTGCGCCTGGCCAGGCCGCGTTGGAAAATGGTTCGGACTGCTCGTTTACGATCGTGAACGCCGCGTCCTTGCCATTTCCCGCCTTGCCTGGCCGGCGTTCGCTACGCTTTTCGCCCCTGTTGCGCAATCCGTTTCCACAGGCAAGAGAGCCTAACCAGGAACCACCAAGACCATGAGCGACCAACAACTCGACCAGCACGAACTGCAACAGGAAGAAAACAAGCTGATCGCCCAGCGCAAGGAAAAACTTGCCGCCGTGCGCGAAGCCCGGGCCATCGCCTTCCCCAACGACTTCCGCCGCGACGCCTACTTCGCGGACCTGCAGAAACAGTACGCCGACAAGACCAAGGAAGAGCTGGAAGCTGCAGCGATCCCGGTCAAGGTGGCCGGTCGGATCATGCTCAACCGCGGTTCCTTCATCGTCCTCCAGGACAGCAGCGAGCGCCTGCAGGTCTACGTCAACCGCAAGACCCTGCCGGAAGAAACCCTGGCCGAGATCAAGACCTGGGACCTGGGCGACATCATCGGCGCCGAAGGCGTGCTGGCCCGCTCGGGCAAGGGCGACCTGTACGTCGACATGACCAGCGTGCGCCTGCTGACCAAGTCGCTGCGTCCGCTGCCGGACAAGCACCATGGCCTGACCGACACCGAGCAGCGCTACCGCCAGCGCTACGTCGACCTGATGGTCAACGAGGAAACCCGCCACACCTTCCGCGTGCGCTCCCAGGTCATCGCCCACATCCGCCGTTTCCTCAGCGAGCGCGGTTTCCTCGAAGTGGAGACCCCGATGCTGCAGACCATCCCCGGCGGCGCCGCGGCCAAGCCGTTCGAGACCCATCACAACGCGCTGGACATGGCCATGTTCCTGCGCATCGCCCCGGAGCTGTACCTCAAGCGCCTGGTGGTCGGCGGTTTCGAGAAGGTCTTCGAGATCAACCGCAACTTCCGTAACGAAGGCGTCTCGACCCGGCACAACCCCGAGTTCACCATGCTCGAGTTCTACCAGGCCTACGCCGACTACGAAGACAACATGGACCTGACCGAGGAACTGTTCCGCGAACTGGCCCAGGCGGTACTCGGTACCACCGACGTGCCCTACGGCGACAAGGTCTTCCACTTCGGCGAGCCGTTCGTGCGCCTGTCGGTGTTCGATTCGATCCTCAAGTACAACCCGGAGATCAGCGCCGCCGACCTCAACGACGTCGAGAAGGCGCGGGCCATCGCCAAGAAGGCCGGCGCCAAGGTCCTCGGCCACGAAGGCCTGGGCAAGCTGCAGGTGATGATTTTCGAGGAACTGGTGGAGCACAAGCTGGAGCAGCCGCACTTCATCACCCGCTACCCCTTCGAGGTCTCGCCGCTGGCCCGCCGCAACGACGAAGACCCGAGCGTCACCGACCGCTTCGAGCTGTTCATCGGCGGCCGCGAGATCGCCAACGCCTATTCCGAGCTGAACGACGCCGAGGACCAGGCCGAGCGCTTCATGCTGCAGGTCAAGGAGAAGGACGCTGGCGACGACGAGGCGATGCACTACGACGCCGACTTCATCAATGCCCTGGAATACGGCATGCCGCCGACCGCCGGCGAAGGCATCGGCATCGACCGCCTGGTGATGCTGCTGACCAACTCGCCGTCGATCCGCGACGTGATCCTGTTCCCGCACATGCGCCCGCAGGCCTGAGCGCCGCAACAGTCCATGGAAAAGCCGCCTTCGGGCGGTTTTTTCATGGCCGCGCGGTGTCTCGGCCGCCGGACCAGGGGTCGATAGCCGCCGATCTGCCGGCTGACCACGGGAGGTGCGGGTGGGATCGGAGCTTCCCCGGTAGCGGCCGATTGATTCCACGCGAAAAAGTCCGAACAATGCTCCATCGTCCGCGAGCGGAGGAAACACCGTGTCCCGAGTAGCTCCCAGAGACAGCGCCGCGCAGGCCGCCAGCGCGGTAGCCGAAAGCGTTCGTTACCAGGGCCGCAAGGCCAGCCGCCAGGGCAGCGAGCAGCGGCGCCAGGCGATTCTCGATGCCGCCATGCGCCTGATCGTCCGCGACGGCGTACGGGCCGTGCGCCACCGCGCGGTGGCCGCCGAGGCCCAGGTGCCGTTGTCGGCCACCACCTACTACTTCAAGGACATCGACGATCTCATCACCGACACCTTCGCCCTCTTCGTCGAGCGCAACGCAGAGGCGCTGTCGGCGTTCTGGAGCAGCGTGGAGGGCGACCTCCAGGAGATGGCCGCGGTGCTGGCCGACGACCCCGGCGCCCGTGGCTCGCTGGTGGAACGGATCGTCGAGCTGGCCGTGCAGTATGTCCAGGTCCAGCTCACCGAGCGCCGCGAGCACCTGCTGGCCGAACAGGCCTTCCGCCAGGAGGCGCTGCTCAACCCGCGCCTGCGCGAACTGGCCGATGCCCACCAGCGGATCCTCTCCCTCGGCGCCGTGCATTTCTTCCAGGTGCTCGGTTCCGGGCAGCCCGAGCAGGACGCCAAGGTGTTGACGTCGATTATTCTGCAGATGGAATATCAGGGCCTCGTGGACGGGGTCGAGCAACTGGCCGTGGACGAAATGCGCGCCATACTCAGACGGTACCTGAATCTGGTCATGGGCCTGTGACCTGAGCGTCAACCCCGCCATGGCGGGGTTTTTCATACCCGAACCTTCCCTCGGCCAGCCGGTCGCAGGTAGCGGAGGGTTCCTAAGGAGCGTGTGATGAAAGCCTGGCGTTGCCTGGTGGTCCTGAGTTTCCTGCTGTTGGGCGGTTGCCTGGTCACCTTCAAGGAGCCGATACCGCCGCGCGAGGCGGCGCCGAGCCACCTGCTCGGGACCTGGAGCCGCGAGAACGAGTGGAAGGAAGAACAATTCCTGGAGATCACCCGTTCCGGCAGCAATGTCTACCGCGCGGTCAGCTACGTGGACAGCAAGGACAATACCGAGAGCCTGGAGGACTACGGCTTCACCGTCTCCCACCAGGGCAAGCGCTGGTACCTGTCGGCCGGCCTGCCGAAGAGCCTGGGCGGCAACTTCGTCATCGCCGGCTTCGAGATCACCGACGGTGACGAGCTGGTAATCTACAACCTCGACGTCGAGCGCATCGTCGAGGACCTCGGCGCCGGCCAGCTCGACGGCGAGACCGTCGACAGCGAGCAGGGCAAGGGCGCGCTGGTGCGCAGCCCGTTGGAGAAGGTCTTCGCCTACCTGAACGATCCCGCCAATTCCGACGTGTTCGTCGAGGCCGCCCGCTTCCAGCGGGTCACCCAATGAGATTGCCGATGAGCCAGCGCAAGGCGCAGAACGACTACCAGAAGATCATCCGCTCCCTGTCCGATCGCATCGTCGAGGCGCAGACGCCGATCCGCGTGCTGGATGCGATCAAATGGGACGACGGGATCCGCCAGGACTTCCTCAAGGGCCGCGGCAAGCATGCGCCGAAGGTCGACCGCGGCTACTACGACAGCCGCCCGCTGGCCTTCGACGCCAGCGCCAAGAAGCAGGAATTCCAGAACATCGAGCGCGACATCACCCGCCAGTTGGGCCAGTTCAACCCGGTCGGGCAGATCATGCGGCGGATGTGCAAGGAATACCGAATGGTCATTCGCATGCTCGAGGCGCGCGGCACCCCGGACCTCGGGCTGATCTCCCAGGAACTCTACGGCTCGGCCTCGGACGCCTTCCATGCCGGTGATCCGACCCTGGCCGACCTCGGCCTGATGCTCTCCGACTACCTGAACAACATCGCCGACCGCGGCGATCTCAAGGACGAACCCAAGACCCTGACCGCCAAGGAGGTCGTGCCGATCCTCCAGGCGCGGCTGAACACCGTGTTCGGCGAGGAGGAGGGCACCATCCGCGTGTTCGAGTCCGACGGCATCGTCGCCGACGCGGCGGCCGGCGCCGACTACATCAAGGTACGCGCCGACGCCCTGTTCAACGAGCGCGACGTGCGCGCGCTGGAGGTCCACGAGGGCCTGGTGCACGTCGGCACCACCCTGAACGGCCTGAGCCAGCCGATCTGCACCTTCCTCGCCAAGGGACCGCCGTCCTCCACCGTGACCCAGGAAGGCCTGGCGATCCTGATGGAGGTGATCGCCTTCGCCTCCTACCCGACCCGCCTGCGCAAGCTGACCAATCGCACCCGGGCGATCCACATGGCCGAGGAGGGCGCCGATTTCCTCGACGTGTTCCACTTCTACCGCGAGCAGGGCTACAGCCTGGAGGACAGCTACCAGAACGCCAGCCGGGTCTTCCGCGGCTCGACCCCGGATGGCCTGCCGTTCACCAAGGACCTGTCCTACCTGAAGGGCTTCATCCTCATCTACAACTACATCCAGCTCGCCGTGCGCAAGGGCAAGCTCGAACAGATCCCCCTGCTGTTCTGCGGCAAGACCACCCTGGAAGACATGCGCACCCTGCGCCAACTGGTGGACGAGGGCCTGGTGGCGCCGCCGAAGTACCTGCCGCCGCAGTTCCGCGACCTCAACGCGCTGTCGGCCTGGATGTGCTTCTCGAACTTCCTCAACCACCTCAGCCTGGACCGCATCGAAGCGGACTACGCGAACATCCTCTGACCGTTCCCCGCCGTGCCGGTCTTTCCCGGTGCGCGCGGGCGGTCGGCCGGCAAGCAAGGAGAACGGCGATGGCCAGCCACGAACTCGACTACCGCATCCTCGGCGAATCCATGCAGACCGTGGAGATCGAACTCGACCCCGGGGAAACCGTGATCGCCGAGGCCGGGGCGATGAACTACATGACCGGCGACATCCGCTTCACCGCGCGGATGGGCGACGGCTCCGACGGCAGCCTGCTGGGCAAGCTGTGGAGCGCCGGCAAGCGCAAGCTCGGTGGCGAGTCGGTGTTCATGACCCACTTCACCAACGAAGGCCAGGGCAAGCAGCACGTGGCCTTTGCCGCGCCCTATCCGGGCAGCGTGGTGGCGGTGGACCTGGACGATGTCGGCGGGCGCCTGTTCTGCCAGAAGGACTCGTTCCTCTGCGCAGCCTATGGCACCCGGGTCGGCATCGCCTTCACCAAGCGCCTGGGCGCCGGTTTCTTCGGCGGCGAGGGCTTCATCCTGCAGAAGCTCGAGGGCGATGGCCTGGTCTTCGTCCACGCCGGCGGCACGCTGATCCGCCGCCAGTTGAATGGCGAGACGCTGCGGGTCGACACCGGTTGCCTGGTGGCCTTCACCGACGGCATCGATTACGACGTACAACTGGCCGGCGGCCTGAAGAGCATGCTGTTCGGCGGCGAAGGATTGCTGCTGACCACCCTCAAGGGCAGCGGCACCGTCTGGCTGCAGAGCCTGCCGTTCTCGCGCCTGGCCGGGCGCATCTACGACGCCACCTTTCGCGCCCGCGAAGAGGTAAGGACCAACAACGGATGAAGCGCCTGCTGATCCCGCTGCTGGTACTCGGCGCGCTGTTCCTCGGTGGTTGCAGTTCGCTGCTGTTCTATCCCGAGCCGGTGGTGCAGATCACCCCGGCGCGCGCCGGGCTGGAGTACCGCGACGTCACCCTGACCACCGCCGACGGCGTGCGCCTGCGCGCCTGGTGGCTGCCGGCGAAGAAAGGCGTGCCGGTGAAAGGCACCGTGCTCTACCTGCACGGCAACGGCGGCAACCTGTCCTGGCACCTCGGCGGCACCTGGTGGCTGCCCGCCGAGGGCTACCAGGTGCTGATGCTCGACTATCGCGGCTACGGCCAGTCGGAGGGCGAGCCGGGACTGCCGGAGGTCTACCGCGACATCGACGCGGCGTTCGCCTGGCTCGACCAGGCGCCGGAGGTGAAGGGCACCGAGCGCGTGCTGCTGGGGCAGAGTCTCGGCGGCGCGCTGGCGATCCACTACCTGGTCGAGCATCCGCAGCGCCAGGGCCAGTTCAAGGCGCTGGTGTTCGACGGGGTACCGGCGAGCTACCGCGGCATAGCCCGGCACATGCTGGACGGTTCCTGGCTGACCTGGCCGCTGCAGGTGCCGCTGTCCTGGCTGGTGCCCGACGACGACAGCGCCATCCATTCGGTGGCGCGGCTTTCTGGCGCACCCATGCTGTTCTTTCACAGTATCGACGATACCATTGTGCCCCTCGAGAACGGCATCGCCCTGTACCGCCAGGCGCGGCCGCCGAAGGTCCTGCAACTGACCCGAGGCGGCCACGTGCAGACCTTCGCCGAAGCGACCTGGCAGGAAGTGATGCTGCGCTTCCTCGACGATCCCCATGGCTTCACCGGCCTGCGCCGGCTGGCCGAAATCCCGAACCGCGAATCCGCGAAACCCGAAGGCAATCCATGAGCGACCGTAACGTACTCCCCTGCATCCTGACCGGCATCGGTACCATCTTCGTCACCGTCGGCGTGCTCTGGTACTACGGCTACCTGCATTTCGCCAAGCCGCAGGACGCCCTGTTGCTGGCCGACTTCACCATGCTGAAGAGCCTGCCCGGCGAAGATGTGAAGCTGTCCCTGGAGCCGGCCAAGCAGGTCGCGCAGTGCATCGATGGCGTCCTGGTGCTGTTCGACACCGAGCAGAAGGGCCTTTCCGGCGTGCTGGTGGACAACAGGAAGCACGCCGTGCGCTGCGCCGGACAGGAAGTCCCGCAGGAAGTGAAATGACCGAGGTCCGCGTCTGGCAGGGGGACATCACCCGTCTTGCGGTGGATGCCATCGTCAACGCGGCGAACTCCTCGCTGCTCGGTGGGGGCGGTGTCGACGGCGCCATCCACCGCGCCGCCGGTGCCGAACTGGTGGCGGCCTGCCGCCTGCTGCACGGTTGCAAGACCGGCGAGGCGAAGATCACCCGTGGGTTCCGTCTGCCGGCGGCCCACGTGATCCACACCGTCGGCCCGGTCTGGCGCGGCGGCGACAACGGCGAAGCGGAGCTGCTGGCCAGCTGCTACCGGCGCAGCCTGGCCCTGGCCGAGCAGGCCGGGGCGGCCAGCGTCGCGTTCCCCGCCATCAGCTGCGGCATCTACGGCTATCCCTTGGAGCAGGCCGCGGCCATCGCCGTCGAAGAGGTCTGCCGGCAACGCCCGGCGCACAGCAGCCTGGAGGAAATCGTCCTGGTTGCCTTCGATAGCTCGATGGCCGAGCGCTACCAGCGCTTGCTCGGCGAGCGGCCTGTGGCCCGCTGATACCTGGAAAGCTCAAGCCCCGCCCATGAAAAAGCCCCGCCGGATGGCGGGGCTTTTGGGCTTCCGTAGGGCTTATCAGCCGCTGACGGAGGAGCGTGGCGCGACCGGCTTGGCGTCGTTGGAAATGGTGACTTCCACCCGACGGTTCATGGCACGGCCGGAGCTGGTGCCGTTGCTGGCCACCGGATATTCCTTGCCGTAGCCACGGGTGGCTACGCGTTCCGGGCTGATGCCGCGGCTGAGCAGGGCCATGCGCACCGAGTCGGCACGACGCTCGGACAGGCGCTGGTTGTAGTTGGCGGAACCGGTGCTATCGGTGTAGCCCTCTACGATCACCTGGCGCTCCGGGTTCTGCTGGAGGAACTCGGCCAGTTGCTGGATGTTGCGCATGGCGCCGGGCTTCAGGTCGGACTTGTCGAGATCGAACAGCACGTCGCCGAAGGTCACCATGGTGCCGCGCGAGGTCTGCTTGGCATTCAGTTGGCTACGCAGCTTGTCCAGTTGCGCGGTGCGCGCGTCGAGGCGGGCCTGGGCGCGCTGGGCGGAGGCGTTCTGCAACTGCGCCTCGGCATTGCGCAGGACGATGGTCTGCTTGGCCAGTTCGATGCGCTGGTTGGTCAGGTAGGCCAGTTGGTCCACGTCGCGCTGGTCTTCGCCATCCTGGTAGGCCTTGTCGGCCTTGGCCAGCCAGTCGCCGGCGTCCTTGGTTTCCAGGGCCGCGACCTTGGTCGCGTCGGGCTGCGACTGCAGCGCGGAGAAGTTGCTGCGGGCCTGTTCCAGGTTGGCGTTCGGCGGCGTGGAGCAGGCGGCCAGCGCCAGGGCCAGCAGGGATACGGCGGGGAGGGCAATGTACTTACGCATAGGGGTCATCCTTAATCACGAATCGACGAAAGAAGGGCGGAATCCGGCTTAGTGCTGCGTATCGCGCATGCCTTCCTCACGCAGTTCCATGACGCCCTGCTGGGCATCCTTCACGGCTTTCTGCGCCTTGGCGGCCTGGGTCTTGCGCTCGGCGACCCGGGCGTCCCACTCGGCCTGCTGCGCCAGGCGCTTGGCCTGGTCGTATTCCTTGTCGTTCATGGCGATGCGCGCCTGGCTCAGCTTGTCCTGGGCGGACTTCATCTCGACCGGGGCATATTCCGGGCCGCCGGCGCTTACCGCGTTATTCACCGCGGACTCGGTCACGGCGAACTGCTCGGTCGGCGGGTTGCCGGCGCAGCCGGCCAGGACCAGGCTGCTGCCTACGGCCAGCAGGGCCAGCTTGAGGCCACGCAGGGAACCGGTGTGTTGCTTGCTCATCGCTTTTTGCTCCATGGGAAATTTCCTCTGACAGGGATGCTGATTCCTTGGCTTTCATCTCTGGCCATTACCGTGGGCGCGTTTCCGGCCCTCCGGTCTTTTCTTCCTGCTCACTGAGCAAGCCTCTGCCAGGCCTCTGTTTCAGGGGCTTGGCGATTGGCCATGTACTTTTAGTGACTCCCCCGCTGGTTCAGGGGTTCAAAAAAAAATCTGAAATTTTCTGACTGAACAGTCGGCTTCCGGCGTGGTCGCAGAACGCCACCTCTGCTCACTAAGGCCCGTCCTACAGGGCTCTAGTCCACGAAACGCACAACTGCCGCAGCGCTCCAGGACGGAACACTCGGGCAGAAAAAAGCCCCACCTGAGTGGGGCTGGAGGAGGCCAGTGGGGCCTTTCAGAAACGCTTGCGCAACAGTCGCAGACCGTTGAACACCACCAGCAGGCTGGCGCCCATGTCGGCGAATACCGCCATCCACAGGGTGCCTTCGCCGGCCAGGGTAAGGGCGAGGAACACCGCCTTGATGCCCAGGGCCAGGGTGATGTTCTGGACCAGGATCGCGTGGGTGGTGCGCGACAGCCGGACGAATTGCGGCAACTTGCGCAGGTCGTCGTCCATCAGCGCGACGCCGGCGGTCTCGATGGCCGTGTCGGTGCCCGCCGCGCCCATGGCGAAGCCGATGTCGGCGCGGGCCAGGGCCGGCGCGTCGTTGATCCCGTCGCCGACCATGCCGACCCGCGAGCCGTCGGCCTGGCGCGCTTCCACTTCACGCAGCTTGTCTTCCGGCAGGAGGTTGCCGCGAGCTGCGTCGATGCCTACCTGGGCAGCGATGGCGGCTGCGGTGTGCGGGTTGTCGCCGGTGAGCATCAGGGTCTTCACGTCCAGCGCGTGCAGCTCGCGGATCGCCTCGCGGCTGCTGTCCTTGACCCCGTCGGCGACGGCGAAGAGGGCCCGCACGCGCTGCGGATCGCACAGCGCGATGACCGTCTTGCCCTGGCGCTCCAGGGCGTCCAGGCGCTCTTCCAGGGCCGGCGAGCAGAGGCCCAGTTCCTCCACCAGGCGATGGTTGCCGAGGTGGTAGAGGACGCCGTCGATGCGTCCGCTGACGCCTCGTCCCGGCAGGGCGGCGAGGTCCTCGACCACGCCCAGGGCAAGGCCGTCCTCTTCCGCTGCGTTGGCCACGGCGCGCGATACCGGGTGGTCGGAACGCGCGGCCAGGCTGGCGGCGAGCAGGCGCGCATCCGTCCCGTCAGCCTCCGCGATCGGCAGGTAGTCGGTCTGTTGCGGTTTGCCATGGGTGATGGTGCCGGTCTTGTCGAGGGCGACCCAGGACAGCTTGCGCCCGAGTTCGAGGAACACCCCGCCCTTGATCAGGATGCCCAGGCGCGCCGCGGCGGAAAGGCCGCTGACGATGGTCACCGGGGTGGAGATCACCAGCGCGCAGGGACAGGCGATCACCAGCAGCACCAGGGCGCGGTAGATCCAGTCCAGCCAGGCGCCGCCGAACAGCAGCGGCGGCAGCACCGCGGTGGCGAGGGCGATGAGGAATACCACCGGGGTGTAGACGCGGGCGAAACTGTCGACGAAACGCTGGGTCGGTGCGCGGGAACCCTGGGCTTCCTCCACGGCGTGGATGATCCGGGCCAGGGTGCTGTCGTCGGCGCGGCGGGTGACGCGGTACTCCAGCGCGCCCTCGCCGTTGATGCTGCCGGCGAACACCGGCTCGCCGACCTCCTTCTCCACCGGCAGGCTTTCGCCGGTGATCGGCGCCTGGTTGACGCTGGAGCGGCCGCTGGTCACCTCGCCGTCGAGGGCGATGCGTTCGCCGGGCTTCACGCGCACGGTGGCTTCCAGTTCCACTTGCTTGGCCGGCAGCTCCTTCCATTCGCCGCCGACCAGCACGGTGGCTTGTTCCGGAGCCAGTTGCAGCAGGCCGCGGATGGCGTTGCGCGCGCGATCCAGGGACTTCGCCTCGATCAACTCGGCGATGGCGAACAGCACGCTGACCATCGCCGCTTCCGGCCACTGGCCGATGAGCACGGCGCCGGTCACGGCGATACTCATCAGGGCGTTGATGTTCAGGTTGCGGTTCTTCAGGGCGATCCAGCCCTTGCGGTAGGTCGGCAGGCCGGCGCCGAGGATGGCCAGCAGGGCGAGGCCGGCGACCACCCAGTCCGGCGCCAGGCCGAACCATTCGACGATCTCCGAGGCCAGCGCCATCGCGCCGGCCAGGGCCAGCGGCCACCAGGGCTTCGCCGGCGCTTGCGAGGGGCCGTCGGTATTTTCGCCGGCATCCAGCGGCACCGCCTGCATGCCGAGGCCGGCGATCAGCTTCTGCAGCGGCTCGACGCTGTCGAAGCGATGCTGGACGCGCAGCAGGCGCTGCATCAGGTTGAATTCCAGCGACTCCACTGCCGGCTGGCGACCAAGGGCGTCGCGGATCAGGCGTTCCTCGGTCGGGCAGTCCATCGCTTCGATGCGCAGGTCGCTCCAGCGCAACTCGGCGTTGCCGGCCAGGGTTCCGATGGCGGCCACCGCCGGGCGAGGCGCGTGGCGGTGCCCATGATCATGTCCGTGACCGTGACCGTGACAGCAAGTGTCGGCGTGTTCGTGGCTCATGGAAACAATTCCCGTTTGACGTGTTGGGTGCGATTGCACACCCTGTAGCAACTACAGAGTCAAGCGGTACTGCCAATTCGGGTAGCCGCGTCGGCGATTGGAGGAGGGTTGGCATGAAGATCGGTGAGCTGGCGAAGAGAACCGGTTGCCCGGTGGAGACCATCCGCTACTACGAGCGCGAAGGCCTGTTGCCCGAGCCCGCGCGTAGCGAAGGCAACTATCGGCAATACACCCTGGCGCATGTCGAGCGCCTGTCGTTCATCCGTCACTGCCGCTCGCTGGACATGACCCAGGAGGAAATCCGTACCCTGCTGGCGTTGCGCGACCGTCCCGAGGCGGATTGCGGCACCGCCAACCGGCTGATCGACGAGCACCTGCATCACGTCGAGGTGCGCATCGCCGAACTCCAGGCATTGCGCGAGCAACTGCAGGATCTCGGCTCACGCTGTACGGTCGCCGGCAACAGCCAGGCCTGCGGCATCCTCCGCGAACTGGAGCAGCCCGCGCCGCTGTCGCCTATCCCCGAGGAATGCGCCGAGGCCGGGCACATGCACGTTCCCGGCGTGCACCGCCGGCATGGCTGAAGTCGCGCTCAGTGACTGGAGGTGTCTTGTTGCGCGACCAGTTCGTGCAGGTACTTGCGCGAGAGCGACAGGAAGCGTGGGGTAGGGCCGACATCCTCATAGAGCGGATCGCCCTGTTCGTCGGTGGCCACCACCTGACTCCCCTTCACGTAGGGAAAGCTCGCCTCCAGTTCTTCCAGGGCGGCGCCGACCAGCTCGCCCAGTAGTTCCTCGACGCTGCGCCGCGGATACATCTCGTGCAGTGCGGCGAGGCGCGCGGCGCTTTCGACGTCCAGCGGGATGCTGTAGTGGTTGCGGGCCATGCGGCCCTTGGCGGTGTGTTCCCAATGGCGGACAAGCTCACGGATCTTCATGCTGACCTCTTCAGCCCGGTCGTGGCGGGCGTGCTGGGGGGCCCTCGTGGGGCCGTGCCTCGGTGCGGGCACTTCCTTCAGACTAGACCCGATCGGCGCCGGCAGCCTCGCTTCCGGCCCGGCGGCGCCGTACTGGCACCCTGCGGGCTTGTAAGCGCGGGGGCGCCTGAGCCAAGCTGGTTTCCCACCCGCAGTGGAGACAGGTCATGCCGGAAATCGATGCGCGCCTGCGCGAGGACGTCCACCAACTGGGCGAATTGCTCGGCGACACCATCCGCGAGCAGTACGGCCCGCGGTTCCTCGACAAGATCGAGCTGATCCGCAAGGGCGCCAAGGCTGCCCGCCGCGGTTCCGCGGAGGGCGCCCAGCAGCTCACCGCCACCCTCGACGGGCTCGAGGAAGACGAACTGCTGCCGGTGGCACGGGCTTTCAACCAGTTCCTCAACCTGGCCAATATCGCCGAGCAATACCATCGTATCCGCCGGCGCCGGCCGAACGAGCCGGAACCCTTCGAGAACCTGGTGCTGGAAGAGCTGCTGGGGCGTCTCAAGGACGCCGGGCATGCCCCCGGGCAACTGGCTCGCCAGCTCGCCGGGCTGGAGATCGAACTGGTGCTGACCGCCCATCCCACCGAAGTGGCGCGGCGCACGCTGATCCAGAAATACGATGCGATCACCGCGCAGCTGGCGGCCAAGGACCATGCCGACCTGCTGCCGGAGGAGCGCAGTCGCATCCAGCAGCGCCTGCAGCGGCTGGTGGCCGAGGCCTGGCATACCGACGAGATCCGCAAGGTCCGGCCGACCCCGGTGGACGAGGCGAAATGGGGCTTCGCGGTGATCGAGCATTCTCTCTGGCAGGCCTTGCCGAACGTCCTTCGGCATGTCGACGAGGTACTCCTGCGCAGCACCGGCGAACGCCTGCCGCTGACCGCCGCGCCGCTGCGCTTCGCGTCCTGGATGGGGGGCGACCGCGACGGCAATCCCAACGTCACCGCCAGCGTGACCCGCGAGGTCCTGCTGCTGGCGCGCTGGATGGCCGCCGACCTGTACCTGCGCGATATCGACCGACTGGCCGCCGAGCTGTCCATGCAGCAGGCCTCGCCGCAGCTGCTGGCGCGGGTCGGCGATAGCGCCGAGCCCTATCGCGCCCTGCTCAAGCAATTGCGCGAGCGCCTGCGCGTGACCCGCAACTGGACCCACCAGGCCCTGGCCGGCGAGGTGCCGGCCGCGGAGGGCGTCCTGGAGCACAACCGCGACCTGGTCGAGCCGCTGCAACTGTGCCACGAGTCGCTGCACGCCTGCGGCATGGGCGTGATCGCCGATGGCGCGTTGCTCGACTGCCTGCGCCGCGCCGCCACCTTCGGCCTGTTCCTGGTACGCCTGGACGTGCGCCAGGACTCGGTCCGCCATGCCGCCGCGCTGAGCGAGATCACCGAGTACCTGGAGCTGGGCAGCTACGACGAGTGGGACGAGAAGACCCGCCTGGAATTCCTTCTCGAGGAACTGAACAGCCGCCGCCCCCTGCTGCCGGCGCACTACCAGCCTTCGGCGGATACCGCCGAGGTGCTCGCCACCTGTCGGGCGATCGCCGCCGCGCCACCGGCGTCGCTGGGTTCCTACGTGATCTCGATGGCCGGCCAGCCGTCCGACGTGCTGGCAGTGCAACTACTGCTCAAGGAAAGCGGCGTCGACTGGCCGATGCGCGTGGTGCCGCTGTTCGAGACCCTCGACGACCTGGACAACGCCGGCCCCTGCATGGAGCGCCTGCTGACGCTGCCGGGCTACCGTTCGCGGCTCTCCGGGGTGCAGGAAGTGATGATCGGCTACTCCGATTCGGCCAAGGACGCTGGTACTCTCACGGCGGCCTGGGCGCAGTACCGGGCGCAGGAGAAACTGGTGGAGATCTGCCGCCAGCACGAGGTCGAGCTGCTGCTCTTCCATGGCCGCGGCGGCACCGTCGGCCGCGGCGGCGGGCCGGCCCACGCGGCGATCCTGTCGCAGCCACCGGGTTCGGTGGCCGGGCGCTTCCGGGTCACCGAACAGGGCGAGATGATCCGCTTCAAGTTCGGCTTGCCGGACATCGCCGAACAGAACCTCAATCTCTACCTCGCCGCAGTGCTGGAGGCGACCCTGATGCCGCCGCCGGCTCCCGAGCCGGCCTGGCGCGCGCAGATGGACCGCCTGGCGAAGGACGCGCTGCTGGCCTACCGCAGGGTGGTGCGCGACGATCCGCAGTTCGTCGAGTATTTCCGCCTGGCCACGCCCGAGCAGGAACTGGGCCGTCTGCCGCTGGGCAGCCGCCCGGCCAAGCGCCGCGAAGGCGGGGTGGAGAGCCTGCGGGCGATTCCCTGGATCTTCGCCTGGACCCAGACGCGCCTGATGCTGCCGGCATGGCTTGGCTGGGAGACCGCCTTGCTGAACGCCATCGAGCGTGGCGAGGGCGCGCTGCTCGGGCAGATGCGCGAGCAATGGCCGTTCTTCACCACCCGCATCGACATGCTGGAAATGGTCCTGGCCAAGGCCGACGCGGATATCGCGCGGCTCTACGACGAACGTCTAGTGCCGCTCGAGCTGCGTCCGCTGGGGCGTCGTTTACGCGACCTATTGTCGCAGGCGGTGCGCGTGGTGCTGGGACTGACCGGGCAGTCGCTGCTGCTCGCCCACGCCAGCGAGACCCGCGAGTCGATCAGCGTGCGCAACAGCTATCTAGACCCGCTGCACCTGCTCCAGGCTGAGCTTCTGGCCCGTTCGCGGCGCTGCCGGGGCGACGCCTGCGGCGGCCTGGAGCAGGCGCTGCTGGTGACGGTCGCGGGGGTCGCCGCCGGACTGCGCAACACCGGATGAGGGAAGGCGGGGGGCAACTTTCGGTGTCTTGTGCGGTGGGGGGGCGCTGTGTATCTTGGACAGCCTTTTCGGCGCCATACAGTGCCGTTTCCTGCAAATACGAGATTGGCCCCACGAGGCGGATCCAGACTTTCGCTTACCAATTCTAAGGAGCATATCGATGCGTGTGATTCTGCTCGGGGCACCCGGTGCCGGCAAAGGCACCCAGGCACGGTTCATCACCGAGAAGTTCGGCATTCCGCAGATCTCCACCGGCGACATGCTGCGCGCCGCAGTCAAGGCCGGCAGCCCGCTCGGCCAGCAGGTGAAAGGCGTGATGGACAGCGGCGGCCTGGTATCCGACGACATCATCATCGCCCTGATCAAGGAACGCATCACCGAGGCCGATTGCGCCAAGGGCTTCCTGTTCGACGGCTTCCCGCGGACCATCCCGCAAGCCGAAGCGCTGAAGGACGCCGGCGTGACCATCGACCATGTGGTCGAGATCGCCGTCGACGACGAGGAGATCGTGTCGCGTATCGCCGGTCGTCGCGTGCACCCGGCCTCCGGCCGCGTGTACCACACCGAGCACAACCCGCCGAAGGTCGCCGGCAAGGACGACGTTACCGGCGAAGAGCTGATCCAGCGCGAGGACGACAAGGAAGAGACCGTGCGTCACCGCCTGTCGGTCTACCATTCGCAGACCAAGCCGCTGGTCGACTTCTACCAGAAGCTGTCGGCCGCCGAAGGCACCCCGAAATACCACAGCATCGCCGGCGTCGGCTCGGTCGAGCAGATCACCGCGAAAGTGCTTTCGGCCCTGAGCTGATCCGCAGCGCTGTAGCACCGACGGCCCGCTTGCGGGCCGTCGGCGTTTCCGGGGCGGAGAAGGCTGGTACAATCGGCGTCTTTTTCACCACGCGGAACCGTCGATGTCCACTCTGTTGGCCCTGGATACCTCCACCGAAGCCTGCTCCGTCGCCCTGCTCCACGAGGGGCGGGCGCTCAGTCACTACGAGGTGATCCCGCGCCTGCACGCCCAGCGCCTGCTGCCGATGGTCCGCGACCTGCTCGACGAGGCCGGCGTCGCTCTGTCCGCAGTGGACGCCATCGCTTTCGGGCGCGGTCCGGGCGCCTTCACCGGCGTGCGCATCGCCATCGGCGTGGTCCAGGGTCTGGCCTTCGCCCTGCAGCGCCCGGTACTGGCGGTCTCCGACCTGGCGATCCTGGCCCAGCGGGCCTACCGCGAGCAGGGTGCGGAGCGGGTCGCCGCGGCCATCGACGCGCGGATGGACGAGGTCTACTGGGGTTGCTACCAGTTGCAACAGGGCGAGATGCGCCTGGCCGGCAGCGAAGCGGTACTGCCGCCCGAGCGGGTCGCCGTACCGTGGGACGCCGCTGCCGCGGATTGGTTCGGCGCCGGCACCGGCTGGGGCTACGTCGAGCGCATGCCGCAGCGCCCGGCCGCGCTGGACGCGAGCCTGCTGCCGCATGCCGAGGACTTGCTCAGCCTGGCCGGCTTCGCCTGGGCGCGCGGCGAAGGCGTGGAGGCGGAACAGGCGCTGCCGGTGTACCTGCGCGACAACGTGGCGACGCCGAAAAAAGCGCCCTGAAAATGCCGCGCAGCGGTAATTGCCAAGCCTTTCGGGGCTGGCTAGAGTGTGGAGACTTCCCCGGGTTTTGATCATGCGTATCGACGGACTTTCTTCCTCTTCGTTGCCGCTGGAGCGCAGCGCCCGACCGGGCTCGGCGGTCACGCCGTATCGCGACGTGCAGCGCGAGGTCGAGGCGCGGCGCGAGCAGCCGGCGCCGGTTTCCGGCAGCCAGGGCTTCGAGCAGGCGCCGCAGGCGCGCAAGGTCCAGGCCAGTTCGGCGGGCGGCGACAGCCTGCCGGTGAGCGCCCGCGACCTGCTGGCGTTCCAGCGCCCGGTAAGCAGCCATGCGGCGATGGCCCTGGCCAGCTACAACTCCACCGCCAGCCTCAACATCGACGCCGGCGCCGAGGATGTTCTCGGCCTCGACCTCTACGCCTGAGCGGCTCCGCGCGCTCCCGTGGTTTCCCTTCCTTATTTCCTCGGTTGTCCATCCTGGAACGAGGCGGCCTGGCGCGGCAGCTTCTATCCGCGCGAATTGCGTTCCGCCGACTACCTCGGACACTACGGCGGCATCTTCAACGCGGTCGAGGGCAATACCACCTTCTATGCCCGGCCTTCGGCGGAAACCGTGCGGCGCTGGGCCGAGACGATGCCGGCGGGGTTCCGCTTCTGTGCCAAGTTTCCCCGCGATATCAGTCACGAAGGCGACCTGCGCGAACGGCTCGGGGCCGCCGACGACTTCCTCGAACTGCTGGCGCCGCTTGGCGAAAGGGTCAGCCCGCTGTGGCTGCAACTGTCGGCGGCGTTCACCCCGCAGCGCCTGGGCGAACTGCTGTATTTCCTCGATGAGCTGAGTCCGCGACGGATTGCCGTGGAAGTACGCCACCCGGCGTTCTTCGACAAAGGCGAGGACGAGCGCCTGCTCAACCGCCACCTGCGCGAGCGTGGCGTGGAGCGCATCTGCCTGGATTCGCGGGCGCTGTTCAGTTGCCGTTCGGACGATCCGGCGGTGCTCCACGCCCAGTCGAAGAAGCCGCGCCTGCCGATCCGTCCGGCGGCCTTCAGCGATACGCCACAGGTGCGTTTCATCGGCGGTCCCGACCTGCCGGCCAACGAGGTGTTCCTTTTGCCCTGGGTCGACAAGGTGGCCGACTGGATCGAGGCCGGCCTGACTCCATACGTATTCCTGCATACCCCCGACAATCACCTGGCGGCCCAGCAGGCCCAGCGTTTCCATGCGCTGCTGGGCCAGCGCCTGCCAGGCTTGCCGGCGCTACCCGAGCCGATCCCGGCCCCGGAAGTGGAGCAACTGGGCCTGCTCTGAGCGCGGCGCTCGACGCTCCGCCGGCCTGCGCCTAGGCTAGGGAGTCCTTTCCCCGCCACGGAGCCCGCCGTCATGACCAGCCAACGCCAACGCGCCGAACGTTTCCGCGACCTGCACCAGGGGCCCGGCATGCTGGTCCTGCCCAATCCCTGGGATGCCGGTTCGGCGAAGATGCTCGCCAGCCTCGGCTTCGACGCCCTTGCCACTACCAGCGCCGGCCTGGCGTTCTCTCTGGGCCGGCGCGATGCGGAAGGCGCGGTGAGCCGGACCGAGGCGCTGGAAAACGCCCGGGCGATCGTCGCCGCCACCGATCTGCCGGTCGCCGCCGACCTGGAAAACGGCTACGGCGATGCTCCGCAAGACTGCGCCACGACCATCCGCCTGGCCGCCGAGGCCGGCCTGGTCGGTGGTTCCATCGAGGATGCCAGCGGGCGCGCCGGACAGCCCATCTATGAGTTCTCCGCCGCGCTGGAGCGGGTCGCTGCCGCGGTCGAGGCGGCCCGTGCGTTGCCATTCCCATTCACCCTCTGCGCCCGCGCGGAGAATTTCCTGCATGGTCGCGAGGATCTCGACGACACCCTGCGGCGCCTGCGCGCCTATGCCGATGCCGGCGCCGATGTGCTCTACGCGCCTGGCTTGAACCGCCGCGAACAGATCGTCGCGGTGCTCGAAGCGGTGGCACCGAAGCCGGTCAACGTACTGGTCGGTTCGCCGCGCCTGGAGCTGTCGCTGGACGAGCTGGAAGCCCTCGGCGTCAAGCGCGTGAGCCTGGGCTCGAACCTTGCCCGGGTCGCCTTCGGCGCTTTCCATGAGGCGGCGCAGGCGCTGGCGCGGCGCGACCTGGAAGCGACCCGTGCGGCGATGCCTTTCGACCGTATCAACGACCTGTTCCGCTGAACCCGTGCGCCGCCTGGCCTGGTTGCTGCCATTGCTGCTGCTGGCGGGGGCCGTCGGCGCCCTGCGCTACCAGTGGCTCGATCTGCCGGCGCGCTGGAATCCCTGGCTGCCGCTGGACGTGCGCGAACCGCCGAACCTGCTGACCCGCTATAAACTATGGCGGCTGGCCGACGACCGGAGCCTCTGCGACGCCGCCCTGGCCACCTCGCAACTGCGCTACCAGCGGGTCGCCGACGATCCGCCATCGGCTACCTGCCCGTTGAGCAACAGCCTGCGCGTGCGTGGGGCGGCATTGGAGTTGAGCAGCAGCTTTCTCGCCAGTTGCCCGTTGGCAGTGAGCTATGCATTGTTCGAGCGGCACGTGCTGCAACCGGCAGCCCTGGATATCTATGGCCAGCCGGCGACGCGGGTCGAGCATATCGGCAGCTTCGCCTGCCGCAACGTCTACAACCGCGAGAACGGCCGGCGCAGCCAGCATGCTTCGGCCAATGCCCTGGACATCAGCGGTTTCCGCCTGGCCGGCGGGAGGCGAATCCGCCTGGCCACGGACTGGGCCGACCAGGGCGCCGACGGGCGCTTCCTGCGCCGCGTGCGGGACGGCGCCTGCGCCAGTTTCAATGCGGTGCTGGGGCCCGACTACAATGCCGCCCACCGGGATCACTTCCACCTCGACATGGGCCTATGGAAGGTCTGCCGGTGAGCGCGCGCGGGCCAACTCTGGCAAAATCCGCGCTTTCCACGACGATTGCCCGACCATGACCGATTCCACCGCTCCTCGCCTGCATGTCCAAGCCCTGTCCGCCGCTTGCGCCGAGGCTGCGCGGCGCTGGGCGGAGCGACTTGGCCTGCCGTTGGCGGCGGACGACGAGGCGGAGTTCGCCGTGCAGGTCGGCGAGCAGGGCTTGCAGGTCTTGCAACTGGGGGCGGACTCCCCCGGTCCGGTGCGGGTCGATTTCGTCGAAGGCGCCAGCGCCCACCGGCGCAAGTTCGGCGGCGGCAGCGGGCAGATGATCGCCAAGGCAGTCGGCGTCCAGCCAGGCATCCGCCCGCGCGTCCTGGATGCCACGGCCGGCCTGGGCCGGGATGGGTTCGTCCTCGCCAGCCTGGGTTGCGAGGTAACCCTGGTCGAGCGCCAGCCGCTGATCGCCGCCCTGCTCGAGGATGGCCTGGAGCGCGCCGGGCGCGATCCCGACGTGGCGCCGATCGCCGCGCGGATGCGTCTGCTCGGCGGCAACTCGGCGGACCTGATGCGCGCCTGGGACGGCGAGGCGCCGCAGGTGGTCTACCTCGACCCGATGTTTCCCCATCGCGACAAGAGCGCATTGGTGAAGAAGGAAATGCGTCTGTTCCGGCCGCTGGTGGGCGACGATCTCGACGCTCCGGCGCTGTTGCAGGCGGCCCTGGCCCTGGCCAGCCACCGGGTGGTGGTGAAGCGCCCGCGCAAGGCGCCGATCATCGAAGGGCCCAAGCCCGGCTATAGCCTGGAAGGCAAGTCCAGCCGCTACGACATCTACCCGAAGAAGGCCCTGGGCAAGGGCTGAGTGTCGACACCGCAGGGAGGCGGCGAGCATGCAGCAGACCATCGATTGTCCGATTCGCCGGCGCCTGGCGCACCTGCCCTGGGCCAACGACGGGCGTGCCGGCGCCCGCCACTGGCTGGAGATGCAGCGCGATCCGCTGGCCTGGTTGCAGAAGATGCACGTCGCGCAGCCGGACCTCGCGGTCGCCCGCATGGGCCCGCAGCGCCTCTGGTGCCTGTTCCATCCGCAGGCGGTGCAGGAATTGATGGTCGATCGCCGCGATGACCTGCAACGCTGGCAGCCGGCGCTGTGCATGCTGAAACAGTGGAACGGGCGCAGCTTCATGATGCGCGAGGGCGCCCCCGCCCAGGCCCGGCGCAAGGAGGTACGGCCGCACCTGGCGCCGCCGCCGGCCAGCGAGGTTCGCCGCCTGGCCGCGGAGTGGGGCGAGCGGGTGGAGGAGGGGCGCGAATACGACCTCGACCTGGAAATGGCTGCGTTCAGCGTCACCCTCAGCGGTCACGCGCTGTTCGACGTCGACCTGCAACCGTCGGCCTATCGGATCGCCAAGGCGGTGCGCCTGCTGTCGCGGGTGGCATTGCTGGAAATGAGCACCGGCCTGCCGCTGGGCCACTGGTTTCCGAGCAAACTGTGTCCGCGCAAGCGCTGGGCGCTGGGCCAGTTGCGCGAGGCGGTGGGTGAGGTGGCGGAGCGCTCGCCGCGGCCGCTGGCGGACCTGCGCGATGAACTCTGCACCCTGCTCATGGCGTCCCACCAGTCCACCGGCGTGACCCTGACCTGGAGCCTGTTGCTGCTGGCCCAGCGTCCCGAGTTGCTCGCGCGGCTACGCGCCGAGCTGGCGGGAGTGAATTGGACGGCGATCCGCTCGGTCGCCGACCTGCGCGATTGCGCGCTGCTCAGGGCGGTCCTGCAGGAGTGCCTGCGCCTGTACCCGCCGGCCTACGGCCTGGCGCCGCGGCAGGTGACGGCGGACATCGAGGTGTTCGGCCAGCGGCTGAAGCGCGGCGACGTGACCATGGTCTCGAGCTGGATCACCCAGCGCGATCCCCGTTGGTTCGAGGCGCCGCTGGAGTTCCGTCCCGAGCGCTTCCTCGAACCGGCGCGCTGGCCGCGTGGCGCCTACTTCCCCTTCGGCCTCGGTGACCGCGCCTGCCCCGGCACCGCGATGGCGATGATCGATCTGGCGGCGGCGCTGGCCTACTGGGTCGAGCACTGGGAGATCATGCACGACGGCGACCTGGCGCCGCGCGGCTGGTTTTCCCTGCGTCCGCAGCGAGCGCGGGTGCGTTTCCGCCGTCGCGCCTGAGCCGCGTCAGCCGCCCGCGGCGAAGGCGCGCAGGAACAGCGCCACCACTTCTTCCACGTGCCGCTCGCCTTCGGCCTCGTCCAGCGGTTCGGCGCAGCCGATCAACAGGCGGTAATTGGCGCAGCCCTTGACCAGCATGAAGAAGTGTTCGGCGGCGTGGCGCGCGTCCGGGAACGCCAGCTTGCCGCTGCGGCGGGCCTGCTCGAGGAGGCGTTCCATTTCGTCGATCACCTGCTTCGGCCCGGCCTCGAAGAACAGCTCGGAAAGCTTGGGGTTCTGCCCGGCCTGCGCGGCCATCAGGCGGGTCAGGGCGATCGCCTCGTGGCTGTTGATCAGCCGGTGGAAGCCGCGGGCGATATTCAGCAGGACCTTTTCCAGCGGCGCGCCTTCGGCCAGCTGGAAGTACAGGGCGGGAAGCTGCTCGGCGCACTTGGCCTTCACCGCTTCGCTGAACAGGGTTTCCTTGTCGGTGAAGTGGCTGTAGACGGTGAGCTTGGAAACGCCGGCTTCCGAGGCGATGGCTTCCATGCTGCTGCCGTCGTAGCCGTTGCAGAGGAACAGGCGCTTGGCCGCCTCGAGAATGGCTTCCCGTTTGGCCGGGTCCTTGGGCCGGCCGGGACCGACGGAGGAGGTGGGTTCTGACATGCGCTTATACAATTGAAATACTGGACTGATGGGTTCTGTATTTTTACTATACCGCCCAGTATAAGAACTCGAACGCAGTTTGCGGAAGGTGTCACATGTACCGCCATATCCCGCTCGTCGCCCTGTCCCTGCTTTCCTCCCTGTTCCTCGCCGCCTGCGGCAACGGCACGCCGCCGCCAGCCGCGGCGCGTCCGGCGATCGTCGTCCAGCCCCAGCCGGCGGGGGAGGTGAGCCAGGCCTTTCCCGGCGAGATCCGCGCCCGCCACGAGCCTGAGCTGGCCTTCCGCATCGGCGGCAAGGTCATCCGCCGGCTGGTGGAAGTCGGCGAGCGGGTGAAGAAGGACCAGCCCCTGGCCGAACTCGATCCCCAGGACGTGCGCCTGCAACTGGAGGCGGCGCGGGCCCAGGTCAGTGCCGCCGAGGCCAACCTGCAGACCGTGCGCGCCGAGTACCGGCGCTACCGCACCTTGCTCGACCGCAACCTGGTCAGCCATTCCCAGTTCGAGAACATCCAGAACAGCTACCGCGCCGGCGAGGCGCGGTTGAAGCAGATCCGCGCCGAATTCAACGTCGCCGACAACCAGGCCGGCTACGCCGTGCTGCGCTCGCCCCAGGATGGCGTGATCGCCAGCCGGCGCGTCGAGGTGGGCCAGGTGGTGGCGGCCGGGCAGACGGTCTTCAGCCTGGCCGCCGACGGCGAGCGCGAGGTGCTGATCGGCCTGCCGGAACACAGCTTCGAACGTTTCCGCATCGGCCAGCCGGTGTCGGTCGAACTCTGGTCGCAACGCGACAGACGCTTCGCCGGGCATATCCGCGAGCTCTCGCCCGCGGCCGATCCGCAATCGCGTACCTTCGCCGCCCGGGTGGCCTTCGACGACCGCGCGACTCCGGCCGAACTGGGCCAGAGCGCCCGGGTCTACGTCGCCGCCGCCGAGGCGGTGCCGTTATCGGTTCCCTTGTCGGCGCTGACCGCAGAGGCCGGCCAGGCGTTCGTCTGGGTGGTCGAACCGGGCAGCTCGACCCTGCGCCGGCAGCCGGTGCGCACCGGTCCCTATGCCGAGGACCGGGTGCCGGTGCTCGAAGGCCTGAAGGCTGGCGACTGGGTAGTGGCCACCGGGGTCCAGGTGCTTCGCGAAGGGCAGCAGGTGCGTCCGATCGACCGGGCCAACCGCACGGTGAAACTGGCGGCCAAGGAGTAGTCGCATGTCCTTCAACCTTTCCGCCTGGGCGTTGCAGAATCGCCAGATCGTCCTGTACCTGATGATCCTGCTTGGCGCGGTTGGCGCGCTGTCCTACAGCAAGCTGGGGCAGAGCGAAGACCCGCCGTTCACCTTCAAGGCCATGGTGGTGCAGACCAACTGGCCGGGTGCCAGCGCCGAAGAGGTGGCCCGGCAGGTCACCGAGCGTATCGAGAAGAAGCTGATGGAAACCGGCGACTACGATCGCATCGTGTCCTTCTCCCGCCCCGGCGTCTCGCAGGTGACCTTCATGGCCCGCGAGGACATCCATTCCAGCGAGATCCCCGAACTCTGGTACCAGATCCGCAAGAAGATCAGCGACATTCGCGCCACCTTGCCGCAAAGCATCCAGGGCCCGTTCTTCAACGACGAGTTCGGCACCACCTACGGCAACATCTATGCGCTCACCGGCAAGGGCTTCGACTATGCGGTGATGAAGGACTATGCCGACCGCCTGCAACTGCAATTGCAGCGGATCAGGAACGTCGGCAAGGTCGAACTGATCGGCCTGCAGGACGAGAAGATCTGGATCGACCTGTCCAACACCAAGCTGGCCACCCTCGGCCTGCCCCTGGCGGCGGTGCAGAAGGCGCTGGAGGAACAGAACGCGGTGGCCTCCTCCGGGTTCTTCGAGACCGCCAGCGACCGCGTGCAATTGCGCGTTTCCGGGCGTTTCGATTCGGTGGAGGAGATCCGCGACTTCCCCATCCGCGTCGGCGACCGCACCTTCCGCATCGGCGACGTGGCCGAGGTTCGCCGCGGCTTCAACGATCCGCCGGCGCCGCGCATGCGCTTCATGGGCGAGGACGCCATCGGCCTGGCGGTAGCGATGAAGCCGGGCGGCGACATCCTGGTGCTGGGCAAGGCCCTGGAAACCGAGTTCGCCCGCCTGCAGCAGTCGCTGCCGGCCGGACTGGAACTGCGCAAGGTGTCCGACCAGCCGGCGGCGGTACGTACTGGGGTCGGCGAGTTCATCCGGGTGCTGGCCGAGGCGCTGGTGATCGTCCTGCTGGTGAGCTTCTTCTCCCTCGGCCTGCGCACCGGCCTGGTGGTGGCGCTGTCGATCCCGCTGGTGCTGGCGATGACCTTCGCCGCCATGCATTACTTCGGCATCGGCCTGCACAAGATTTCCCTCGGTGCCCTGGTGCTGGCGCTGGGATTGCTGGTGGACGACGCGATCATCGCGGTGGAGATGATGGCGGTGAAGATGGAGCAGGGCTACGACCGCCTCAAGGCGGCCAGCTTCGCCTGGACCAGCACCGCCTTCCCGATGCTCACCGGCACCCTGATCACCGCCGCCGGCTTCCTGCCGATCGCCACCGCGCAGTCCGGCACCGGCGAATACACCCGCTCGCTGTTCCAGGTGGTGACCATCGCCCTGGTGGTCTCCTGGTTCGCCGCGGTGGTCTTCGTTCCCTACCTGGGGGCCAAGCTGCTGCCGGACCTGGCCAGGCTGCACGCGCAGAAGCACGGCGGCAGCGCCGACGGCTACGATCCCTATGCAACGGCCTTCTACCAGCGCTTCCGGCGTCTGGTGGAGTGGTGCGTGCGCTACCGCAAGACGGTGATCGTCCTGACCCTCGCCGCCTTCGTCGGCGCGCTGCTGCTGTTCCGCCTGGTGCCGCAGCAGTTCTTCCCGCCCTCGGCGCGCCTGGAGCTGCTGCTGGACATCAAGCTGGCCGAGGGCGCCTCGCTGCGCTCGACCGGCGAGGAAGTCCAGCGCCTGGAAAAAATGCTGCAGGGCCATGACGGCATCGACAACTACGTGGCCTACGTCGGCACCGGCTCGCCCCGCTTCTACCTGCCGCTGGACCAGCAGTTGCCGGCGGCCAGCTTCGCCCAGGTGGTGGTGCTGGCCAAGGACCTGGAGAGCCGCGAGGCGCTGCGCAAGTGGCTGATCGAGCGGATGAACGAGGACTTCCCGCACCTGCGCAGCCGCATCAGTCGCCTGGAGAACGGGCCGCCGGTGGGCTATCCGGTGCAGTTCCGGGTTTCCGGCGAGGACATCCCGCAGGTTCGCGAACTGGCGCGCAAGGTCGCCGACAGGATGCGCGAGAACCCGCACGTGGTGAATGTGCACCTGGATTGGGAAGAGCCGAGCAAGGTGGTGTACCTGAGCATCGACCAGGAGCGCGCCCGTGCCCTGGGGGTGAGCACCGCCAGCCTGTCTCAGTTCCTGCAGAGCGCGCTGACCGGTTCGCATGTGAGCTTCTTCCGCGAAGACAACGAGCTGATCGAGATCCTCCTGCGCGGCACCGAGCAGGAGCGTCGCGACCTGTCGTTGCTGCCGAGCCTGGCGGTGCCGACCGAGAATGGCCGGAGCGTGGCGCTGTCGCAGATCGCCACGCTCGAATACGGTTTCGAAGAGGGCATCATCTGGCACCGCAACCGCCTGCCGACGGTCACCGTGCGCGCCGATATCTACGACGATTCGCTGCCGGCGACCCTGGTCGCGCAGATCGCCCCGACCCTGGAACCGATCCGCGCCGAGCTGCCGGACGGCTACCTGCTGGAGGTGGGCGGAACGGTGGAGGACGCGGCGAAGGGCCAGAGTTCGGTGAACGCCGGCGTGCCGCTGTTCATCGTGGTGGTGTTGAGCCTGCTGATGGTGCAGTTGCGCAGCTTCTCGCGGATGGCGATGGTATTCCTCACCGCACCGCTGGGCCTGATCGGCGTGACCCTTTTCCTGCTGCTGTTCCGCCAGCCGTTCGGCTTCGTGGCGATGCTCGGGACCATCGCCCTGGCCGGCATGATCATGCGCAACTCGGTGATCCTGGTGGACCAGATCGAACAGGACATCAGCCATGGACTGGATCGCTGGCACGCCATCATCGAGGCTACCGTGCGGCGTTTCCGGCCCATCGTGCTGACCGCGCTGGCGGCGGTGCTGGCGATGATCCCGCTGTCGCGCAGCGTGTTCTTCGGGCCGATGGCGGTGGCGATCATGGGCGGGCTGATCGTCGCCACCGTGCTCACCCTGCTGTTCCTGCCGGCGCTCTATGCCGCCTGGTTCCGCGTGAAGAAGGACGAGGCGCGGGCCTGACGGGAGAAGGGGACGGGGCGATCGCGCCCCGTCCGTCGACTCACCTGGCCGCGCCGAAGACCTTCTTGGCCAGGCTGGTGGCGGCCGCCGCCGGGTTCTGGCGGATGCTCTTCTCCTGCTTGGCGATCATCTCGAAGAGCCCGTCGAGGGCCTGTTCGGTGACATAGCCCTCGACGTTGGCGCTCTTCGCATCGACCACCCCAAGGGTCGCCGCCTGGCTGGCGAAGGCGTTGTACTGCTTGACCAGGCCGACCTCGTCGGTGGCCTGCTTGACGATCGGCAGGAACTTCGCGCGCAGCTGTTCGCGGCTGGACTTGTCCAGGTATTCGGTGGCGGCGTCGTCACCGCCCTTGAGGATGCCCTTGGCGTCGGCCACGGTCATCTTCTTCACCGCCTCCACCAGCAGGCCCTGGGCCTGCGGCACGGCAGCCTCGGCGGCGCGGTTCATGCTCGCCTCGAGCTGGTCGACCTGGGCGCCCATGCCGAACTGCTTCATCAGCTTCGCCGCCTTGCCCAGCTTGCCGGGCAGTTCGATGCGCACGTCCGGGTTGTTGTTGAAGCCGCCCGGCTGGCCAAGCTGGCGGACGGCGATCTGCGCGCCCTGGGTCAGGGCGTCCTTCATGCCGCTGGAGGCGTCGTTCTGCGACAGGTCGGCGAGGGACAGGGCGAGGGCGTTGGCCGAGAGCAGCAGGCCGGCGCAGAGGGCAGTGAGTCGGAACATGACAGCGTCCTTGATGTGGAACGTACGGGGTATCCGGCCGCTCGTCGTGAGGTGGATCGGCAACCGGTAGCGAATAGGAGGTGGAGTGTACTGGAGGGAACCGCCGATTCGCACCGGCGGCTTGCCGCGGTGTGCTTCAGCGCGCCGATTCGACCTGCACGCGATAGGGCTGCGGGTCGCTGCCGTCGAGTTTCACCGAGTGGCGGGTGGTGTTGATGAACAGCAAGCGGCCGTTCAGCTCGATGCGCGCGCTCACCGCGTAGCTGTGGCCCGGCTTGACCTGCTTCGGGTCGTACTCCAGGTGGAACGCCAGCGGCACCTGGCTGGTGATCTCGCGGGTCTGGCTGGCCAACTGCACCGAAGGGGCGTCGGCCAGGGACACGTCTTCCAGGCTCACGCTCAGGCGCGCCGAGGGCGGCAGGGCGATACGCTCGCGGTAGAAGACCTCACCATCGAAGCTGGCGTTCGAAGTCGATTGCTGGGTACCGCAGCCGGCGAGGATGCTGGCGGCGAGCAGCAATGGCAGTTTTTTCATGGGAGCCTCCTTTCAGACGGAACAAAAAACGAGCGGGCCTCTGACCCGGGAAACCAGCATAGGTTGCCGGGCCGGAACAGGGAAAGGTCGCAGGATATTTCAGCGGAGCGGCGCCCGTCCCTCGCAGGGCGGGCGCCGGGTCTCAGTTGGCGGCTGCGTCGTTGCTTTCGGCGGCGGCTTCCTCGGCGGGACGCTCCAGCGCCACCTGGCGGATCGACAGGCGGATCTCCGCCGGCAGCACGCGCTTGGCGGCGCCTTCGGCCAGTTCGCCGAGCAGTTCGTGGTAGCTCAGTTTGCCGGCCTCGTCCTTGCGCAGCACACGCAGGTCGAGAAGGGTCTGGATGAAGTGGCGGAACAGGCTCTTGTCGAAGAACTCCGGGGCGTTCAGGCCATGCAGGATCGACAGGCGCTGGGCCATCACGGTGCAGAGGTTCTCCAGTTCCTCGGCGGTCAGGGCGTTCTGCCCGGCGTTGAGCAGCAGGGCGATGGCCATGTAGAAGCGCTGCAGGGTCTGGGTCACCGAACGAGCGAGGAGGATCAGCAGCACGTATTGCCGCGAGCTTGGCGCCGGGCGGATGAAGGTGTCGTTCTCCTGGCGCAGCAGGCCCTGCTCCACCAGGGCCGCCAGCCACTGGTCGATCACCGCGTCGAGTTCGTCCAGGCTCCAGCGGATGAACAGTTCCGCCTGCAGGTAGGGATAGAGCGCGCGGGCGAAGCGCAGCAACTGTTCGCGGCTGATCCGCGAGTTGCTCTGGAAGAAGCTGGCGATCAGCGCCGGCAGGGCGAAGACGTGGAGGACGTTGTTGCGGTAGTAGGTCGCCAGCACCGCGTTCTGTTCGTCGAGATAGAGGATGCGGCCCAGCGCGTCCTTCTGCTCGGCCAGCAGGTTCATGCTCTTCACGTACTCGATCAGGGCCTGGCCGTCGCCGTCCGGCAGGGTCGCGCTGGGCGAGTAGGGCACCTTGCGCAGCAGCGCCAGGTAGAGGTCGAGGATTCGCGCCAGGGCGCTTTCGTCGAGGGCCTGGCGGCTGGTGGAGAGCAGCGCCAGGGCGACCAGGTTGACCGGGTTGATCGCCGCCGCGTCGTTGAGGTGGCGAGCGACGTCCTTGGCCAGCAGGTTGGTGGTCTGCGGCAGCCAGTTGGGGCGGTATTCCGGGCCGAGGTCCTGGTCCTGCCAGTCGGGCTGGTGGCGGTCGAGGAACTGGTCGAGATGGATCGGCTCGCCGAAGTTCACCCAGACCTGGCCGAAACGCTGTTTCAGGGCGCCGACCACCTTGAACAGGTCGAAGATCGACTCCTTCTTCTTGGTCGCGCCGCGCAGTTCGCCGAGGTAGGTGCGGCCTTCCAGCACGCGTTCGTAGCCGATGTAGACCGGTACGAAGACGATCGGCCGGCGCGAGTCTCGGAGGAAGCTGCGCAGGGTGATGGCGAGCATGCCGGTGCGTGGGTGGAGCATGCGCCCGGTGCGCGAACGGCCACCCTCGACGAAGTACTCGGTAGAGAAGCCGCGGGAGAACAGGGTGTGCAGGTACTCGTTGAACACCGCGGTGTAGAGCTGGTTGCCCTTGAAGCTGCGGCGCATGAAGAAGGCCCCGCCGCGGCGCAGGATCGAGCCGATCACCGGCATGTTCAGGTTGATCCCGGCGGCGATGTGCGGCGGGGTCAGGCCGTTGCGGAACAGCAGGTAGGAGAGCAGCAGGTAGTCGATGTGGCTGCGGTGGCAGGGCACGTAGACGATCTCGTTGCCCTGGGCCACGTCCTGCACCCGCTCGATGTGGTTGACCTTGACCCCTTCGTACAGCTTGTTCCAGAACCAGCTGAGAATGACTTCGAGGAAGCGGATCACCGGATAGGAGAAGTCCGAGGCGATTTCATTGGCGTAGCGCAGCGCGATGCCTTCGGCCTTCTCCTGGGATATCCGTTCGCTCTCGCATTCCTCGTTGATCGCCTGGCGTACCAGCGGCGCGCGCAGCAGGCCCTTGACCAGGTTGCGGCGGTGCGACAGGTCGGGACCGATTACCGCGGTCTTCAGATTGCGGAAGTGCACCCGGAGGATACGGTTGACCATGCGCAGCGTGCGTTCGTGGCCCTTGCCCTGTTCCACCAGCTCGCGCAGGTGGATCGGCGCGGAGAACTGCACGCGGGTCTTGCGTCCGAGAATCAGGATGCGCGCCAGCTTGCGCAGGCGCCCGGTGACCGCCCAGTTGTCGGCGAACAGCAGCTTCCAGGGGCTCGATTCGCTGTCCGGCGATTGTCCCCAGAACACGCTGACCGGAATGATCTGCGCGTCGTCGAGACCGTTCTGGCCGACCGCGGCGAGCATGCGCACCAGGGTCGGCGAGGCGCCGCGCTTGTCCTGGCGGCCGAGCCAGTCGGGTTCGGGCGTCAGGTAGAAGAACGCCGCCGGCTCGATGGCGTCGCCTACCGCTACCGGCATCACCGGACGCGGCAGCCCGGCCTTGCGGCATTCGGTATCCACTACCGCGAGATCGCTGACCGAAGGCTGTTGCAGCACGTAGAGCACCGGCTTGCTGCGGTCGATCTTCAGGGTGAAGGCCGATTGGTTGATGGTTTCCGAGCGTACCCAGAGGTACAGCAGGCGGCGCAGGGCGCCAAAACCAAAGCGGCGGAAAGGGTAGCGGGGCATACGGTGTCTACTGGCAGTTGATCGGGACCCGGCGTGACGGGCGCGGCTAGTTTGCCGCAATCCCCGGAGGGCCGCAAAAGAACGCAACGCGTCCTACGGCGAACGGCGGCGAACAGGTTGCGAATGTAGAACCTTCGGCAGGCGTTCGGGTTCTGTCACGTTTTGCCAAGGTTCTCCCGATGCCCCGTATTGCCAGGCGGCGGGGCGCTTCGGCTATAGTCCCTGCGCGTTTTTCGCGGCCCTGGCCGGACATGGCGGCGGCCGCCGGAACAGGTAGGGGACCATGATCGAAACAAGAAACCTCGGCAAACGCTTCGGCTCGCGGGTGGCGGTGGACGACCTGTCCTTCCAGGTGGCGACGGGGGAGGTACTGGGCTTCCTCGGTCCGAACGGCGCCGGCAAGTCCACCACGATGAAGATGCTCACCGGCTTCCTGGCGCCCAGCGCCGGCACCGCGAGCATCTTCGGCTTCGACATCCGCAGCCGCACGCTGCAGGCGCAGCGGCTGATCGGCTACCTCCCGGAAGGTTCGCCCTGCTACGTGGAAATGACCGTGCAGGGCTTCCTCGATTTCATCGCCGAGATCCGTGGCTACCGTGGTGCCGACAAGCGCGAGCGGGTCGCCCGGGCACTGGGGCTGCTGGAACTGGATGAGGTGCGCCGGCAGACCATCGAAACCCTCTCCAAGGGCTTCCGCCGGCGTGTCGGCCTGGCCCAGGCGATCCTCCACGAACCGCGGGCGCTGGTGCTCGACGAGCCCACCGACGGGCTCGATCCGAACCAGAAGCACCAGGTCCGCGAACTGATCCGCGGCCTCGCGCAGGAGCGCATCGTGATCATCTCCACCCATATCCTCGAGGAAGTCTCGGCGCTGTGCAGCCGCGCCCTGGTGATCGGCGGCGGGCGGCTGCTGGCGGACAGCACGCCGCTGGAGCTGGCCAGCCGCTCGCGCTACCACCAGGCGGTGACGCTCTACAGCGACGACCCCCTGGATACCGTGGCGCTGGCGGTGCTGCCGGGCGTGGCGGGCATCGAGGAGAACCCCGCCGAAGGCAGCCTGACCGTCCTGGCGCAGCCGGGCGCGGTGATCTTTCCCCAGGTCAGCGGGCTGGTCGCCGAGCGCGGCTGGCGGATCCGCGAACTGGACGTGGAGCGCGGCCGGCTCGACGAGGTATTCCGCAACCTGACCCGGGGGACGGAGGCATGAAGCAACTGCCGGTGATCTTCAAGCGCGAGCTGGCGAGTTATTTCGCCACGCCGCTGGCCTATGTGTTCATCGTGATCTTCCTGGTCCTGGCGGGCGTGTTCACCTTCTACCTGGGCAACTTCTACGAACGCAACCAGGCCGACCTGGCCTCCTTCTTCGCCTTCCATCCCTGGCTCTACCTGTTCCTGGTTCCCGCGCTGGCCATGCGCCTGTGGGCGGAGGAGCGCAAGTCCGGCTCGATCGAGCTGCTGATGACCCTGCCGCTGACCCGCTTCGAAGCCGTGGCCGGCAAGTTCCTGGCCGCCTGGGCGTTCGCCGGAATCGCGCTGCTGCTGACCTTCCCCATGGTGCTCACGGTGAACTACCTGGGCGAGCCGGACAACGGTGCGATTCTCGCCGGCTACCTGGGCAGTTGGCTGCTGGCCGGCGGCTACCTGGCCATCGGTTCGTGCATGTCGGCCCTGGCGAAGAACCAGGTGATCGCTTTCATCCTCGCCGTGGCCGCCTGCTTCCTGTTCATGCTCAGCGGCTTTCCGCTGGTGCTCGATGCGTTCAGCCAGTGGGCGCCGCAGTGGTTGCTCGATGCGGTGGCCTCGCTGAGCCTGCTGACCCGCTTCGATGCCGTCAGCAAGGGCGTCATCGACCTGCGCGACCTGCTGTATTTCGTCAGCCTGATCGTCGCCTGGCTGGCCGCCACGGCGGTGGCGGTCGAGCTGAAGAAAGCCGAATGAGGGGGAGTCGATGAAACGCGTGTTGTCCTCTGGCGCCGGGCTGTTGCTGATCGCGCTGGCGTTCCTGGCCTTCAACATGGTCTCCGGCCTGCTGTTCAGCGGCGCGCGGCTCGACCTGACCGAGCAGAAGCTCTACACCATCAGCCCCGGCACCAAGCGGATCCTGGCCGGCCTCGACGAGCCGATCAACCTGTACTTCTTCTATTCGGATAGCGGTGCCCGGGAACTGGTGCCGCTGCGCAACTACGCCAGGCGCGTCGAGGAACTGCTGCGCGCCTACGAGCGCGAGGCGAACGGCAGGATTCGCCTGCAGGTGATCGATCCCGAGCCGTTCTCCGAGAACGAGGACAAGGCCACCGAGTTCGGCCTGCAAGGAATTCCCCTGCAGCAGGGCGGCGACAACCTGTACTTCGGTCTGGCCGGCAGCAACGCCCTGGACGGAGTCCAGGTCATACCCTTCTTCCCGCTCGATCAGGAGGAGTTCCTCGAATACGACATCAGCCGCCTGGTGCAGACCCTGGCCCAGCCGCAGCGGCCGGTGGTCGGCCTGATGTCGTCGCTGCCGCTCAATGGCGGCTTCGACATGGCCAGCCGGCAGCCGACCTCGCCGTGGATGGTCATGGAGGAAATCCGCCAGCAATTCGACCTGCGCAGCCTCAAGAGCGATGCCACGGAAATCCCGCCGGAGGTCTCGGTGCTGCTGCTGGTGCATCCCAAGCAGTTACCCGAGCAGACGCTATACGCCATCGACCAGTTCGTCCTGCGCGGGGGCAAGCTGCTGGCGTTCGTCGACCCCTTCAGCGAGGCCGACAGCGGCAGTGATTTCGCCGCTACGCTGGATGGCGACAAGTCGTCCGACCTCGCGCCGCTGTTCGAGGCCTGGGGGCTGCGCCTGCTGCCGGGCAAGGTACTCGGCGACGGCGCCTATGCGATGTCCATCAGTCTTGGCCGGGACCAGCGTCCGGCCCGGCATCCGGCCTGGCTCAGCTTGCCGCGCGAGGCGCTGGATCAGGACGACATCGCCACTGCCGGCCTGGAAAGCCTGACCCTGGCGACGCCCGGCATCCTCGAAAGGCTCCCCGGAGCGAGCACCAGCTTCACGCCTTTGCTGCAAAGCTCGGCCCAGGCGATGCCGTTCGATACCTCGCGCTTCGGCCTGCTGCGTGACCCCGGCGATCTGATGCGCGAGCTGCGCCCGAGCGGCCGGCGGCATACTCTCGCCGCCCGTATCCAGGGGCCGGCGAAGAGTGCCTTCGCGGAGGGCATCGAGGGGCATCGCGAAGGCCTGAAGGAGGCGCGCAACATCAATGTCATCGTCGTGGCCGATACCGACCTGCTCAGCGATCGCATGTGGGTCCAGGTGCAGGACTTCTTCGGCCAGCGCGTGCCGCAGCCCTGGGCCGACAACGGCGCGCTGGTGGTCAACGCGCTGGACAACCTGTCGGGCACCGACGCGCTGATCAGCGTGCGCTCCCGCGGCCGGTTCAGCCGGCCGTTCGTGGTGGTCGAGCGCCTGCAGCGCGAGGCCGAGACGAGCTTTCGGCAGAAGGAGGAGCAGCTCAAGCAGCGCCTCGCCGATACCGAGCAGCAACTCGCCGCCCTCCAGCAGGGCGCCGCCCCGGAGAAGGCCGTCGAACTGACGCCCGAACAGCAGGCCACGGTGCGCCAGTACATGCAGGAGAAGCTGCGCATCCGCAAGGAGCTGCGCGAGGTGCAGTACCAGTTGAACGCCGATATCGACGCACTGGGCCGCACCCTGAAGCTGGTCAATATCGCCCTGGTTCCCTCCTTGCTCACGGTCGGCGTGCTGCTCGGCTGGCTCTGGCGGCGCCGGCGCATGGCCCGGGGAGGGCATTGACGCATGCGGCGCAATACGCTGATCGTCCTGCTGGCGCTGGTGGCGGCGCTGGCCGGAACCTTCGCCTGGCTGCAGCGCGAGCGCGCAGCCGAGGTACCTGCCTTGCCGGTGGCAGAGCGCTGGCTGCCGGAACTGGACAGCGCGACGCTGAGTGGCCTGCACGTGCAGTTTGCCGACGGTTCGCCGGATATCCGGGTCGAGCGGCGTGCGGGCGCGTGGGTCCTGCCGGCCAAGGCCGACTATCCGGCCGATCGGCTACGCTTGTCGGCGCTGCTCGAGGCACTGGCAGAGGCGCGCAAGGTCGAGGCGAAGAGCGCCAACCCGAAGAACCACGCGCTGCTTGGCCTGGCGGAGCGTGGCGAGGGGCAGGCGCTACGCCTGAGCCTGCAGCGGCAGTCCAGCGAGCCTCTGGTGCTGCTGGTAGGCAAGGATGCGCAGCATGGCGGTAGCTTCGTACGACGACTGGGCGATCCGCAGGCCTGGCTGATCGACAAGCGGCTGCCGTTGCCGAACAACGAACTGGAGTGGCTCGACCGGCGGATCGCCACGCTGCCCTTCGCCCGGGTGCGCGAACTGCAACTGCGCTATCCGAAGGGCGAGCGCCTGGATCTCTATCGCGACGACGCCGGGCAGCCGAACCTGCAGGTCCGGCAATTGCCCTCAGGGCGCAAGCTGGCCTATGAGGCAGCGGCCAACGGCGCGGCGGCGCTGTTCGCCGACCTGCGTTTCGCCGATGTAGCGCCGCTGGCGCAGGTGGGATTCAGACAGGCGCCATTGCTCCTGGTGTTCAGCCTGCGGACGTTTTCCGGCGCGCGCCTGGATGGCGAGATTCGGCGCCAGGGCGAGCAATACTGGTTGTTGCCGAAGAGCGTCGAGGGCTTCGCCGAGGGCGAGGTCGCCGCCCATCCTGACTGGGCCTATCGGATCGAAGAGGACCGCTACCGCGCCCTGGCCCGGCACCTGCCGGAACTGCTGGCGCGCTGAGCGGGCTCAGCCGGCGGTCTGGCCGGCCAGTTCGCGCATGCGTTGCAGCACGGCGTTCAGGCCGTTGCTGCGCGAGGGCGACAGTTGGCGGGAAAGACCCAGGCAGGTGAACCAGTCGTTGAGGTCCAGGCGCGCCAGTTCGCGAGTCTCGATGCCGTCGACCCGTGCCAGCAGCACCGCCAGCAGGCCGCGGATCAGGCGCGCGTCGCTGTCGGCACGGAAGCGCCAGTGGCCGTCGCGCTGCTCGCCGAGCAGCCAGACCAGGCTTTCGCAACCGTGCACGCGATGCTCTTCCTGGCGTTCGTGTTCCGCGAGCGGCGCCAGGCGCTCGCCCCATTGCAGCAGCAGACGCGCACGCTGTTCCCAACTGGCGGTGTGACCGAAGGCGTCCAGTGCCTCCTGGGCCTGTTCGGGGAGAACCGGGTTCATCGCAGCAACTCCAGTGAGCGGTCGAGGGCCAGGAAGAAGCGCTCCAGGTCGTCGGCATCGTTGTACAAGCCCAGCGAGACACGCAGGGCGCCGGGTACCTCGAGGCGTTGCAGCAGCGGCATCGCGCAATGGTGGCCGGCGCGCACCGCGATGCCCTGTTCGCCGAGCAGGTGGGCGAGATCTGCGACGTGCACGCCGTCGACGCAGAAGCTAGCCAGCGCCGCCTGCGGTTCGCCGAGCAGGCTGACGCCGTCGCGCGCCAGCAGGCCGGCGAGCAGGCGGGCGTGGAGGGCGCCTTCGTGGGCGGCGACTTCGGCTTCGTCCAGGGTGGCCAGCCAGTCGATGGTCGCGCCCAGGCCGATCGCCGCGGAAACCGCCGGGGTGCCCGCCTCGAAGCCGAGCGGAGCGGCATGGAAGCTGGCTTCGTGGAAGCCGGTGTGGCGTACCATCTCGCCGCCGAACTGCCAGTGCGCCAGTTGCTCCAGGGCCTGTGGGCGACCCCAGAGCACGCCGATGCCGTCGGGGCCGTAGAGCTTGTGGCCGGAGAATGCGTAGAAGTCGCAGCCCAGGCCCGGCAGGTCGTGGCGTCCGTGGACGCTGCCCTGGGCGCCGTCGACCAGGGTCCAGGCACCGCGCTCGCGGGCCAGCTGGATCAACTCCACCACCGGTTGCCAGGTGCCGAGAACGTTGGACAACTGGCTGATCGCCAGCAGGCGGGTACGCTCGCCGATGATATGGCGAGCCTGCTCCAGGTCGATCACCCCGCGCTCGTCCAGCGGCAATACGCGCAGGACCAGGCCGCGGCGCAGGGCCAACTGCTGCCAGGGAAGCAGGTTGGCATGGTGTTCCAGGGCACTGACCAGCAGTTCGTCGCCAGGCCGGAAATGCCGCTCCAGGCCATAGGCCACCAGGTTGATCGCCTCTGTGGTACCGCGGGTGAACAGCACCTCGGCCGGGTTGCCGGCGTGCAGCCAGTGGGCGACGCGGCTGCGCGCGGCCTCGAAGGCCCGGGTGGCGCGCTCGCCGGGGACATGTTGGGCGCGGTGGACGTTGGCGGCGCCGCCAAGGTAGTAGCCGTTCAGGGCGTCGAGTACGGCCTGTGGCTTCTGGGTGGTGGCGGCGCTGTCGAGGTAGGTCAGGCCTTCCGCGGCGAAGGCGGAAAAGGCCGGAAAGTCGGCGCGCCAGGGAGACGGCAGGGACATGGCGGACACTGTGCGAGGACGGTTACAGGGGAAAGGGTAGCGCACCCGGCGGCGCTGGCGAGCGCCGTCGGGCGAGCGGGGAGGCGAGCTGGGCTCAGTTGTGCGCGTGCAGCGCTTCGTTCAGCTCGATGGCGGTCTTGTTGGTCTTGCACTCCACCGCACCGTTCTGCGAGTTGCGGCGGAACAGCAGGTCGGGCTGACCGGCCAGGTCGCGGGCCTTGACCACTTTCACCAGAGCGTTCTGCTCGTCGAGCAGGGCGACCTTGGTGCCGGCGGTGATGTACAGGCCGGCCTCGACGATGTTGCGATCGCCCAGCGGGATTCCGATGCCGGCGTTGGCGCCGATCAGGCAGCCTTCGCCGACGCTGATGACGATGTTGCCGCCACCGGAAAGGGTGCCCATGGTCGAGCAGCCGCCGCCCAGGTCCGACCCCTTGCCGACGAACACGCCGGCGGATACGCGGCCTTCGATCATGCCCGGGCCTTCGGTGCCGGCGTTGAAGTTGACGAAACCTTCGTGCATCACCGTGGTGCCTTCACCGATGTAGGCGCCCAGGCGCACGCGGGCGGTGTCGGCGATGCGTACGCCGGCCGGGACCACGTAGTCGGTCATCTTTGGGAACTTGTCGACGGAGAAGACTTCCAGCAGCTTGCCCTTCAGTCGCGCTTCCAGTTGCAGTTCGGCCAGTTCGGCCAGGTCCACCGCGCCGATGTTGGTCCAGGCCACGTTCGGCAGGAGCGGGAAGATGCCGCTCAGGTTCACAGCGTGCGGTTTGACCAGGCGGTGGGAGAGCAGGTGCAGCTTGAGGTAGGCCTCCGGGGTGGAGGACGGCGCGGCGTCTTCCGCCAACAGGGTGGCGACCAGCGGCTTCTGGCTTTCCGCCAGGCGCGAGAGCAGGGCCGACTGAGCGGCGTCGATACCCTTCAGGGCGTCGGCCAGCTGGTAGGCCTGCTGCGAAGTGAAGGTCAGCGCCTGGTTGCCGGCTGCGTAGCCAAGGATCGGTGCGACGGCAGCGACGATTTCGCTCGAAGGCTTGAGCAGCGGCAGCGCGTAGAACACTTCCAGCCAGGCTTCCTGGCGGTTCTGGGTGCCGACGCCGAAGGCCAGGCTGAACAGGGATTGCGACATGTGGGTTTCCTCGAAACGGAGTGGAACGGTCAGGCCGGACGGCGGCTGAGCAGCAGGCCCAGCCCCGCGCTGCCGAGCAGCGCGGCGCAACCGCGGTTGAACAGACGCCGGGCCCGCTGGCCGGCGAGCAGCCGGCCGAGGTGGAGCCCGGCATAGGAATAAAGAGCGATGGCCAGCCATTCGAGCAGCAGGAATGCCGCGCCGAGCTGGGCGAACTGGGCGCCCAGCGGTTGGCCGGGATCGACGAACTGCGGCAGGAAGGCGGTGAAGATCAGGATCGCTTTCGGGTTGCCCGCCGCCACCAGGAACTCCTGGCGCCCCAGGCGCCAGAGGCTGGGACGCGCCGGGCTGGCTTCGTTCGCCAGTGGCTGCGCATCGGCCCGCCACAATTGCAGCGCAAGCCACAATAGGTAGGCAGCGCCGAGCAGCTTGATCGCCAGGAACAGCCAGGCCGAGGTGTGCAGCACCAGCGCCAGCCCGGAGGCGGCCAGGGCGAGCATGCCGGCGAATGCCAGCAGGCGCCCGCCGCCGGCCAGCGAGGCGGTGGCGAAACCGTGCCGCGCGGCGTTGTTCAGCGACAGCAGGTTGTTCGGCCCCGGCGCCAGGTTGAGGGCGAAGCAGGCGGGTACGAACAGGGCCCAGGCGATGCTCATGCGGCCTCCCGTTCAGGCCAGCGCGGCGGCGTAGGCGTCGGGCTTGAAGCCGACCAGCGTCCTGCTGCCCAGTTCCAGCACCGGGCGCTTGATCATCGACGGCTGGGCCAGCATCAGCTCGATCGCCTTGGCTTCGTCGAGATCGGCCTTCTGCGCTTCGTCGAGCTTGCGGAAGGTAGTGCCGGCGCGGTTGAGGACGGTCTGCCAGTCGTGCTCCGCGCACCAGCGCTGCAGGTGTTCGCGGTCGATGCCGACGGCCTTGTAGTCGTGGAAGTCGTAGGCGACCTTGTGCTCGTCGAGCCAGGTCCGAGCCTTCTTCATGGTGTCGCAGGCTTTGATGCCGTAGAGAACGTAGGTCATTGCTTCTCCCGAGGCCCGGGTCTTCCCGGGCCCTGCCGATAGGTCGCCGAAAGGTGATCGCCGGATTATGCCACGTCGTTCCGCCCCTGTGCGGTCTCGGGGCTACCGCGCTCGGGAGCGGCGTGACGGCAGATAGCCGTGGACGGGCGGGCGGACAGGGAGCCGGGCTGTTTCCCTGGCCGGGAACGGAGAGAGCGCAGGTTGAACAGGTCGATTCGGCTCGCTGGAGAGCATCCTTACCGGTACTTTCGGAATGCTCCGGTCCGCGCTGTACAATCCTTCCCCCGCCGAGGAGATTTCCCATGAGTTGCATCGGTCGCCAGATAGACCAATTACGCCTGCAGATACCGGGCTTCGCCTGCAAACCCGGCTGCCACGATTGCTGCGGGCCGGTTACCGCCTCGTCGGAAGAGATGGCCCGCCTGCCGCTGAAGAGCGAGGCCGAACACGACGCCGCCCTGGCCGAGTGGAACTGCGTCCATCTCGGACCGAACGGCTGCGAGGCCTATGAGGAACGTCCGCTGATCTGCCGGCTGTTCGGCACCACGCCGAACCTGCCCTGCCCGGAGGGACAGGGGCCCGAAGTGCCGGTGGCGGAGCAGGTGGAGCGACAGGTGCATGCGCTGATCGCCAGCACTCGCCAGGTGCTGGTGTAGCGGCCTGCCCGCCGCTAGGTTTCCGCGCTCTCGGTGGCGCGGGACTGCAGGGCCGGTTCGAAGGCTGGTTCGGGCGGCGTTTCCTCTAGGGGCATCGGCTCGTCCGCAGAGAGTTTCTGGAGAACCGCGGCGATCCGCTCGATGCTCTCTTCGAGCTCGAGCACCCGGTTGACCATGTACAGGATCATCTCCGGCGAACTCAGGTGCGCCAGCCGCATGGTCGCCTGCAAGTCGTCGTGGCGGTTGTCCCGGTCGGCCATCAGTGTTTCCGCCAGGCTCTTCAGCAACAGCATCTCGGCGCGCCTCATGGGCCGCTGCTCCGCGATTCCGCGGTAGGGGAAAAAGCTCGTTCCATCTCGCGACCTACCCGAAACGACTACATCCAAAGGTGTAATTCTACATTGCCATCACTTCGATCGTCGGACAATAGCCGCGTTCCAGACGCCTTGCACAGGTGACGAACGGGACTCGAAGCGGCCTGGTCTGCATGGCCGGGTGATGGGCGAGTTCCTTGATGCGGGGCGGCGGCTGTTTGGCGCAGGACAAAAAAAGCCCCGCCGGGTAGGCGAGGCTCAGGGGGAGAACAGCGTGCGGGGGCTCGCTGTCCGGGATGAATCGTCGTGGTGCGCTTAGCCGCAGGGCTGCTGCGGACCGCCGGTCATGCTCTCGACGCTGTCCAGCACGGCATGGCCCTTGCCGACCTTCTGCACGTCGTCGACGTCGCGCATGATGCTGCCGCCGTCGCTCATCTGGTTGCGGGTCTTGATCAGGTTGGTGGTGATGTCCAGCAGGCTGCGACCGGTAGCGATCAGGTCATTGGTGGCGCTGGGGGTGCAAGGGGTGTTGGCGGAGGCTACCTGGGCCTGGCCGGGTTGCCCGGGCTGGGTGGTGCGGTAGCCCTGGGTCAGTGCGTTCTGCTGGAGGCAGCCGGAGGTGGCGGCGAACATCGAGGCGAGCAGCAGTGCGGAAGTAAGTCCCTTGCTTGTCATGGCGGCATTCCTTTGTCTGAGTGGGCGCTGCACCCCGTACTCCTTCGGGGCGTCGTCCTGGCCGACGCTACGGCGGGCCTGGACTGAAGGGGAGTGTAGGAGCGTCTCGCACCGCTATGAAATAGCTCGGATGTACTAGTGCGGGAACCTTGGCCGGGCGCCCCGGTCGTCGCCGCGGAGGGGGCGGACGCGCGGGGTAGAGCGGCGGGGCTAGGAAAGACCGTACGGATTGTGCGAATGTCGGATAGCTGCCTACCGATCGCGATGGTGCAATCGGCGCAGTCGCATCGTCCAGGGACGAAGCCGGAGATCCCCGCCCTCATGCAAACCGTGTACACCGTTCTGACCCTGCTGCTGGTCGTCGGCGCCACCCGCCTGGCCGCCCAGTTGCTGCCCTTGCCGCTACCGCTGATCCAGATCGCCGCCGGGGCCCTGCTGGCCTTGCCGTCCCTCGGGCTGCACATTGCCCTCGACCCGGAGCTGTTCCTCTTCCTGTTCATTCCGCCGCTGCTGTTCGTCGATGGCTGGCGCATTCCCAAGCGGGAAGTCTGGCGGATGCGCTGGCCGATCCTGATGATGGCGTTCGGCCTGGTGTTCTTCACCGTGGTCGGCGCCGGCTATTTCATCCATCTGCTGATCCCGGAAATTCCCCTGGCGGCTTCCTTCGCCCTCGCCGCCGTGCTGTCGCCCACGGACGCCCTGGCGGTCTCGGCGATCACCCAGGGGCGGCTGCCCAAGCGCCTGATGCACCTGCTGGAGGGCGAGGCGCTGATGAACGATGCCTCTGGCCTGGTGGCATTCAAGTTCGCCATCGCCGCGGCGATGACCGGCGTGTTCTCGCTGGTGGACGCCAGCCTCAACTTCCTCCTGGTCGCGGTCGGCGGCCTGGCCATCGGGGTGTTCCTCAGCTGGTCGCTGGGCCGCATCCGCGCCTGGATGATCTCCCGTGGCTGGGACGACCCGGCGACCCACGTGGTACTGATGCTGTTGCTGCCGTTCGCCTCCTATATGGTGGCGGAACACCTGGGCGTCTCCGGGATTCTCTCGGCGGTGGCGGCCGGCATGATGCAGAGCTGGGTCGACCTGCTGCCGCGGCAGACTTCCACGCGCCTGCTCAACCGCAGCGTCTGGTCGATGCTGGAGTTCGCCTTCAACGGCGTGGTGTTCCTGCTGCTCGGCCTGCAGTTGCCGGACATCATGAAGTCGGTGGCCAACCACCACGGCGACCTGCTCTGGCGTTCCTCGCTGCTGCTGGCCTACGTGGCGGCGATCACCGCCGTGCTGATGCTGATCCGCTACGGCTGGGTCTATGGCTACTGGAAGCTGTCGCTGCGCATCGATCGCTGGCGCGGCAAGAGCCCGCCCGGGCTGAGCGGCATCTCCCTGCGCCGTCTCTCCGCCCTCAGTGCATTGAGCGGCGTGCGTGGTGCGGTGACCCTGGCGGCGGTGCTGTCGGTACCGATGAGCCTGATGGATGGCAGCGCCTTCCCGCAGCGCGACCTGATCATCTTCATCGCCACCAGCGTGATCCTGATTTCCCTGATCGGCGCGACCATCGGCCTGCCGCTGCTGCTGCGCGGACTGCCGGCGAGCAACAATGGCGCCCACGAGCGCGAGCGGCGCGAGGCCTGGCGCAAGACCGCGGAGGCGGCGATCCGGGCCCTGGAGAGCGAGGAACTGCCGCAGGTGGAAGGCAACGATGCGGCGAATACTTCGCGGGTCGCCGAGGCGCGTGCGCAGATCATGGCCGAATACCGCCAGTCGCTGGATACCGCACCGACCACCGATGAGGCCCGCGACCAGGCCCAGGCCCTGGAGATCGCCGACAAGGCCTTGCGCCTGAAGGCGTTGCGCGCGCAGCGCCTGGAACTGTACCGGCAGCGGCGTAACAACGAGATCGACGACGAGACCCTGGGCGATATCCTGCGCGAGCTGGACCAGCAGGAAAGCTGGCTGACCAATCGCTTCGCCCGCTGGGTGTGAACGAAAAAGGGATAGCCGCGGCGATCCCTTTTCGTTTCTCCGCGCAGGCTTCAGCGCGCCCGCAGGTAGTCGCGGATGCGCTCGGCGGCTTCGACGCACTCGGCCAGCGGTGCCACCAGGGCCATGCGCACGCGGTTGGCGCCGGGGTTTTCGCCGTCCACCTCGCGCGACAGGTAGGAACCCGGCACCACCGTCACGTGCTGCTGCTCGAACAGTTCGCGGGTGAATACGGTGTCGTCCACCGGGGTGCGTGCCCACAGGTAGAAACTGCCGTCCGGGCGCTGTACGTCGAGCACGCCATCGAGGATCGCCAGCACGGCGTCGAATTTCTCGCGGTAGAGGCTGCGGTTGGCGCGCACATGGACCTCGTCGTTCCAGGCGGCGATGCTCGCCAACTGGGTCTGCACCGGCATGGCGCAGCCGTGGTAGGTGCGGTAGAGGAGGAATTTCTTCAGGATCTCCGCGTCGCCGGCGACGAAGCCCGAGCGCAGGCCGGGCAGGTTGGAGCGCTTGGACAGGCTGTGGAACACCACGCAGCGGCTGAAGTCCGTGCGGCCCAGCTCGGCGCAAGCGTTGAGCAGGCCGGGCGGCGGGGCGTTTTCGTCGAAGTAGAGTTCGCTGTAGCACTCGTCGGCGGCGATCATGAAGTCGTAGCGGTCGGCCAGGGCGATCAGCTTCTTCAGGGTCTCCAGTGGTACCAGGGCCCCGGTGGGGTTGCCCGGCGAGCAGAGGAAGAGAATCTGGCAGCGCTGCCAGGTCGCCTCGTCGACCGCGTCGAAATCGGGGTTGAAGCCGTTTTCCTCGCGGCAGGGCAGGTAGTGCGGCACGGCTCCGGCGAGCAGCGCCGCGCCTTCGTAGATCTGGTAGAACGGGTTCGGGCTGACCACCAGGCCGGGCGCCTCGCCGGGCTCGCTGCGGCGGACCACGGTCTGGGTGAAGGCGAACAGCGCCTCGCGGGTACCGTTCACCGGCAGTACGTGGCGCGCCGCATCCAGCCAGCCGGCCGGTACCGAGAAGCGCTGCTCGCACCAGCGCGCGATGGCTTCGCGCAGGGCCGGCAGGCCGAGGGTGGTCGGGTAGACCGCGAGCTGGTCCAGGTTCTCCGCCAGGGTTTCGGCGACGAAGCTCGGCGAGCGGTGCTTGGGCTCGCCGATGGACAGTGCGATCGGCTTCAGCGTCGCGGGCGGCCGGGCGCCGCCGAGCAGGGCGCGGAGCTTCTCGAAGGGGTAGGGCTGGAGGTTGTCGAGTGCGGTATTCATGGCGTTGGCAAGGCTTCTCAGAAGTTTATCCGGGTAGGCAGGGTGTCCCGTCCGTTGTCTTGTGACAGCTGCTCGACCAGGGCGGCCTGCAGGCGTTTGCACAGGTCGGGGTCGGCGAGCGGCTGGTTGCGCGCATCGGTGATGTAGAAGACGTCCTCCACGCGCTCGCCGAGGGTGGCGATCTTGGCGTTCTGCACCGACAGGTCGAAATCCAGGAAGATGCCGCCGATCCGCGCCAGCAGGCCGGGGCGGTCGGGGGCGATGACTTCGAGCACCGAGACCTGGCGCAGCGCGTCGGTGGAGATGGTCACCTGCGGGGCGAAGGCGAAGTGCTTGAGCTGGCGCGGCACCCGGCGCTGGATGATGGTCGGGTAGTCGTCGGGGTTCTTCAGCGCGTCGATAAGCCCCTCGCGGATCTCGGCGATGCGCTCCGGGTTGTTGCCGATGGAGTCGCCGTCGGCGTCGAGCACGATATAGGTATCGAGGGTGAACTGGCTGGTGGAGGTGATGATCCGCGCGTCCTGGATGCTCAGGTTGAGTTGGTCCATGGCGGCCACGGTGACCGCGAAGAAATCGTGCTGGTCGGCGGCGTAGATGAAGATCTGCGAACCGCTCTCGAACTCGCGCTGGGTGGTTTCCTTTATCAGCACCAGCGGCGTGCCGTCGTCCGGGTGCTGGAGGATCGCCTCGGTGTGCCAGGCCACGTCGCCGGCGGTGTGGCGCAGGAAGTAGTCGTCGCCGAGCTGGCTCCATAACTGCTCGGCATCGTCCTGGTCGATGCCGTTGCGTACCAGTTGGTCGAGGGCCGCGGTCTGCGTCTGGCGGATCTGCTCCTCGCGGTCCACCGGGTTCTCCAGGCCGCGGCGCAGGGCGCGCTTGGTCTCGGTGTAGAGCTGCCGGAGCAGGCTGGCGCGCCAGGAGTTCCAGAGCGTCGGGTTGGTGGCGTTGATGTCGGCCACGGTGAGCACGTACAGGTAGTCGAGGTGGGTCTGGTCGCCGACCAGTTGGGCGAAATCGAAGATCACCTGCGGGTCGGAGAGGTCCTTGCGTTGCGCGGTGGTCGACATCACCAGGTGGTTCTGCACCAGCCAGGACACCAGTTGGGTGTCCCAGAGCGGCAACTGGTGGCTCTGGCAGAAGGCCTCGGCGTCCACCGCACCGAGTTCCGAGTGGTCGCCGCCACGGCCCTTGGCGATGTCATGGTAGAGACCGGCGATGTAGATCAGTTCCGGCTTGGGCAGACGATCGATGATCTTGCTCGCCAGCGGATATTTCTCGGCCATCTCCGGCCGATTCAGCTTGCGCAGGTGCTTGATCAGGTTGAGGGTGTGGGCGTCCACCGTATAGATATGGAACAGGTCGTGCTGCATCTGCCCGATGATATGGCCGAACTCCGGCAGGTAGCGGCCGAGGATGCCGTAGCGGTTCATCCGCCGCAGGTTGCGGTGGATACCCTGGCTGCTCTTGAACAGCTCGATGAACAGGCTGGTGTTGCGGATGTCGTGGCGGAACTCGTCGTCGATCAGGTGTCGGCTGTCGCGCAGCAGGCGAATGGTGTCGGCGCGCACGCCCTTGATTTCCGGGTGCTGTGCCATCAGCACGAAGATTTCCAGGAGGGCGAACGGGGTGCGCTTGAAGACGTTCGGGTGCGTCACCTCGATGTAGCCGTCGCGCAACTGGAAGCGACTGTTCAGCGGTTGGATCTGCACCGGCTGCTCGCAGGGCAGGATGACTTCCTCGAAGTGCTGGATGATCAGGTCGTTCAGCTCGGAGATCGCCATCACCACCCGGTAGTACTTCTGCATGAAGCGTTCGACCGCCAGCTTGACGTCGTTGTCTTCGTAGCCGAACAGACGGGCGATGCTGCGCTGGTGATCGAACAGCAGGCGATCCTCGGCGCGCCCGGCGAGCATGTGCAGGGCATAGCGGACCCGCCAGAGGAACTCCTGGCTGGAAGCCAGCATGCTGCACTCGCTTTCCACCAGGAAGCCTTCGCGCACCAGGGCGTGCAGGTTGAGGCTGCCGAACTGGCGGCGGGCCATCCAGAGGATGGTCTGGATGTCGCGCAGGCCGCCGGGGGAGCCCTTGACGTTGGGCTCGAGGTTGTACTCGGTGTCGTTGTACTTGGCGTGGCGGCGCTGCTGTTCGTGGCGTTTGGCCAGGAAGAACTCCTTGCTCGGCCACATGTGCGCGCTGCCGGTAACCTGCAGCATGCGCTGGCGCAGGCTGTCAGGGCCGCAGATGGTGCGGCACTCCATGAGGGTGGTGATCACCGTCAGGTCGGCGCGTGCTTCCTCCGCGCACTGCTGCACCGAGCGCACGCTCTGGCCGACTTCCAGGCCGATGTCCCAGAGCAGGGTGAGGAAGCCTTCGATCGGTTCGCGGAAGCTCTCCTGGTCCTCGCTGTCGAGGAGGATCAGCAGGTCGACGTCGGAGTAGGGGTGGAGTTCGCCGCGGCCGTAGCCGCCCACGGCGACCAGGGCGATGTCGGCGTCGTCTCCCCAGTCGAAGCGCTGCCAGGCCTGTTGCAGGATCTGGTCGACGCACCAGGCGCGATCTTCGATCAGGCGGCGGATGTCGCGGCCGCTGTTGAAACGGTTGTCGAGCACTTCGCGGAATTGCCGGATGGCCTTCTTGAAGGCGGCGATCGGGCTGGACTTCAAGGCCAGTTCCGCCTGGAACTGCCCGCGATCGAACAATTCGGGATCCACCTGCGGCATGCGGCCTTCCTTTATCTGCTAGCGGTTGGGTTCGATACGCGAGTGCCCCGTCTTGGTGCGTTTTTGCGCTGTATTGGTGCGCGCGCTGCGCCGAATCGGGGCGTCGGCCCCGCCCGAATGGGGCGGGGCGTCGAGGCGCACGGCTGGCAGCAAAAGCCGGGCCGGATCAGGCGGCCGAGGTGCGCGGGAAGGTTTCGTCGTTGCGCAGGGTGAGGATCTCGTAGCCATCGGCGGTGACCAGCACGGTGTGCTCCCATTGCGCGGACAGCTTGCGGTCCTTGGTGATCGCGGTCCAGCCGTCGCCGAGCAGGCGGGTCTCCGGGCGGCCCTGGTTGATCATCGGCTCGATGGTGAAGATCATGCCTTCCTTCAGCTCGATGCCGGTACCCGCACGACCGTAGTGGAGGACCTGCGGCTCCTCGTGGAACACCTTGCCGATGCCATGGCCGCAGTATTCGCGGACCACCGAGAAGCCGTTCTTTTCCGCGTGCTTCTGGATGATTTCGCCGATATCGCCCAGGTGCGCGCCCGGACGCACCACGGAAATGCCCTTGTACATGCATTCCTGGGTGATCTGGCAGAGGCGGTCGGCCCATTCCGGGGTCTTGCCGACCAGGAACATCTTGCTGGTGTCGCCGTGGTAGCCGTCCTTGATGACGGTGATGTCGACGTTGAGGATGTCGCCTTCCTTCAGCGGCTTCTCGTTGGGGATGCCATGGCAGACCACATGGTTGATCGAGGTGCAGATCGACTTGGGAAAGCCCTTGTAGTTCAGCGGGGCGGGAATCGCCTTCTGCTCGTTGACGATATAGTCGTGGCAGATGCGATCCAGCTCCTCGGTGGTCACGCCGGGCTTGATGTGTTCGCCGATCATTTCCAGCACTTCGGCGGCCAGGCGGCCGGCGATGCGCATCTTCTCGATATCGTCGGGCGTCTTGATGGTGACGGTCATGCGAATTCTCTTCGGGCGTGCAAGCACGCATGAATAATAAGGAATACGCGATTCTAGCAGACCTGACCGACCGATCTACTCCCGCCCGGCCATCCGCGGCGGGTTTCACTGCGTCCACGGTTATGGTATAAAGCGCCCCGCTCCGAGGCTGCGGCCTTTTCCGGAGCACAAACCCACACATGCATCGACACGATGGCCTGGGTGCCCGCAAGGGTTGGTCATTGGGATGCGTGGAGGCCTAACCCGACTTATCGAGGAACTATCATGTCCCAAGTCAACATGCGCGATATGCTGAAGGCCGGTGTGCACTTCGGCCACCAGACCCGTTACTGGAACCCGAAAATGGGCAAGTTCATTTTCGGCGCGCGCAACAAGATCCATATCATCAACCTCGAAAAGACCCTGCCGATGTTCAACGAGGCCCTGACCTTCGTTGAGCGCCTGGCCGCTGGCAAGAACAAGATCCTGTTCGTCGGCACCAAGCGTTCCGCCGGCAAGATCGTTCGCGAGGAAGCCGCTCGTTGCGGCATGCCGTACGTCGACCATCGCTGGCTGGGCGGCATGCTCACCAACTACAAGACCATCCGTCAGTCGATCAAGCGCCTGCGCGACCTGGAAACCCAGTCCCAGGACGGCACCTTCGACAAGCTGACCAAGAAAGAAGCCCTGATGCGCAGTCGTGACCTCGAGAAGCTCGAGCGCAGCCTGGGCGGCATCAAGGACATGGGCGGCCTGCCGGACGCTCTGTTCGTGATCGACGTCGACCACGAGCGCATCGCCATCACCGAAGCCAACAAGCTGGGCATCCCGGTCATCGGCGTTGTCGATACCAACAGCAGCCCGGAAGGCGTCGACTATGTAATTCCCGGTAACGATGATGCCATCCGCGCCGTGCAACTCTACCTGAACTCGATGGCCGAAGCGGTAATCCGCGGCAAGCAGGGCGCTGCCACCAGCGCCGACGAGTTCGTCGAGGAAGCGCCGGCCGAATCCGCCGAAGGCTGATTCCGGGACGTTCAGACGTCCGACGGTGCGCAGGAAGGGGGCTAGGCCCCCTTTTTGCCACCTTTGAGTTTCTGCCCGGCAGGCCGGGCACAAAGGTTTTTTGAGAGCTACCACTCAAGAGGATTTCGAAATGGCAGAAATTACTGCAGCCATGGTTAAAGAACTGCGCGAGCGTACCGGCTTGGGCATGATGGAGTGCAAGAAGGCGCTGACCGCCGCTGGCGGCGACATCGAGAAGGCCATCGACGACATGCGCGCTGCCGGTGCGATCAAGGCTGCCAAGAAGGCCGGCAACATTGCCGCCGAAGGCTCGATCGCCGTCAAGATCGCTGCCGACAACAAGGCCGCCGTGATCATCGAAGTCAACTCCCAGACCGACTTCCTGGCCCTCCAGGACGACTTCAAGGGCTTCGTCGCCGAGAGCCTGGAAAAGGCCTTCAACGAGAAGCTGACCGACGCCGCTCCGCTGGTCGAAGCGCGTGAGGAGGCTCGTCTGGCCCTGGTCGCCAAGACCGGCGAGAACGTCAACATCCGCCGCCTGACCCGCGTCGAGGGCGACGTGGTCGGCGCCTACCTGCACGGCCACCGCATCGGTGTCGTGGTCAACCTGAAAGGCGGCAACCCGGAACTGGCCAAGGACATCGCCATGCATGTCGCCGCCAGCAACCCGCAGTTCCTGAGCGCTTCGGAAGTTTCCGAAGAAGCGATCGCGAAAGAGAAGGAAATCTTCCTGGCGCTGAACGCCGACAAGATCGCCGGCAAGCCGGAGAACATCGTCGAGAACATGGTCAAGGGCCGCATCAGCAAGTTCCTCGCCGAAGCGAGCCTGGTCGAGCAGCCTTTCGTGAAGAACCCGGAAGTGAAGGTCGGCGACCTGGCCAAGCAGGCTGGCGCCGAAATCGTTTCCTTCGTTCGTTACGAAGTGGGCGAAGGCATCGAGAAGGCCGAAGTGGACTTCGCTGCCGAAGTTGCCGCTCAAGTAGCCGCCACCAAGCAGTAACAAAGACGGTTTCGACTGTCGCCCCGGAAGAGGCTGCCCGCTGATGCGTGCGGCCTCTTCGTCAAATGGGGAAGCGTTCGGGGCAGCTTCCGCGTTGCCGGCCCGCTCGGCGGGCTCGCACGCAACGCAGGCGCAAAGTCGTCTCCGCCCACGACGGCCCGGCCGTCACGTATTTTTATCGCCGCAGGAGAAAAGGTCATGGCTCAGCAACTGAGCGCTCGTCAACCTCGCTATAAACGCATTCTTCTAAAGTTGAGCGGCGAAGCCCTGATGGGCTCGGAGGAGTTCGGCATCGATCCCAAGGTGCTGGACCGCATGGCGCTGGAAATCGGCCAGTTGGTCGGGATCGGCGTGCAGGTCGGCCTGGTCATCGGCGGCGGCAACCTGTTCCGCGGCGCGGCGCTGTCCGCGGCCGGCATGGACCGGGTGACCGGCGACCACATGGGGATGCTGGCCACCGTGATGAACGGCCTGGCGATGCGCGATGCGCTGGAGCGCTCGAACATCCCCGCGCTGGTGATGTCGGCGATCTCCATGGTCGGCGTGACCGACCACTACGACCGCCGCAAGGCCATGCGCCACCTCGGCGGTGGCGAGGTGGTGATCTTCTCCGCCGGTACCGGCAACCCGTTCTTCACCACCGACTCGGCGGCTTGCCTGCGCGCCATCGAGATCGACGCCGACGTGGTCCTTAAGGCTACCAAGGTCGATGGCGTGTACACTGCCGACCCGTTCAAGGACCCGAATGCCGAGAAGTTCGAGCGCCTGACCTATGATGAAGTGCTCGACCGCAAGCTCGGCGTGATGGACCTGACCGCCATCTGCCTGTGCCGTGACCAGAACATGCCGCTGCGGGTGTTCAACATGAACAAGCCGGGCGCATTGCTGAATATTGTTGTTGGTGGTGCCGAAGGCACCCTGATCGAGGAGGGTTGAGAATGATCAACGAGATCAAGAAGGAAGCGCAGGAGCGCATGGGCAAGACCCTGGAAGCGCTGGGCCATGCCTTCGCGAAGATTCGCACCGGTCGCGCGCATCCGAGCATCCTGGATAGCGTGATGGTTTCCTATTACGGTGCCGATACGCCGCTGCGCCAGGTCGCCAACGTCACCGTGGAAGACTCCCGCACCCTGGCCCTGGCCGTGTTCGACAAGAGCATGATCCAGGCGGTCGAGAAGGCCATCATGACCTCCGACCTGGGGCTCAACCCGGCCACCGCCGGCACCACCATCCGCGTACCGATGCCGGCCCTGACCGAGGAGACCCGCAAGGGCTACACCAAGCAGGCGCGTGCCGAGGCCGAGCAGGCGCGGGTTTCCGTGCGCAACATCCGTCGCGATGCGCTGGCCCAGTTGAAGGACCTGCAGAAGGAAAAGGAAATCAGCGAGGACGAAGAGCGCCGCGCCGGCGACGACGTGCAGAAGCTGACCGACAAGTTCATCGGTGAGATCGAGAAGGCACTGGAAGCCAAAGAAGCGGACCTCATGGCTGTCTGAGGCCGGGCTGACGTCATGGAAAAGACCCGGAAGGATGTGTGCGTGCCACGCCACGTGGCCATTATCATGGACGGTAACAATCGCTGGGCGAAGAAGCGTCTTCTGCCCGGCGTCGCCGGCCACAAGGCCGGTGTCGATGCCGTCAGGGCGGTGATCGAGGTCTGCGCCGAGGCAGGGGTCGAGGTCCTCACCCTGTTCGCGTTCTCCAGCGAGAACTGGCAGCGTCCGGCGGACGAAGTCAGCGCGCTGATGGAACTGTTTCTCGTGGCCCTGCGCCGCGAGGTGCGCAAGCTCGACGAGAACGGCATCCGCCTGCGCATCATCGGCGATCGCACGCGTTTCCATCCGGAGTTGCAGGCGGCCATGCGCGAAGCGGAAGCCGCCACTGCCAGCAATACCCGTTTCCTCCTCCAGGTCGCCGCCAACTACGGCGGCCAGTGGGACATCGTCCAGGCCGCACAGCGCCTGGCGCGCGAGGTCCAGGGCGGGCACCTGGCGGCGGACGATATCTCCGCCGAGCTGCTCCAGGGTTGCCTGGTGACCGGCGACCAGCCGCTGCCCGACCTGTGCATCCGCACCGGCGGCGAGCATCGCATCAGCAATTTCCTTCTCTGGCAGCTGGCCTACGCCGAGCTGTATTTCTCCGACCTGTTCTGGCCCGACTTCAAGCACGCGGCGATGCGGGCTGCCCTGGCGGATTTCTCCAAGCGCCAGCGCCGCTTCGGCAAGACCAGTGAGCAAGTCGAGGCCGAGGCCCGTCCGTCATGCTGAAACAACGGATCATCACGGCGCTGGTGCTCCTGCCCATCGCGCTGGGTGGTTTTTTCCTTCTCGAAGGGGCGTTCTTCGCCCTGTTCATCGGCGCGGTGGTGAGCCTGGGGGCCTGGGAATGGGCACGCCTGGCCGGCTATGAACAGCAGTTCGGCCGCGTTGCCTACGCGGCGACGGTCGCCGTACTGATGGTCGCTCTCTACCATCTGCCGCAGCTTGCCGGAGCCGTGCTGCTGCTGGCGTTGGTCTGGTGGATGCTGGCCACTGTGCTGGTGCTCACCTACCCGGAAAGCGTCGGCTACTGGGGCGGACGCTGGCGCCGCCTGGGCATGGGCCTGCTGATCCTGTTGCCGGCCTGGCAGGGGCTGGTCCTGCTCAAGCAGTGGCCGCTGGCCAATGGCCTGATCATCGCCGTGATGGTGCTGGTCTGGGGCGCGGATATCGGCGCCTACTTCTCCGGCAAGGCCTTCGGCAAGCGCAAGCTGGCGCCGCGGGTCAGCCCCGGCAAGAGCTGGGAAGGCGTTTACGGCGGCCTGGCGGCCAGCCTGGCGATCACCCTGGCGGTCGGCCTCTACCGCGGCTGGTCCCTCGGCGCGCTGCTCCTGGCCCTGCTCGGCGCGGCGCTGGTGGTGTTTGTCTCGATCGTTGGCGACCTCACCGAAAGCATGTTCAAGCGCCAGTCCGGAATCAAGGACAGCAGCAACCTGCTGCCCGGCCACGGTGGCGTGCTGGATCGCATCGACAGCCTGACGGCAGCCATCCCGGTATTCGCGGCCCTGCTCTGGGCCGCCGGCTGGGGTGCGCCATGAGTCGACCGCAGCGGATCAGCGTGCTCGGCGCGACCGGCTCGATCGGCCTGAGCACCCTGGACGTCGTCCAGCGTCATCCCGATCGTTACGAAGCCTTCGCCCTGACCGGCTTCAGCCGCCTGGCCGAACTCGAGGCGCTGTGCCTCAGGCACCGCCCCGTCTATGCGGTGGTGCCGGAGCAGGCCGCGGCGATCGCCTTGCAGGGCTCGCTCGCCGCGGCGGGTATCCGCACCCGGGTGCTGTTCGGCGAGCAGGCGTTGTGCGAAGTGGCCAGCGCGCCCGAAGTGGACATGGTAATGGCGGCCATCGTCGGCGCCGCCGGGCTGCCGTCGACCCTGGCGGCCGTCGAGGCCGGCAAGCGCGTACTGCTGGCCAACAAGGAAGCGCTGGTGATGTCCGGCGCGCTGTTCATGCAGGCGGTCAAGCGCAGCGGCGCGGTGCTCCTGCCGATCGACAGCGAGCACAACGCGATCTTCCAGTCGCTGCCGCGCAATTATGCCGATGGCCTGGAGCGGGTCGGCGTGCGCCGGATCCTCTTGACCGCCTCCGGCGGCCCGTTCCGCGAGACGCCGCTGGAGCAACTCGCTTCGGTGACGCCGGAGCAGGCTTGTGCGCACCCGAACTGGTCGATGGGGCGGAAGATTTCCGTCGATTCCGCCAGCATGATGAACAAGGGGCTCGAACTGATCGAGGCGTGCTGGCTGTTCGACGCCCAGCCGAGCCAGGTCGAGGTGGTGATCCACCCGCAGAGCGTGATCCACTCGATGGTGGACTACGTCGACGGCTCGGTGATCGCCCAGCTCGGCAATCCGGACATGCGCACGCCGATTTCCTATGCCATGGCCTGGCCGGAGCGAATCGATTCCGGCGTTTCGCCGCTGGATATGTTCGCCGTCGGTCGCCTGGATTTCCAGCGCCCCGACGAGCAGCGCTTCCCCTGCCTGCGCCTGGCGAGCCAGGCCGCGGAAACCGGCGGCAGCGCCCCGGCCATGCTGAATGCCGCGAACGAGGTGGCCGTGGCCGCATTTCTCGAGCGGCGCATCCGCTTCAGCGACATCGCGGTTATCATCGAGGACGTGCTGAACCGCGAGGCGGTGACCGCAGTCGAATCGCTCGATCAGGTCCTGGCCGCCGATCGCCGCGCCCGTTCGGTCGCCGGGCAATGGTTGACCCGACACGCCGGCTAGTCTTCGGACGGCCTGGAGGTAGGAGATGAGTGCGCTTTACATGATCGTCGGTACCCTGGTGGCCCTGGGCGTGCTGGTGACGTTCCACGAATTCGGCCACTTCTGGGTCGCGCGACGCTGCGGGGTGAAGGTCCTGCGCTTCTCCGTCGGCTTCGGCACGCCGCTGGTGCGCTGGCACGACCGGCACGGCACCGAGTTCGTGGTGGCGGCCATTCCGCTGGGCGGCTACGTCAAGATGCTCGACGAGCGCGAGGCGGAAGTACCGGCCCATCTGCTCGAACAGTCCTTCAATCGCAAGACGGTCCGTCAGCGGATCGCCATCGTCGCGGCTGGTCCCATCGCCAATTTCCTACTGGCGATTCTGTTCTTCTGGGTCGTCGCCCTGCTCGGTAGTCAGCAGGTGCGCCCGGTCATCGGTTCCGTGGCGCCGGAGAGCCTGGCCGCCCAGGCCGGCCTGGAGGCCGGGCAGGAACTGCTGGCGGTGGACGGCGAGCCCGTCACCGGCTGGAGCGGGGTCAACCTGCAGCTGGTTCGCCGTCTCGGCGAGAGCGGTACGCTGGAAGTGCGGGTGCAGGAAAAGGGCTCGAATGTCGATTCCACCCACCAGGTGCGTCTGGATGGCTGGCTGAAGGGCGAGGACAATCCCGATCCCATCGCCTCGCTGGGCATCCGGCCCTGGCGGCCGGCCTTGCCGCCGGTGCTGGCCGAACTCGACCCCAAGGGGCCGGCGCAGGCCGCCGGGCTGAAGCTCGGCGACCGTTTGCAGAGCATCGATGGCATCGCCGTCGACGACTGGCAGCAGGTGGTGGATAGCGTCCGTGCCCGTCCCGGGCAGCGCGTCCAGCTCAAGGTGCTGCGCGACGGCGAAGTGCGAAATGTTGCCCTGGAGCTGGCGGTGCGCGGCGAGGGCAAGGCCCGGAGCGGCTACATGGGGGCGGGGGTCGCCGGTACCGAATGGCCGGCGGAAATGCTCCGCGAAGTGAGCTACGGACCGCTGGAGGCGGTGGGTCAGGCGCTTTCCCGAACCTGGACCATGAGCCTGCTAACGCTCGACTCCATAAAGAAAATGTTGCTCGGCGAGCTCTCGGTAAAAAACTTGAGCGGGCCGATAACCATTGCTAAAGTGGCGGGCGCTTCAGCCCAGTCTGGCGTGGGGGATTTTCTCAATTTCCTGGCCTATCTGAGCATTAGCTTGGGGGTTCTCAACCTGCTGCCGATCCCTGTCCTCGATGGCGGGCATCTGCTGTTCTATCTGGTTGAGTGGGTGCGCGGGCGCCCATTATCCGAACGGGTACAGGCTTGGGGGATGCAGATCGGCATCAGTCTGGTCGTTGGCGTGATGTTGCTCGCTCTGGTCAACGATCTGAGTCGTCTGTAGTCATGTTGAATTCGAATCTGCCGCCCTTTGCGGCAGATTCTCTATTTGTCAGTTGGAAAAAAAGGACTCCATGAAACGCTTTCTGCTACCCGCGCTGCTGTCAGCGCTGATGATCGCCGAGGTTCACGCCGAGTCCTTCACTGTTTCCGATATCCGGGTCAATGGCCTGCAGCGCGTGTCCGCCGGTAGCGTGTTCGCCGCCCTGCCGCTGAACGTCGGCGAGACCATCGACGACCAGGCCCTGGTCCAGGCCACCCGCTCCCTGTTCAAGACCGGTTTCTTCCAGGACATCCAGCTCGGCCGCGATGGCAACGTGCTGGTAGTCACTGTAGTCGAGCGCCCGTCGATCTCCAGCATCGAGATCGAGGGCAACAAGGCGATTTCCAAGGAAGACCTGCTCAAGGGCCTGAAACAGTCCGGCCTGGCCGAGGGCGAGATCTTCCAGCGCGCCACCCTCGAAGGCGTGCGCAACGAGCTGCAACGCCAGTACGTGGCCCAGGGCCGCTACTCGGCCGAGATCAACGCGGAAGTGATCCCGCAGCCGCGCAACCGCGTCGCGCTGAAGATCAACATCAACGAAGGCACGGTCGCCGCGATTTCCCACATCAACGTGGTGGGCAACACCGTCTTCTCCGAAGAAGACCTGACCGACCTGTTCGAACTGAAGACCACCAACTGGCTGTCGTTCTTCAAGAACGACGACAAGTACGCCCGCGAAAAGCTCTCCGGCGACCTCGAGCGCCTGCGCTCCTATTACCTGGACCGCGGCTACATCAACATGGATATCGCCTCCACCCAGGTATCCATCACCCCGGACAAGAAGCACGTCTACATCACCGTCAACATCAACGAGGGTGAGAAGTACACCATCCGCGACGTGAAGCTGACCGGCGACCTGAAGGTGCCGGAAGAGGAAGTGAAGCGCCTGCTGCTGGTACAGAAGGGCCAGGTGTTCTCGCGCAAGGTGATGACCACCACCTCCGACCTGATCACCCGTCGCCTGGGCAACGAGGGCTACACCTTCGCCAACGTCAACGGCGTGCCGGAAGCCCATGACGACGACAAGACCGTCTCGGTGACCTTCGTCGTTGACCCGGGCAAGCGTGCCTACGTCAACCGCATCAACTTCCGCGGCAACACCAAGACCGAAGACGAAGTGCTGCGCCGCGAAATGCGCCAGATGGAAGGCGGCTGGGCCTCCACCTACCTGATCGACCAGTCCAAGGCCCGTCTGGAGCGCCTCGGCTACTTCAAGGAAGTCAACGTCGAGACCCCGGCGGTTCCCGGCACCGACGACCAGGTCGACGTCAACTACAGCGTCGAAGAGCAACCGTCCGGCTCGATCACCGCCAGCGTCGGCTTCGCCCAGAGCGCCGGCCTGATCCTCGGTGGCTCGATCAGCCAGAACAACTTCCTGGGTACCGGCAACAAGGTCAGCATCGGCCTGACCCGCAGCGAATACCAGACCCGCTACAACTTCGGCTTCGTCGACCCCTACTGGACCGTCGACGGCGTCAGCCTCGGCTACAACGCCTTCTATCGGAAGACCGACTACGACGAGCTCGACGTCGACGTCGCCAGCTACTCGGTGAACAGCCTGGGCGCCGGCATGAGCATCGGCTACCCGATCAGCGAGACCTCGCGCCTGACCTATGGCCTGAGCGTGCAGCGCGACCAGATCGACACCGGCCGCTACACCGTGGACGAGATCTACGACTTCCTCGACAAGGAAGGCGACAACTTCACCAACTTCAAGGCTTCCATCGGCTGGTCCGAATCGACCCTGAACAAGGGCGTGCTGGCCACCCGTGGTCACTCGCAGAGCCTGACCCTGGAAACCACCCTGCCGGGCAGCGACCTGTCGTTCTACAAGATCGACTACCGCGGGCAGGTCTTCGCCCCGCTGACCGACAACTACACCATGCGCTTCCACACCGAGTTGGGCTATGGCGACGGCTACGGATCCACCGAGCGCCTGCCGTTCTACGAGAACTACTACGCCGGCGGCTTCAACTCGGTGCGGGGCTTCAAGGACAGCACGCTGGGGCCTCGTAGTACTCCGAGCCGTGGAGAGGCGGAAGGTGGTCGACCTGGAACCGTCAGGGATCCAGACCAGGATCCCGAAGCCTTCGGTGGTAACATCCTGATCACCGGCGGCGCCGAGCTGCTGTTCCCGCTACCGTTCGTCAAGGACCAGCGCCAGTTGCGTACCGTGCTGTTCTGGGACGTGGGTAGCACCTTCGATACCGATTGCCCGACCAAGACCACTCAGAACTGCGACGGCATCAAGACCGACAACCTCGCCAGTTCCGTGGGCGTCGGCCTGACCTGGATCACCGCGCTGGGCCCGCTGAGCTTCAGCCTGGCGACGCCGATCAAGAAGCCGGACAACGCGGAAACCCAGGTCTTCCAGTTCTCCCTGGGCCAGACCTTCTGATTTGTACGTAGTACCGAGTAACGAAACCATGCTTTGTGCAGGAGTGCATCGTGCGTAAGTTCACCCAGTTCGTCCTGATCACCGCAGCCATCATGGCGGCTCCTTCGGCGTTCGCTGAAATGAAGATCGCGGTGCTCAACTACCAGATGGCGCTGCTCGAGTCCGATGCCGCCAAGCAATACGCCGTGGATGCCGAGAAGAAGTTCGGCCCCCAGCTGAACAAGCTGAAGAACCTCGAACGCGACGCCAAGGCGCTGCAGGACAAGCTGGTTTCCAACGGCAGCAAGATGTCCCAGGGCGACCGCGAGAAGGCCGAGCTGGACTTCAAGCAGAAGGCCCGTGACTTCCAGTTCCAGTCCAAGGAACTGAACGAGTCGAAGGCCGCCGCCGACCGCGACATGTTGAAGAAGCTCAAGCCGAAGCTGGACCAGGCCGTCGAGGAAACCATCAAGAAAGGCGGCTACGACATGGTCATCGAGCGTGGCGCCGTGGTCGACGTCAAGCCGCAATACGACATCACCCGCCAGGTGATCGAGCGGATGAACCAGCTGCGTTGATGATGAGCACCTTGTCCTACACCCTGGGCCAGCTGGCCGCGCATGTCGGCGCGGAACTCCGTGGCGACGCGGACCTGCCGATCCAGGGCCTGGCGACCTTGCAGGAGGCCGGACCGGCTCAGCTGAGCTTCCTGGCCAACCCGCAGTATCGCAAGTACCTGCCCGAAAGCCGTGCCGGCGCCGTCCTGCTGACGGCTGCCGACGCCGACGGGTTCGCCGGTACCGCGCTGGTGGTGGCCAACCCCTACCTGGCCTATGCCAGCCTATCGCACCTGTTCGATCGCAAGCCGAAGGCGGCCGCCGGTATCCATCCCACCGCCATCGTCGCGGCGGACGCCGAGGTCGATCCGAGCGCCAGTGTCGGCGCCTATGCGGTGATCGAGAGTGGCGCCCGCATCGGCGCTGGCGTCAGCATCGGCGCGCACTGCGTAATCGGCGCCCGTAGCGTGATCGGCGAAGGCGGCTGGCTGGCGCCGCGGGTCACGCTCTACCACGACGTCACCATCGGCGCGCGGGTGAGTATCCAGTCGGGCGCGGTGATCGGCGGCGAAGGTTTCGGTTTCGCCAACGAGAAGGGCGTCTGGCAGAAGATCGCCCAGATCGGCGGGGTGACCATCGGTGACGACGTCGAGATCGGCGCGAACACCACCATCGACCGTGGAGCACTGTCCGATACGCTGATCGGCAACGGTGTGAAGCTGGACAACCAGATCATGATCGCGCACAACGTGCAGATCGGCGATCATACCGCCATGGCCGCTTGCGTCGGCATTTCCGGCAGCGCCAAGATCGGCAGGCATTGCATGCTCGCCGGCGGCGTTGGCCTGGTCGGCCATATCGAGATCTGCGACAACGTTTTCGTGACCGGCATGACCATGGTGACCCGCTCGATCACCGAGCCGGGATCGTATTCCTCCGGTACCGCCATGCAACCGGCGGCCGAATGGAAAAAAAGCGCCGCGCGCATTCGTCAACTGGACGACATGGCGCGTCGACTTCAGCAGCTGGAAAAACGCCTGGCTGCCGTGACCTCAAGCGGTGACGCTTCATCTGATGCGTAATTGACGTTTTTTGCGTCACCCTTTTCTGAACAGGCTCCCCCTAACATGATGGACATCAACGAGATTCGCGAATACCTGCCTCATCGCTATCCTTTCCTGCTGGTGGATCGGGTGGTAGAGCTGGACATCGAGGGCAAGCGCATTCGCGCCTACAAGAATGTCAGTATCAATGAGCCGTTCTTCAACGGACATTTCCCCGAGCACCCGATCATGCCGGGCGTGCTGATCATCGAGGCGATGGCCCAGGCGGCCGGTATCCTCGGTTTCAAGATGCTCGACGTGAAGCCCGCCGACGGCACCCTTTACTACTTCGTCGGTTCGGACAAGCTGCGCTTCCGCCAGCCGGTCCTGCCGGGCGACCAGTTGCAACTGCACGCCAAGTTCATCAGCGTGAAGCGCAGCATCTGGAAATTCGACTGCCACGCTACCGTCGACGACAAGCCGGTATGCTCGGCTGAAATCATCTGTGCGGAACGCAAACTATGAGTTTGATCGATCCTCGCGCCATCATCGATCCGAGCGCCAGGCTGGCGGCTGACGTCCAGGTGGGCCCGTGGTCCATCGTCGGGGCGGAAGTGGAGATCGGTGAAGGGACGGTGATCGGTCCGCACGTGGTGCTCAAGGGCCCCACGAAGATCGGCAAGCACAACCGCATCTACCAGTTTTCCAGCGTCGGCGAGGACACTCCCGACCTGAAATACAAGGGCGAGCCGACGCGCCTGGTGATCGGTGACCACAACGTGATCCGCGAAGGCGTGACCATCCATCGCGGAACCGTCCAGGATCGCGCGGAAACCACCATTGGCGACCACAACCTGATCATGGCCTATGCGCACATCGGCCATGACAGCGTGATCGGCAACCATTGCATCCTGGTGAACAACACGGCGCTGGCCGGGCATGTCCACGTGGACGACTGGGCGATCCTGTCCGGCTACACCCTGGTGCACCAGTACTGCCGGATCGGCGCGCACAGCTTTTCCGGCATGGGCAGCGCCATCGGCAAGGACGTCCCGGCCTACGTGACGGTCTTCGGCAACCCGGCCGAAGCCCGCAGCATGAACTTCGAAGGCATGCGTCGGCGCGGCTTCAGCAGCGAGGCCATCCATGCCCTGCGGCGTGCCTACAAGGTGGTCTATCGCCAGGGACATACCGTCGAGGAAGCCCTGGCCGAGCTGGCCGAAAGCGCTGCCCAGTTCCCCGAGGTCGCGGTGTTCCGTGATTCCATCCAGAGCGCAACCCGCGGCATCACCCGCTGAGCCATGGCTGACGGATTGCGCGTAGCCCTGGTCGCCGGCGAGGCCTCCGGCGACATCCTCGGGTCCGGACTGATGCAGGCGCTGCGGGCGCGGCACCCGGATATCGAGTTCATCGGCGTCGGTGGGCCGCGCATGGAGGCCGAAGGGCTGTCCAGCTATTTCCCCATGGAGCGCCTGTCGGTGATGGGCCTGGTCGAAGTGCTGGGCAGGCTGCCGGAGTTGTTGCGACGGCGCAAGCGCCTGATCCGCACGCTCATCGAGGCCCGGCCGGATGTGATGATCGGCATCGACGCTCCCGACTTCACCCTCGGCGTCGAACACAAGCTGCGCCAGGCTGGCCTGCGCACCGTGCATTACGTCAGCCCTTCGGTGTGGGCCTGGCGGCAGAAGCGGGTGCTGAAGATTCGCGAAGCCTGCGACCTGATGCTGGCATTGTTCCCCTTCGAAGCACGTTTCTACGAAGAGCATGGGGTGCCCGTGCGTTTCGTCGGCCACCCCCTGGCCAACACCATTCCCCTGCAGGCGGATCGCGCTGCGGCCCGCGCGCGGCTCGGATTGCCGGCGGACGGACAGGTGGTGGCGCTGATGCCGGGCAGTCGCGGCGGCGAGGTCGGCAAGCTCGGCGCGTTGTTCCTCGACACCGCCCAGCGCCTGCTCGTCGAACGGCCGGGCCTGCGTTTCGTGCTGCCCTGCGCCAGCGCTGCACGGCGCGAACAGATCGAGCAGATGCTCCAGGGCCGCGAGCCTCTGCCGCTGACGCTGCTCGACGGCGCTTCCCATGAAGCGTTGGCCGCCTGCGATGCGGTGCTGATCGCCTCCGGTACCGCGACCCTCGAGGCGCTGCTCTACAAGCGGCCCATGGTGGTGGCTTATCGGGTCGCCGGGCTGACGTACCGGATTCTCAAGCGCCTGGTGAAAAGCCCTTACATCTCCCTGCCGAACCTGCTGGCCGGGCGCCTGTTGGTGCCGGAACTGATCCAGGACGCCGCCACCCCGCAAGCGCTGGCCGCAACCCTCTCGCCGCTGCTGGACGACGGCTCGCAGCAGGTGGAATTCTTCGATGCCATCCATCGGGCCTTGCGCCAGGATGCTTCGGCACAGGCGGCGGAAGCCGTCCTGCAACTGGTGGAGCGCCGCTGATGCAACTGGGCCTGGATTTCAATCTGGTGGAGGATCTGGTCGCGGGCGTCGACGAGGTCGGTCGCGGTCCGTTGTGCGGTCCGGTGGTCACCGCCGCGGTGATTCTCGACCCGAGCCGCCCGATCCTCGGCCTGAACGACTCGAAGAAGCTCAGCGAAGCTCGTCGCGAGGCGCTGTTCGAAGAGATCCGCGAGAAGGCCCTGGCCTGGTGCATCGCCCGCGCCGAGGTCGAGGAGATCGACCGGCTGAACATTCTGCATGCCACCATGCTCGCCATGCAGCGCGCGGTCGAAGGCCTCAGCGTGACTCCGCGGCTGGCCCTGATCGACGGCAATCGCTGTCCGAAACTGGCGGTGCCCAGCGCGCCGGTGGTCAAGGGCGACAGCCAGGTACCGGCGATCGCCGCGGCGTCGATCCTGGCCAAGGTCAGTCGCGACCGGGAAATGGTCGAGCTGGACCGGGTCTATCCGGGCTATGGCATGGCCGGGCACAAGGGCTATCCGACCGCGGTCCATCTCGAGGCGCTTTCCCGTCTCGGCCCGACGCCGATCCATCGACGCTCGTTTGCTCCGGTTCGCGAATTGCTGGATGTCCCTGTTCAATAATTGAGCGGATGTCGCGTGACTGACCGTATCCGTCGCCTGGTGACAAGCGGTGAGCGGCGTCAATAGCGGAAAGTCCTGCCCCTTCCTGCCAGGTACCATTCACAGCGAAATTTCCTTCGGCTCGCACGTCATTCCGTGTGTGTCCGAAACACGCGGCCTTCTACCCGGGAGGTCGGCTGACAACAATCCGCCATAAGCGGAACAGGGGAGTTATCCATGCAAGAATTCGCCACTCAGGTCGTCGACCTGCTCAACGGCCTTATCTGGGGCAAGATCCTCATCTGGCTGCTGGTCGGTTGCGGCCTGTACTTCACTGTGCGCCTGGGATTGATCCAGTTCCGCCACTTCGGCCATACCTTCAGCGTGCTCAAGGGCAGCCGCCAGTCGGACGACTCGGGAATCTCCTCGTTCCAGGCGCTCTGCACCTCTCTGGCGGCGCGGGTCGGTACCGGCAACGTCGCCGGCGTGGCGGTAGCGATCACGCTCGGCGGTCCCGGCGCAGTGTTCTGGATGTGGGCGATCGCCCTGGTGGGGATGGCGACCGGCTTCGTCGAGGCGACCCTGGCCCAGTTGTTCAAGATTCGCGACGACAAGGGCCAGTTCCGTGGTGGCCCGGCCTACTACATGGAGAAGGGCCTGGGCGCGCGCTGGATGGGCATCCTGTTCTCGATCTTCCTGATCATCGCCTTCGGTTTCGTCTTCAACTCGGTACAGGCCAATACCATCACCGGTGCCATGCAGGGCGCCTTCGGCGTGCCGACCTGGATCAGCGGCATCGCCGTGGTGATCCTCACCGCGTTGATCATCTTCGGCGGCCTGCGCTCCATCGCGCGCTTCTCCGAACTGGCGGTACCCTTCATGGCGGTGGCCTACCTGCTGCTGGCGGTGGGCATCATCCTGTTCAACCTCAGCGAACTGCCGGGCGTCCTGGCGATGGTGGTGAAGAGTGCCTTCGGCTGGCACGAGGCCGCCGCCGGCGGCATCGGCGCGGCAATCCTCAACGGCTTCAAGCGCGGCCTGTTCTCCAACGAAGCAGGCATGGGCTCGGCGCCCAACGCCGCCGCCTCGGCCACGCCCTATCCGCCGCACCCGGCGTCCCAGGGCTACGTGCAGATGGCCGGCGTGTTCATCGATACCCTGCTGATCTGCACCGCTTCCGCCGCCATCATCCTGCTGGCCGGACCGCAGGAAGGCGAGGGCATCATGCTGGTGCAGAATGCCCTGACCAGCCAGGTCGGCGACTGGGGCCGCTACTTCCTGGCGGTGATCATCCTGTTCTTCGCCTTCACCTCGATCGTCGCCAACTACTTCTATGCCGAGAACTGCCTGGTATTCCTCGAGCACAACCACCTGGCGGGCCTGTTGATCTTCCGCCTGATCGTGCTGGCGATGGTGATGTTCGGCGCGCTGGCTTCGCTGCCGTTCGTCTGGAACCTCGCCGACGTGTCGATGGGCCTGATGGCGATCACCAACCTGATCGCCATCCTGCTGCTGTCCAATCTCGCGATCAAGCTGGCCAAGGACTACAACGCCCAGCGCAAGGCCGGCAAGCTGCCGACCTTCGACGCCAGCCAGTTCCCTGAAGTCCAGCAGAAGCTCGAACCGGGTATCTGGGACGACCGCCGCGCCTGAGCGCGGGGCGGGCGACGTTTCTCGGCGCAGCCGAGGCGCATCGTCCGCTCTTGAACCTGTAGCTTTGCCACCGGGCCCGGTACAATCCGGGCCTTGTCGTTTTTGCGTTATTTCTGCTCCGGGGCCTTCATGACCGTATCCTTCGTTCACCTGCGTCTGCATACCGAATTCTCCCTGGTCGACGGCCTGGTCCGGGTCAAGCCCCTGGCCAAGGCGGTGGCGGGGCTGGGCATGCCGGCGGTGGCGGTCACCGACCAGAGCAACATGTGCTCGCTGGTGAAGTTCTACAAGACCGCCATGGGCGCCGGCATCAAGCCGATCTGCGGGGCCGACATCTGGCTCGCCAGCCGCGAGGAAGATGGCCCGCTCAGCCGCCTGAGCCTGCTGGCGATGAACGCGAAGGGCTATCGCAACCTCACCGAGCTGATTTCCCGCGGCTGGAGCGAAGGCCAGCGCAACGGCGAGATCATCATCGAGCGCGACTGGGTCAAGGAAGCGGCGGAAGGCCTGATCGCGCTGTCCGCGGCCAAGGAGGGCGAGATCGGCCACGCGCTGCTCGACGGCGAGGAAGCCAAGGCCGAGGCGCTGTTGCGCGAGTGGATGGAGGTGTTCCCCGAGCGCTTCTACGTCGAAGTGCAACGTACCAGCCGGGTCAACGACGAGGAGCACCTCCACGCGGCGGTGGCTCTGGCGTCACGCTGTAACGCGCCGCTGGTGGCGACCAACGACGTGCGCTTCATCAAGCAGGAAGACTTCGAGGCCCACGAGACCCGCGTCTGCATCGGCGAGGGGCGGACCCTCGACGATCCGCGGCGACCACGTACCTATTCGGACCAGCAATACCTGAAGTCGCCGGCGGAAATGGCCGAGCTGTTCAGCGACCTGCCGGAAGCGTTGGAAAACACCGTCGAGATCGCCAAGCGCTGCAACATCGAGGTGCAGCTGGGCAAGTACTTCCTGCCGGACTTCCCCACGCCCAATGGCATGGGCATCGACGACTACCTGCGGCACGCCTCCTTCGAAGGTCTCGAGGAGCGCCTGGAGGTGCTGTTGCCGAAGGATACCCCGGACTACGAGGCCAAGCGCCAGGTCTATGTCGACCGTCTGAACTTCGAACTCGATATCATCATCCAGATGGGTTTCCCCGGTTACTTCCTCATCGTGATGGACTTCATCAAGTGGGCGAAGAACAACGGCGTGCCGGTAGGCCCCGGGCGGGGCTCGGGCGCCGGCTCGCTGGTGGCCTACGTGCTGAAGATCACCGACCTCGATCCGCTGGCCTACGACCTGCTGTTCGAACGTTTCCTCAACCCGGAACGGATCTCCATGCCCGACTTCGACGTCGACTTCTGCATGGAGGGCCGCGACCGGGTGATCGACTACGTGGCCGACGCCTACGGGCGCAACGCGGTGAGCCAGATCATCACCTTCGGCACCATGGCGGCGAAGGCGGTGGTACGCGACGTGGCGCGGGTCCAGGGCAAGTCCTACGGTCTCGCCGACCGGCTGTCGAAGATGATCCCGTTCGAAGTCGGCATGACCCTGGATAAGGCCTACGAGCAGGAAGAAATGCTCCGCGACTTCCTCAAGAGCGACGAGGAAGCCGCCGAGATCTGGGAGATGGCCCTCAAGCTGGAAGGCATCACCCGCGGTACCGGCAAGCACGCCGGTGGCGTGGTGATCGCGCCGACCAAGCTGACCGACTTCTCGCCGATCGCCTGCGACGAGGAAGGCGGCGGCCTGGTGACCCAGTTCGACAAGGACGACGTGGAGGCGGCCGGCCTGGTGAAGTTCGACTTCCTCGGCCTGCGGACCCTGACCATCATCAAGTGGGCGATGGAGATCATCAACCGCGAGCAGGCCAAGAAGGGCCTGGAGCCGGTGAACATCGACTTCATTCCGCTGGACGACAAGCCGACCTATTCGCTGCTGCAGAAGGCCGAGACCACTGCGGTGTTCCAGCTCGAATCGCGCGGCATGAAGGAGCTGATCAAGAAGCTCAAGCCGGACTGCCTGGAAGACCTCATCGCACTGGTGGCGCTGTTCCGCCCGGGTCCTCTGCAGTCGGGCATGGTGGACGACTTCATCAACCGCAAGCACGGTCGCGCCGAGCTGTCCTATCCGCACCCCGATTACCAGTACGCCGGCCTGGAGCCGGTGCTCAAACCCACCTACGGCATCATCCTGTACCAGGAACAGGTGATGCAGATCGCCCAGGTCATGGCCGGCTATACCCTCGGTGGCGCGGACATGCTGCGCCGGGCGATGGGCAAGAAGAAGCCCGAGGAAATGGCCAAGCAGCGCGGCGGTTTCATCGAGGGTTGCAAGAACAACGGCATCGATGCCGATCTCGCGGGCAACATCTTCGACCTGGTGGAAAAATTCGCCGGCTACGGCTTCAACAAGTCGCACTCGGCAGCCTACGGCCTGGTCTCCTACCAGACCGCCTGGCTGAAGACCCACTTCCCGGCGCCGTTCATGGCCGCGGTGCTCACCGCGGATATGCAGAACACCGACAAGGTGGTGACGCTGATCGAAGAATGCCGGCACATGAAGCTGCGCATCGTGGCGCCGGACGTGAACAACTCCGAGTTCCGCTTCACCGTCGACGACGATGGCCGGATCGTCTATGGCCTGGGCGCGATCAAGGGCGTCGGCGAGGGGCCGGTGGAGGCGATCACCGAGTGCCGCGCCGAAGGCGGGCCGTTCAACACCCTGTTCGATTTCTGCGACCGCGTCGACCTCAAGCGCATCAACAAGCGCACCCTGGAAGCGCTGATCCGCGCCGGTGCGCTGGATCGCCTGGGGCCGCACTACCACGACGAGCTAAAGGCCTACCAGGCTACCGTCGACCTCAACCGCGCCGTGCTGCTGGCGGCGATGGAGGAAGCGATCCAGGCTGCGGAGCAGACCGCGCGCAGCCACGACAGCGGGCACATGGACCTGTTCGGCGGAGTCTTCGCCGAGCCGGAGGCGGATGTCTACGCCAACCACCGCAAGGTCAAGGAGCTGACCCTCAAGGAACGCCTGAAGGGCGAGAAGGACACCCTCGGCCTGTACCTGACCGGCCATCCGATCGACGAGTACGAAGGCGAGGTGCGGCGCTTCGCCCGCCAGCGCATCGTCGAGCTGAAGCCGGCGCGCGATACCCAGACGGTGGCCGGGCTGATCGTCAACCTGCGGGTGATGAAGAACAAGAAGGGCGACAAGATGGGCTTCGTCACCCTCGATGACCGCTCCGGACGGATCGAGGCCTCGCTGTTCTCCGAAGCCTTCGCCGCGGCCCAGTCGCTGCTGCAGACCGATGCGCTGGTGGTGGTCGAGGGCGAGGTCAGCCAGGACGACTTCTCCGGCGGACTGCGCCTGCGCGCCAAGCGCGTGATGAGCCTGGAGGAAGCGCGTACCGGACTGGCGGAGAGCCTGCGGATGAAGCTGCACGCCGACCTGTTGAAGGGCGACCGCCTGCGCTGGCTGGGCGAGCTGTTCAACCGCCATCGCGGTTCCTGCCCGATCACCCTGGACTACACCAGCGCCGACGCCAAGGCCCTGCTGCAGTTCGGCGAGAGCTGGCGGGTGGATCCGGCGGACGATCTGATCCAGGCATTGCGTGACCAGTTCGGGCGCGACAACGTCTTCCTCAATTATCGTTAATCGCGATGGGCGATAACGCCGTTGTTCCGCGCTCTGCGGCGGGAAAACGCGGATCGCCCTTGCTCCCGGCTCGACCCCTGGCGCCCGATCCCGTAAGGTAGGGCGCCAAACGGAAACGGCCCACTAGAATCTGCGCACGACGGAAGCCTATGAACCCGAACTTTCTTGATTTCGAACAGCCGATCGCCGACCTGCAAGCCAAGATCGAAGAGCTGCGCCTGGTGGGCAACGACAATGCGCTGAACATCAGCGACGAAATCTCGCGTCTGCAGGACAAGAGCAAGGCGCTCACCGAAAATATCTTCGGCAATCTGTCCAGTTGGCAGATCGCCCAGCTCGCGCGCCATCCCAAGCGTCCCTATACCCTCGACTACATCGGCTACCTGTTCAGCGATTTCGAGGAACTGCACGGCGACCGGCATTTCGCCGACGACCCGGCGATCGTCGGCGGCGTTGCCCGCCTCGACGGTTCCCCGGTGATGGTCATCGGCCACCAGAAAGGCCGCGAAGTCCGTGAGAAGGTCCGGCGCAACTTCGGCATGCCGCGTCCGGAAGGCTATCGCAAGGCCTGCCGCCTGATGGAAATGGCCGAACGCTTCAAGATGCCGATCCTGACCTTCATCGACACGCCCGGCGCCTACCCGGGCATCGATGCCGAGGAACGCGGCCAGAGCGAGGCGATCGCCTGGAACCTGCGGGTGATGGCGCGACTGAAGACGCCGATCATCGCCACCGTGATCGGCGAGGGCGGTTCCGGCGGCGCGCTGGCCATCGGTGTCTGCGACCAGTTGAACATGCTGCAATACTCCACCTATTCGGTGATCTCGCCGGAAGGCTGCGCCTCCATCCTCTGGAAGACCGCCGAGAAGGCGCCGGAAGCCGCCGAGGCCATGGGTATCACCGCCGAGCGCCTGAAAGGCCTGGGCATCGTCGACAAGGTCATCGACGAACCGCTGGGCGGCGCCCATCGCGATCCGGCGAGCATGGCCGAATCGATCCGTGGCGAACTGCTGGCGCAACTGAAGATGCTCCAGGGCCTGGAAATGGGTGAGTTGCTGGAGCGTCGTTACGACCGCCTGATGAGCTACGGCGCGCCGTAAACCATCCGGCGCACTGGTACGATCGACAAGCCCGGCATTCGCCGGGCTTGTCGCATGAGGAGCGCAAGCATGCCGGCAGTGCCGCTCGAATCCCGTCTGTTACAGGCCCTGGCGCCCTGGCGCGAAGCGGGGGGCTGGTGCGTGGCGTTTTCCGGCGGGCTGGATTCGACGGTGTTGCTGCATCTGCTCGCCCAGTTGGCCCGGAGCGAAGCCTTGCCGGCGCTGTCGGCGCTGCATGTCCACCATGGCTTGCAGGCTGCGGCGGACGGTTGGCCGGCGCACTGCCAGGCGGTCTGCCGGTCGCTGGGTATCCCGCTGCGGGTCGAGCGGGTACAGGTCGCCGTTGGCGGCAGCATCGAGCAGGCGGCGCGCGACGCCCGCTATCGCGCATTCCAGGCGAACCTGGGCGAGGGACAGGTGCTGCTCACCGCGCAGCACCTCGACGACCAGGCCGAGACCTTGCTGTTCCGCCTGTTGCGTGGAGCGGGCCTGCGCGGCCTGGCGGCGATGCCGGCGAGCCGGCCGCTGGGCGGCGGCCGCCTGTGCCGACCCTTGCTCGGGGTTTCCCGCGCCGAACTGGAAGCCTATGCGCAGACGCACCGGCTGGACTGGGTGGAGGATCCTTCCAACCAGGATCCGCGCTTCTCGCGCAACTACCTGCGCCGGGAGATCATGCCGCGTCTCGCCTCCCACTGGCCGCAGGCCGTCGCCGGCATGGCGCGCTGCGCGGCGCATCTGCGCGAGGCCGAAGACCTGCTGGCTGAACTGGCCGCCATCGACCTCCGGGCCTGCCGCCAACCCTCGGAACTGGATTGGCCGGACTGGCTGGATCTGCCCCGGATCGCCCTGGAGCCTCTGCGCCGCCTCAGCGCTGCGCGCCAGCGCAACCTGCTGCGGGCCTGGCTGGGACAGCTGACGCGGTTGCCGGACAGCGACCACTGGGCCGGCTGGGAGTCGTTGCGCGATGCCGGCGACGATGCCGACCCGATCTGGCGCCTGGAGAGCGGCGAGTTGCGTCGCGGCGCGGGGCGGATCTGGTGGTTGCCGGCGGACTGGCGTGCAGCGGCGGGACCGTTCGTCTGGGAGTGTCCCGCTCATCCATTGCTTCTTCCCGGCAATGGCCGGCTGGCGTTGCTCGGCGAGGTTCCGGCGGGACCGTTGCGCGTCGACTACCGGCGGGGTGGGGAGGTGCTGGCCCTGGCCGGGCGCGGTCGCCGCGACCTCAAGCGATTGCTCAACGAAGCGGGCGTACCGAGCTTCCTGCGCGGTCGTTTGCCGCTGCTCTTCCGAGCCGACGAACTGCTCGCGGTGGCCAACATTCCTGGCCTGGACAGTCCCCGCGAGGGGGGCTGGCGACTGTCCTGGAGCCCGCCGACGAACGACCCGGGTTTGAGCTAGTAAGCCGTTTCCAGTAGACTACGCTCCCGTCTTGTACTGCTCCCGCCGATTCCCTCCGGAATCAGCAGGAGTTTGCTTTGCCCACGGATTTGTCCGTGGCGGGAGCTGGCCTCCCTTCTCCGAATCCCCGGCGGTTGATCCCGCCTAAACGCTGACTTCTAGGGTTTTTCATGACGCGCTACATCTTCGTCACGGGTGGTGTTGTTTCTTCATTGGGGAAAGGCATCGCTTCGGCTTCTCTGGCTGCGATCTTGGAAGCGCGTGGCCTGAAGATCACGATGCTCAAGCTGGACCCTTACATCAACGTGGACCCGGGCACCATGAGCCCGTTCCAGCACGGTGAGGTCTTCGTGACCCAGGACGGCGCCGAGACCGACCTGGACCTGGGCCATTACGAGCGCTTCGTTCGTACCACCATGACCCAGAACAACAACTTCACCACCGGCCGCGTCTACATGGACGTGTTGCGCAAGGAACGCCGCGGCGACTACCTGGGCGCCACCGTGCAGGTGATCCCGCACATCACCGACGAGATCAAGCGGCGCATCATCAAGGGCGCCGGCGATGCCGACGTCGCCCTGGTGGAGATCGGTGGCACCGTCGGCGACATCGAGTCGCAGCCGTTCCTCGAGGCGATCCGCCAGCTGCGCGTCGAGATCGGCGCCAAGCGCGCGATGCTGATGCACCTGACCCTGGTCCCGTACATCGCCACCGCCGGCGAGACCAAGACCAAGCCGACCCAGCACTCGGTCAAGGAGCTGCGCTCCATCGGCCTGCAACCGGACGTGCTGGTCTGCCGTTCCGACCACCCGATCGACGTCTCCTCGCGGCGCAAGATCGCGCTCTTCACCAACGTCGAGGAGCGCGCGGTGATCGCCCTGGAAGACGTCGACACCATCTACCGCATCCCGTCGGTGCTGCATGCCCAGGGCCTGGACGACATCGTCGTCGAGCGCTTCGGCCTGGAGTGCGGGCAGGCCGACCTGTCCGAATGGGACCGGGTGGTCGATGCCAAGCTCAACCCCGAGCGTGAAGTCACCATCGCCATGGTCGGCAAGTACATGGAACTGCTGGACGCGTACAAGTCGCTGATCGAGGCGATGACCCACGCCGGCATCCAGAGCCGCACCAAGGTCAACCTGCGCTACATCGACTCCGAAGACATCGAGCAGCAGGGCACCAGCCTGCTGGAAGGCGTCGACGCCATCCTGGTCCCGGGCGGCTTCGGCCTGCGCGGCGTGGAAGGCAAGATCAGCACCGTGCAGTACGCCCGCGAGAACAAGATCCCCTACCTGGGCATCTGCCTGGGCATGCAGGTCGCGGTCATCGAATACGCCCGCAACGTGCTCGGCTGGAGCGACGCCAACTCCACCGAGTTCGACAAGTCCAGCGGCCATCCGGTGGTCGGCCTGATCACCGAATGGCAGGACGCGACCGGCGCCACCGAGATCCGCACCGAAGCTTCCGACCTGGGCGGCACCATGCGCCTGGGCGCCCAGGAGTGCCAGCTGCAGACCGGCACCCTGGTGCACGACTGCTATGCCAAGGACGTGATCGTCGAGCGCCATCGCCATCGCTACGAAGTGAACAACAACCTGCTGCCGCAACTGGAACAGGCCGGCCTGAAGATTTCCGGCCGCTCCGGCGACGGCGCCCTGGTGGAAGTGGTCGAGGCCCCGGAGCATCCGTGGTTCGTTGCCTGCCAGTTCCACCCGGAATTCACCTCCACACCGCGTGATGGCCACCCGCTGTTCAGCGGTTTCGTCAACGCCGCGCTGAAATATTCCGGGAAGGCCTGAGCATGGCACAGAAGATCGTTCGCGTCGGCGATATCCAGATCGGCAACGACCTGCCGTTCGTGCTGTTCGGTGGCATGAACGTGCTGGAGTCGCGCGACCTGGCCATGCAGGTCTGCGAAGAATACGTACGGGTTACCGAGAAACTCGGTATCCCCTATGTGTTCAAGGCCAGCTTCGACAAGGCCAACCGTTCCTCGATCCACTCGTTCCGTGGCCCGGGCCTGGAAGAGGGAATGAAGATCTTCGAAGAGATCAAGAAGACTTTCAAGGTACCGGTCATCACCGATGTCCACGAGCCGTTCCAGGCCCAGCCGGTGGCCGAGGTCTGCGACATCATCCAGCTGCCGGCCTTCCTCTCGCGGCAGACCGACCTGGTGGTGGCGATGGCCAGGACCAACGCGGTGATCAATATCAAGAAGGCCCAGTTCCTCGCGCCCCAGGAGATGAAGCATATCCTGACCAAGTGCGAGGAAGCCGGTAACGACCGCCTGATCCTCTGCGAGCGCGGCTCCTCCTTCGGTTACAACAACCTGGTGGTCGACATGCTCGGCTTCGGCATCATGAAGCAGTTCGAGTACCCGGTATTCTTCGACGTCACCCACGCCCTGCAGATGCCTGGCGGTCGCGCGGACTCCGCCGGCGGCCGGCGCGCCCAGGTCACCGACCTGGCCAAGGCCGGGCTCAGCCAGAAGCTCGCCGGGCTGTTCCTCGAGGCCCATCCGGACCCCGAGCACGCCAAGTGCGACGGTCCGTGCGCGCTGCGCCTGAACAAACTCGAAGCCTTCCTGTCCCAGCTCAAGCAACTGGACGAGCTGATCAAGAGCTTTCCTGCAATCGAGACTGCCTAGTCTCCTCAGACCGCCCCGTTCATTCACTTCGGAGTGTTAACAAGAATGGCAAAGATCGTCGACATCAAGGGCCGTGAGGTCCTGGACTCCCGCGGCAACCCTACCGTTGAAGCGGACGTGATCCTGGACAACGGCATCGTCGGCAGCGCCTGCGCGCCTTCCGGTGCTTCCACCGGTTCCCGCGAGGCCCTCGAGCTGCGCGATGGCGACAAGAGCCGTTACCTGGGCAAGGGCGTGCTGAAAGCCGTGGCCAACATCAACGGCCCGATCCGCGACCTGCTGCTGGGCAAGGACGCGGCCGACCAGAAAGCCCTCGACCACGCGATGATCGAGCTGGACGGCACCGAGAACAAGGCCAAGCTGGGCGCCAACGCGATCCTCGCGGTGTCCCTGGCTGCCGCCAAGGCCGCCGCACAGGCCAAGGGCGTACCGCTGTACGCGCACATCGCTGACCTCAACGGCACTCCCGGCCAGTACTCCATGCCGGTGCCGATGATGAACATCATCAACGGCGGCGAGCATGCGGACAACAACGTCGATATCCAGGAATTCATGGTCCAGCCGGTCGGTGCGAAGAACTTCGCCGAGGCGCTGCGCATGGGCGCCGAGATCTTCCATCACCTCAAGGCCGTGCTGAAGGCCCGTGGCCTGAACACCGCCGTCGGTGACGAAGGCGGCTTCGCGCCGAACCTGTCGTCCAACGAAGACGCCCTGGCCGCCATCGCCGAGGCCGTCGAGAAGGCCGGCTACAAGCTGGGTGACGACGTGACCCTGGCCCTGGACTGCGCCTCCAGCGAATTCTTCAAGGACGGCAAGTACGACCTGGAAGGCGAAGGCAAGGTATTCGACGCCGCTGGTTTCGCCGACTACCTGGCCGGCCTGACCCAGCGCTACCCGATCATCTCCATCGAGGACGGCATGGACGAGTCCGACTGGGCCGGCTGGAAAGGCCTGACCGACAAGATCGGCGCCAAGGTCCAACTGGTCGGCGACGACCTGTTCGTGACCAACACCAAGATCCTCAAGGAAGGCATCGAGAAGGGCATCGGCAATTCGATCCTGATCAAGTTCAACCAGATCGGTTCGCTCACCGAGACCCTGGAGGCCATCCAGATGGCCAAGGCCGCCGGCTATACCGCGGTGATCTCGCACCGCTCCGGCGAAACCGAGGACTCGACCATCGCCGACCTGGCCGTGGGTACCGCCGCCGGTCAGATCAAGACCGGTTCGCTGTGCCGCTCCGACCGCGTGTCCAAGTACAACCAGTTGCTGCGCATCGAAGAGCAACTGGGCGCCAAGGCGCCGTACCGTGGTCGCGCGGAATTCCGCGGCTGAGCCTAGTCTGGTACGGTGAAGGGGTGGCAAGAGCCACCCCTTTTCTTCTCAAGGAGTTCGAGGCTTGAGGTTACGTAGCCCCTACTGGCTGTTCGTGGTGCTGATCCTGGCGCTGGCGGGCCTGCAATATCGCCTGTGGGTCGGCGATGGCAGCCTGGCGCAGGTGCGCGACCTGCAGAAGCAGATCGCCGACCAGCATGGCGAGAACGAGCGCCTGCTGGAGCGCAACCGGATTCTCGAAGCCGAAGTCGCCGAGCTGAAGAAAGGCACCGAGACCGTCGAGGAGCGTGCGCGGCACGAGCTCGGCATGGTCAAGGACGGCGAAACCCTCTACCAGCTCGCCAAGTGAGCTGACGACCCTTCTCCCGATGACGACTTCCGACCTTCCCGCCTTCTGGACGGTGATCCCCGCCGCCGGCGTGGGTTCGCGCATGCGCGCCGACCGCCCGAAGCAATATCTCGATCTTGCCGGTCGCACCGTGATCGAGCGCACCCTCGATTGTTTCCTCGAACACCCGATGCTTAGGGGCCTGGTGGTCTGCCTGGCCGAGGACGATCCCTACTGGCTCGGGCTGGACTGCGCCGCCAGCCGGCATGTGCAGCGCGCCGCCGGGGGCGCCGAGCGCGCCGGCTCGGTGTTGAACGGCTTGCTGCGCCTGCTGGAGTTGGGGGCACAGGCCGACGACTGGGTGCTGGTGCATGACGCCGCGCGGCCGAACCTGACCCGCGGCGACCTCGACCGCCTGCTCGAAGAACTCGCCGAAGATCCGGTCGGCGGGCTGCTGGCGGTGCCGGCGAGGGACACCCTCAAGCGCTCCGACCGCGACGGCCGGGTCAGCGAAACCATCGACCGCTCGGTGGTCTGGCTGGCCTATACGCCGCAGATGTTCCGCCTCGGCGCCCTGCACCGGGCGCTGGCCGATGCGTTGGTGGCCGGCGTGGCGATCACCGACGAGGCTTCGGCGATGGAGTGGGCCGGCTATGCGCCGAAGCTGGTGGAAGGGCGCGCCGACAACCTGAAGATCACCACCCCGGAAGACCTGCTGCGCCTGCAGCGCAGTTTTCCGCACTGAACCCTGGCACAAGAAAGCCGACCCGAGGGTCGGCTTTCTTGTCGTTGCAGGCTCGCTCGTTCAGCTTTCCAGCGGCACCTCTATGAGGAAGCGGAACAGCGCGCCATGCTGCTCCACCGCCAGGCATTTGTAGCCCTGGCGCTGGGTATCTTCGGGAATCCCGTGGACCGATTGCGAGCAGTCGGTGACCACTTCCAGGCGTTCGCCCGGCTGCATGGTCGCCAGGGTTTCCAGGGTGGCGATGGCGTTGTACGGGCAATGTTCGCCGCGCAGGTCAAGCGACAGGGTCGGTTTGTCGGTCTGGCTCATGGTTCGGTTTCCGCGGTCGGGTGAATCGGGAGGCGTTCAGTTGCACCAGCAGCAGGCACAGGGCCAGGCCGGCGAAGGTCAACAGCAGGCCGTTGCCGGGCCCGAAGCTTTCCAGCAGGTTGAGCTTGGGATAGGGCAGGGCTAGGCGGGTACCCAACTGGTCCCAAAAGATCGCCACCAGGGTTCCGCCGATGACGTTGCCGATGCCGACCACCCAGAAGTGCACCTGGCCCTCCATCGAGCGGTACATCCAGCCGGTCTCGCAACCGCCGGCGAGGACGATGCCGATGCCGAAGAGAATGCCGCCGATGATCGCATTCGGGCCCATCCAGAAGATCTTCGGCGCGACGCCCAGGCGGATCGCGGCGAAGGTACCGATGCAGGCGGCCGCCATGCCGAGCAGGATGCCGAAGGCGGCGCGGGTCCGGCCGGTGGTCCAGAGGTCCCGTGCGGCGCTGGTGAAGCAGATCTGCGCGCGCTCGATCAGGCCGCCGAACAGCAGGCCGAACAGGCAGGCCATGCCCAGCACCAGCGATACCTCGAAGCGCCAGGCGGCGAACAGCGCGGCGAGCGCCAGCACCGCCAGGCCCAGGCGGGCCTGCAGGCGTGCGCGTCGGGCCAGGCTTTCGGCGTCGGGCAGGGCGCTGGCCGTGGCGCCGACTTTCAGCGGCGTGCGCAGGAACGGCAGCAGGCTGATCTTCACGCCGATCCAGGCGCCGCCGACGGTGGCGAACATGAAGGCCCAGGCGTGCAGGGAAAACATCGGGATACCGGTGAAGAACGCCGCCAGGTTGCAGCCCATCGCCAGGCGCGCGCCGAAGCCGGCGACGATACCGCCGACCAGGCCCTGCAGCAGGCGACGTTTGCTGGTCGGCCAGCGCAGGCTGACGTTGCCGGCCCAGAGGGCGCAGCACAGGGCGCCGAGGAACATGCCGATGATCATCACTCCGTCGATCCGGTCCAGCGGCGTGCCTTGAAGGCCGATCAGCCTGAAGTAGCTCCAGTCCTGTGGCTGGTAGCCGAACCAGGACAGCACGTGGCCGCCCCAGCGGGTGAATTCGCCGGTCACCGCCCAGAAGGTGCCGGTGAGCGCGAAGTAGTAGGCGGAGGCGACGCCGAGGGCGACCAGCGCCGGCAGCGGCGACCAGAACCTCACCAGGTAGCGTTGGCGAAACGCATTGAGGGCAGACATGCGACTTCCTTGAATCGATAGCGGGTGGAGCGGGAAACCGCCAATTCTATCGCAGCGGTGAATTGCCTTACTGCTTCAGCGCAGGTTTTTCTCCCCGGCGAGTCCCGGATGGGATTGCGCCAGGCCTTCCTTGAGATAGTCCACCAGTTGCCTGACTTTCGGCGACAGGTGCCGCTGCTGCGGGTACAGCGCCCATACCGCGGTATTCGGCGGCTGGTGGCCTTCCAGCAGGGAGACCAGGCGGCCGCTGCGCAGGTGCTCGATCACATAGTAGTCGGGCAACTGGCACAGGCCGAAGCCGCGCAGGGCGGCGTCGAGCACCGCCTGGCCGCTGTTGCAGCGCCAGTTGCCCTGGACCCGGTGCTGGGTTTCCCGGCCGTCCTCGAGGAAGCTCCACAGGTCACTGCTGCCGATCAGGCAGTTGAACTGGCCGAGTTCCGCCGGCGACTGCGGAGTGCCGTGGCGGCGCAGGTATTCCGGGGTGGCGCAGAGGTACATGAGGCGTGGCGCCAACCGTGTGGCGACCAATCGCGAATCGCTCAGGCGGCCGAGGCGGATGGCCAGGTCGAAGCCCTCGTGGAGCAGGTCCAGTTGGCGGTTGGACAGCTCGATGTCGACCCGCAGTTGCGGATAGTCGGCCATGAAGGCATTCACCAGCGGCACGATGAAACGTTCGCCGTAGGCCACGGCGCAGGTCATGCGCAGCAGGCCCTTGGGCTCCGCGGAGAGGTCGCTGACCGCGCGCAGGGCTTCGTCGCGGGCGTCCTGCAGGCGCTGGCAATGTTGCAGGAAGGTCTGTCCGGCTTCGCTCAGCGACACTCGCCGGGTGCTGCGGTAGAGCAGGCGGGTCTGCAGGCGCTCCTCCAGGCGGGCGACCTGGCGGCTGATGTGCGACGAGGAAACGCCCATGCGTTCGGCTGCCGCGGTGAACTGCCCGGTTTCGGCGACAGCGACGAATTCGTCGAGTCCTTCCCAGCGATTCATCTGGATTGTCCCTGTATGGCAATAATGTTTTGATTATTGCCTGATTATTCCTTGAAACGCGGTTTTCTACACTTTCCGTTTCAGTGGGTCGCTTAGCGGCCCGCCGGCTTCTATCGTTCAGGAGTTCCCAGATGATCAAGTCCCGTGCCGCCGTCGCCTTCGCCCCCAACAAGCCGTTGGAAATCGTCGAGGTGGATGTGGCGCCGCCGCAGAAGGGCGAGGTACTGGTGCGCATCGTCGCCACCGGCGTCTGCCATACCGATGCGTACACCCTGTCCGGCCAGGATTCCGAGGGGGTGTTCCCGTGCATCCTGGGCCACGAAGGTGGTGGCATCGTCGAAGCGGTGGGCGAGGGCGTGACCTCCCTGCAGGTGGGCGACCATGTCATCCCGCTGTACACCGCCGAGTGCGGCAAGTGCAAATTCTGCCTGTCCGGCAAGACCAACCTCTGCCAGGCCGTGCGCGCCACCCAGGGCAAGGGCCTGATGCCCGACGGCACCAGCCGTTTCTCCTACAAGGGCGAGCCGGTCTTCCACTACATGGGCTGCTCGACCTTCTCCGAATACACCGTGCTGCCGGAAATCTCCCTGGCGAAGATTCCCAAGGACGCGCCGCTGGATAAGGTCTGCCTGCTTGGTTGCGGCGTCACCACCGGGATCGGCGCCGTGCTGAATACCGCCAAGGTGGAAGAGGGCGCTACCGTTGCCATCTTCGGCCTGGGCGGTATCGGCCTGGCGGCGATCATCGGGGCGAAGATGGCCAAGGCCGCGCGCATCATCGCGGTCGACATCAACCCGGGCAAGTTCGACATCGCCAGGGAGCTGGGCGCCACCGACTTCATCAATCCGAAGGACTACGACAAGCCGATCCAGGACGTCATCGTCGAACTGACCGATGGCGGCGTCGACTACTCCTTCGAGTGCGTCGGCAACGTGCAGTTGATGCGCGCCGCGCTGGAATGCTGCCACAAGGGCTGGGGCGAGTCGGTGATCATCGGTGTCGCCGGCGCCGGCCAGGAAATCAGCACCCGGCCGTTCCAACTGGTCACCGGCCGCGTCTGGCGCGGTTCGGCGTTCGGCGGGGTGCGCGGGCGCAGCGAGTTGCCGAGCTATGTCGAGAAGGCGCAGAAGGGCGAGATCCCGCTGGATACCTTCATCACCCACACCATGGGGCTGGAGGACATCAACGAGGCCTTCGAGCTGATGCACGAAGGCAAGAGCATCCGCACCGTCATTCATTACTGACAAGCCGTCGCGGCGGGCCCTGCGGCTCGCCACGACCGTTTCACGGAGGTCACGTGAAGGATTCCCTCGAACTGATCGGCAGCCAGAAGTCCTTCGGCGGCTGGCACCAGCGTTACCGTCATTTTTCCCGGACCCTGAACTGCGAGATGGTCTTCGCCATCTACCTGCCGCCCCAGGCCGAGCCGGAGGCGGCGCTGCCGGCCCTGTACTGGCTGTCCGGGCTGACCTGTACCGACGAGAACTTCATGCAGAAGGCCGGCGCCCAGCGGGTCGCCGCCGAACTGGGATTGGTACTGGTGGCGCCGGATACCAGCCCGCGCGGCAGCGGTGTCCCCGGCGATCCCGACGGCGCCTGGGACTTCGGCCTGGGCGCAGGCTTCTACCTGAACGCCACGCAGGAGCCCTGGGCTGCGCACTACCGCATGCACGACTACGTGGTGCACGAGTTGCCGGCGCTGATCGAGGCGCATTTCCCGGTGTCCCGGCGGCGCGGCATCAGCGGGCACTCGATGGGGGGGCATGGCGCGCTGGTCTGCGCGCTGCGCAACCCGGGGCGCTACCTGTCGCTGTCGGCCTTCGCGCCGATCTGCCATCCGAGCGATTGCCCCTGGGGCCAGAAGGCGTTCTCTCGCTACCTGGGCGAGGACCCGGCGGCCTGGCGCGAGTGGGATGCCTGTGCGTTGCTCGAGGGTGCGTCCGAACGCTTGCCGATCCTGGTCGACCAGGGCGAGCGCGACGACTTCCTCGCCGTCCAGCTCAAGCCGGAAGCGCTACGCAATGCGGCGGACAAGGCCGGCCACCCGCTGGAGCTGCGTCTGCAACCAGGCTACGACCACAGCTACTACTTCATCGCCAGTTTCATCGAGGATCACCTGCGCCACCATGCCCAGGTTCTCAACGGTTGATCCGCGATACCTGAAGCCTGCCCCGATCCGGGGTAGAATCACGCCCTGATTCCAACCAGGGCGTTTTTTCATGCGAATTGGCCATGGCTACGACGTGCATCGCTTCGGCGAGGGCGACTTCATCACCCTCGGCGGTGTGCGCATTCCCCACAAACATGGGCTGGTCGCCCACTCCGACGGCGACGTGCTGCTGCACGCCTTGTCCGATGCGCTGCTCGGCGCGGCGGCGCTGGGCGACATCGGCAAGCACTTCCCGGACACCGACCCTCGGTTCAAGGGCGCCGACAGTCGCGCGCTGCTGCGACACGTGGTCGCCATCGTCGCCGAGAAGGGCTGGAAGGTCGGCAACGTCGACGCCACCATCGTCGCCCAGGCACCGAAGATGGCGCCGCACATCGAAACCATGCGCGGGTCGATCGCCGAGGACCTCGGCGTCGCGGTCGACCAGGTCAACGTCAAGGCCACCACTACCGAGCGGCTAGGTTTCACCGGACGCGAAGAGGGCATTGCTGTACATGCGGTCGCTTTGCTGATGGCCCGATGAGCGTTCTCGGCGAACTCGACCTGCTCGGGCCGCGCGCCCATGGGGCAGCCTGCGGCGAGGCGGTGCTCAAGGCCGTGGCCGAGGACTTCCAGGTCGACGAGGTGCTGGACATTCCCCTCAGCGGTGAAGGCGAGCACCTCTGGTTGTGGGTGGAAAAGCGCGGATTGAACACCGAGGAGGCGGCCCGTCGCCTCGGCCGCGCCGCCGGCGTGCAGCAGAAGAACGTCAGCTACGCCGGGTTGAAGGACCGCCAGGCCCTGACCCGGCAATGGTTCAGCCTGCACCTGCCGGGCAAGGCCGATCCCGACCTGGGCGCAGCCGAGGGCGCGGACCTGCGGATTCTTCGCCGCACCCGTCATTCGCGCAAGTTGCAGCGAGGCGCGCATGCCGCCAACGGCTTCACCCTGCGTCTGACCGGGCTGCGGGCGGAGCGTGCCCTTCTCGACGCGCGCTTGGAACGTATCGCCGCGGACGGCGTGCCCAACTATTTCGGCCTGCAACGCTTCGGCCACGGCGGCGGCAACCTGGTCGACGCGCGCAGTTGCGCGGAACAGGACCTGCTGCCGGCGAACCGCAACCTGCGTTCGCGCTTCCTTTCCGCCGGGCGCAGCTACCTGTTCAACCGCCTGCTCGCCGAGCGGGTCGCGGAGGGTAGCTGGAACCGGGCAGCGGTCGGCGACCTGCTGGCCTTCACCGACAGCCGCAGCTTTTTCCTCGCTGGCGAGGAAGAATGCCGCGATACCCGTCTGGCCGCCCTCGACCTGCACCCCACCGGACCGCTCTGGGGCGAGGGCGATCCGCCGAGCGGCGCCGGCGTCCTCGACCGCGAGCTGGCCCTGGCCGGGAGCGAGCCGGCGCTCTGCCGCTGGCTGGCGAAGGCGGGCATGGCGCACGAACGGCGCATCCTGCGGCTCCCCATCCAGGGGCTGGCGTGGCATTATCCCGAACCTGATGTTCTGCAACTGGAATTCGTCCTGCCGGCCGGTTGTTTCGCCACCGTAGTGGTGCGTGAAATCCTCGACCTGGTACCGACAGGGCAGACGGAAAACCCATGCGCATACTGATTGCCAACGACGACGGGGTGACCGCACCCGGTATCGCCGCGCTTTACGACGCGCTGGCGGATCATGCCGATTGCGTAGTGATCGCCCCCGACCAGGACAAGAGCGGCGCCAGCAGTTCCCTGACGCTGGACCGCCCGCTGCACCCGCAGCGCCTGGACAACGGATTCATCAGCCTCAACGGCACGCCGACCGACTGCGTGCACCTGGGCCTGAACGGCTTGCTGGAGGAATTGCCGGACATGGTGGTCTCGGGTATCAACCTGGGCGCCAACCTCGGCGATGACGTCCTCTATTCCGGTACCGTGGCGGCGGCCATCGAAGGGCGCTTCCTGAAGGGGCCGGCCTTCGCCTTCTCGCTGGTCTCGCGGTTGACGGACAACCTGCCCACCGCCATGCACTTCGCCCGCCTGCTGGTCTCCGCCCACGAGCGCCTGGCCGTGCCGCCGCGTACCGTGCTCAACGTCAATATCCCGAACCTGCCGCTGGATCGCGTACGCGGTATCCAGCTGACCCGCCTCGGGCACCGCGCTCGTGCCGCCGCACCGGTGAAGGTGGTCAATCCGCGCGGCAAGGAAGGCTACTGGATCGCCGCGGCCGGCGATGCCGAGGATGGCGGGCCGGGGACGGATTTCCACGCGGTCATGCAAGGCTACGTGTCGATCACTCCGTTGCAGCTGGACCGTACCTTCCACGAAGCCTTCGGCGGCCTCGACGAGTGGCTGGGAGGACTGACGTGATGTCCGAAGACCTGCATCGCCGGGGTATCGGCATGACCTCCCAGCGTACCCGAGAGCGCCTGATCCAGCGCCTGTACGAAGAAGGCCTGTCCAACGCCCACGTGCTCGAGGTGATCCGCCGCACGCCGCGTCATCTGTTCGTCGACGAGGCGCTCTCGCATCGCGCCTACGAAGACACCGCCCTGCCGATCGGCCACAACCAGACCATTTCCCAGCCATTCATGGTGGCGCGGATGACCGAGTTGCTGCTGGCGGCCGGCCCGCTGGACAAGGTCATGGAGATCGGTACCGGGTCCGGCTACCAGACCGCGGTGCTGGCTCAACTGGTCGAGCGGGTCTTCTCCGTCGAGCGGATCCAGGCGTTGCAGGACAAGGCCAAGGAGCGTCTTGCGGAGCTAAACCTGCGTAATGTTGTCTTTCGTTGGGGCGATGGCTGGGAGGGCTGGTCGGCGTTGGCTCCCTACAATGGAATCATCGTCACCGCGGCGGCCACGGAAGTCCCGCAGTCGTTGCTGGACCAGTTGGCGCCGGGGGGCCGTCTGGTGATCCCGGTCGGTGGCGGCGAGGTCCAGCAACTGATGCTGATCGTCCGCACCGAGGACGGGTTCAGCCGCCAGGTACTCGACTCGGTACGTTTCGTCCCGCTGCTCAACGGCCCGATCGCCTGAGCCGGCGGCCGGCGTCGCCGGCCCGATTGAACGAAAGCGAAGAAGATGGATAAGGGGGAAGGATTGAGGCTAGCAGCGACCCTGCGGCAATGGACTCGGCTCTACGGTGGCTGCCACCTGTTGCTCGGGGCCGTCGTCTGTTCCCTTCTCGCCGCCTGTTCGTCGTCGCCTCCCGGCGGGGTCAAGGTCGTCGATCGCAACGGTTCCGCGCCTGCCGCTGCGCGGCGTACGCCGGTCACCAGCGGGCAGTACATCGTGCGCCGCGGCGATACCCTGTATTCCATTGCCTTCCGCTTCGGCTGGGACTGGAAAGCCCTGGCCGCGCGCAATGGCATCGCGCCGCCCTATACCATCCAGGTCGGTCAAGCTATCCAATTTGGTGGGCGGGCACCGGCGCAACCGTCCGTCGTGAAAAACACGCCGGTCGTCGCTCCGCCCGTGGCGACCAAGCCTGCCCCGGTTCCACCCGCTGTTAGTACGTCGGTACCTGCCAAGCCCGCACCGGCTCCGGCCTCGACCACGACCCCACCCAGCATCGGCGCGACTCCCGTCGTTGCGGGGCCTGCGGTGGGCGGTTGGGCATGGCCTGCGAGCGGTAGTCTGATCGGCCGTTTTGCCTCAAACGGAAGTTTGAATAAAGGGATTGATATAGCCGGTCAATTGGGCCAGCCTGTCCTGGCTGCGTCTGGTGGGACCGTTGTATACGCCGGTAGTGGTTTGCGGGGCTACGGCGAGTTGGTCATCATCAAACACAACGAGACCTACGTGAGTGCCTACGGTCACAACCGCAGGCTGCTGGTGCGGGAAGGGCAACAGGTCAAGGTAGGGCAATCGATTGCCGAGATGGGCTCCACAGGAACCGATCGGGTGAAGCTGCACTTCGAGATTCGCCGCCAGGGTAAGCCTGTCGATCCACTGCAATATTTGCCACGTCGCTGACCGGGAGTTCGCCCGCCCACATCATGTAGGTGAGCGGGTCCGGGCGTGTCCAGCGGGAAAGGAATCGCCCGGGCTTGAGTCGAACTCATGCAAGGGATAACGACATGGCACTCAAAAAAGAAGGGCCGGAGTTTGACCACGATGATGAAGTGCTCCTCCTGGAGCCCGGCATCATGCTGGACGAGTCGTCTGCCGACGAGCAGCCTTCTCCCCGGGCAACTCCAAAAGCCACCACTTCCTTCTCTTCCAAACAACACAAGCACATCGACTACACGCGCGCGTTGGACGCAACGCAGCTGTATCTCAACGAAATCGGTTTCTCGCCCCTGTTGACGCCCGAAGAGGAAGTCCACTTCGCTCGTCTGGCGCAGAAGGGCGATCCCGCTGGTCGGAAGCGGATGATCGAGAGCAACCTGCGGTTGGTGGTGAAGATCGCCCGGCGCTATGTCAATCGCGGACTGTCCCTGCTCGACCTGATCGAGGAAGGCAACCTAGGCCTGATCCGCGCCGTGGAGAAGTTCGATCCGGAGCGCGGATTCCGGTTCTCGACCTACGCCACCTGGTGGATCCGCCAGACCATCGAACGGGCCATCATGAACCAGACCCGGACCATTCGCTTGCCGATCCATGTGGTCAAGGAGCTCAACGTCTACCTGCGTGCGGCGCGGGAACTGACCCACAAGCTCGACCACGAACCTTCACCCGAAGAAATCGCCAACCTGCTGGAGAAGCCGGTCGCCGAGGTCAAGCGCATGCTCGGCCTGAACGAACGGGTGACTTCGGTAGACGTCTCTCTTGGTCCGGACTCGGACAAGACCCTGCTGGATACGCTCACCGACGATCGCCCCACCGATCCGTGCGAGCTGCTGCAGGATGACGATCTCAGCGAAAGCATCGACCAGTGGCTGACGGAACTCACCGACAAGCAGCGTGAGGTGGTGATTCGCCGCTTCGGCTTGCGCGGGCACGAAAGCAGCACGCTGGAAGAGGTCGGTCAGGAAATCGGCCTGACCCGCGAGCGGGTTCGTCAGATCCAGGTCGAGGCGCTGAAGCGCCTGCGGGAGATCCTGGAGAAGAACGGCCTGTCGAGTGACGCGCTGTTCCAGTGACGGAAAACCTTAGACCCACTGAAGACCCGGCGTTCGCCGGGTTTTTTGTGTCTGCTCTTGTAAGCATTAACTTACACGGCGTGTGAGCCTAAGTAGATAAATGCCCGGGAGGTTTGCCAAAAACGCTCGGTGAATTTAAGTAACTTATTGAAAATAAAGGAATATATTTTTATAAAATGACTGCCGAAGAAGCTTCGCTGGGTTTTCTGGCAGGTTGCGGGAGCACAGGGAATCGCTAATATCACTCCTGCGTACAGGGAACACGCAACCCCGAAGGATCGGGGAAGGGACGTCGCCAGGGAGGCGATTCATCAGGACGATGACGAGGGACTGAAGAGTGGGCGGGGTAATACCCCGCCCTTTTTTTTGCCTGCCGTTTTACTCGTCGCCAAAGAAAAGGCCCGCTGTTTGCGGGCCTTGGCGTATCAGCGCTCCAGATGCTGGAGCTTGCCGGCGACGCCGTCCCATTCCTCAGCGTCGGGCAGGGCATCCTTCTTCTCGGTGATGTTCGGCCAGACTTCCGCCAGCTCGCTGTTCAGCTCGATGAATTCCTGCATGTTCTCCGGCACTTCGTCTTCGGAGAAAATTGCCTGGGCCGGACATTCGGGCTCGCACAGGGCGCAGTCGATGCACTCGTCCGGATGGATGACCAGGAAGTTGGGTCCTTCGTAGAAGCAGTCTACCGGGCAGACTTCCACGCAGTCGGTGTATTTGCACTTGATGCAGTTGTCGGTGACGACGAAGGTCATTTTCTAGTTCTCTCCTCAGGCGGGCGGCTAAGCGCGCGCGATTCTAGCAGCTTGTGCGGTAGTCCGTCAGACCCGCATCTTCCATGCATATAACAGATCGAGAGCTTGCCGCGGGCTGATATCGTCGGGATTGATCCTCGACAATTCATCGATCACCGGGTGCGGCAGGCTGGCGAACAGGTCGCTCTGCATCGGCGAGGCGGGCTTGCCGCTCTGCTGGCTCGGCATCTCGTGCGGCAGGCTGGTGGTTTCCAGGCGCTTGAGGTGTTCGCGGGCGCGCTGGATTACCGGGGCCGGCACGCCGGCCAACTGGGCCACCGCGAGGCCGTAGCTCTGGCTCGCCGGTCCCGGCAGTACATGGTGCAGGAACACGATGCGTTCATTGTGCTCGGTCGCGTTCAGGTGCACGTTGGCTACCGCGGGCTGGCTTTCCGGCAGTACGGTCAGCTCGAAGTAGTGGGTGGCGAACAGGGTGAAGGCGCGAGTCCGGGCCAGGTCCTCGGCCGCTGCCCAGGCCAGCGACAGGCCGTCGAAGGTGCTGGTGCCGCGGCCGACCTCATCCATCAGCACCAGGCTCTTGTCAGTGGCGTTGTGCAGGATGTTGGCGGTTTCGCTCATCTCCACCATGAAGGTCGAGCGGCCGCCGGCAAGGTCGTCGGACGAGCCGATGCGGGTGAAGATGCGGTCCACCAGGGACAGCTCGCAGCGCGCAGCCGGAACGAAGCTGCCGATATGCGCAAGCAGCACGATCAGCGCGGTTTGCCGCATGTAGGTGGATTTACCGCCCATGTTCGGACCGGTGATCACCAGCATCCGGGTGTCGGCATCCAGCGCCAGGTCGTTGGCCACGAACGGTGTCTCCAGCACCTGCTCGACCACCGGATGGCGGCCCTGCTCGATGTGCAGGCAGGTGTGTTCGACGAACCGCGGGCGATTCAGGTCGAGGTTCAGCGCGCGTTCGGCGAGATTCGCCAGCACGTCCAGCTCCGCCAGCGCCGAGGCGCTGTCCTGGAGCGGAGCGAGATGGCCGATCAGGCGTTCCAGCAGCTCTTCGTAGAGCGCCTTCTCGCGGGCCAGGGCGCGGCTCTGGGCCGACAGCGCCTTGTCCTCGAAGGCCTTCAGTTCCGGCGTGATGAAGCGCTCGGCGCCTTTCAGGGTCTGCCGGCGGATGTAGTCGGCCGGCGCCTGTTCGGCCTGCACCCGTGGCAGCTCGATGAAGTAGCCATGGATGCGGTTGTAGCCGACCTTCAGGTTGGGCAGGCCGGTGCGGGCCTTCTCGCGCGCTTCCAGGTCCATCAGGAATTGCCCGGCGTTTTCGCTCAGCGCCTGCAGCTCGTCCAGCTCGGCGTCATAGCCGGTCTTGATCACGCCACCGTCGCGGATCACCGCTGGCGGGTTGTCGATGATCGCCTTGGCCAGCAGTTCGGCGAGTTCGGGATAGGTGCCGATGGTGGTGGCCAGCGCCTGCAGGTGCGGCGCTTCCAGTTCGGTCATGGCGTTCTGCAGGTCCGGCAGCGCCGCCAGCGCGTCGCGCAGGCGCGCCAGGTCGCGAGGGCGGGCGTTGCGCAGGCCGATGCGGGCGAGGATGCGTTCGAGGTCGCCGATTTCCTTGAGCTGCGGTTGCAGGTTCTCGAAGCGGTAGCGTTCCAGCAGGCAGGCGATGGACTCCTGGCGGGCTTCCAGTACCGCGCGGTCACGCAGCGGACGGTTCAGCCAGCGGCTCATCAGGCGGCTGGCCATGGCGGTCTGGCAGCGGTCGACCACCGATTGCAGGGTGTTCTCGCGGCCACCGCTGAGGTTGATATCCAGCTCCAGGTTGCGGCGGCTGGCACCGTCGAGGATCACCGTGTCATCGAGGCGGTCGTGGCGCAGGCTGCGCAGGTGCGGCAGGGCGGTACGCTGGGTTTCCTTGGCGTAGGCGAGCAGGCAGCCGGCGGCGCCGATGGCCAGGGTCAGGTTCTGGCAGCCGAAGCCTTTCAGGTCCTGGGTGCCGAATTGCTGGCAGAGGCTCTTGTGCGCCGAGTCGCGATCGAAGTCCCACGGCGCGCGGCGACGTACGCCGCGGCGCTTCTCCGCCGGCAGGCCCTGTGGCCAGTCGTCGGGAATCAGCAGCTCGGCCGGGTTGAGGCGCTCCAGTTCGGCCAGCAGGGTTTCCCAGCCTTTTATCTCCTGGACGCTGAAGCGGCCGCTGGTGATGTCCAGCACGGCGAGGCCGAACAGGCGCTCGTCGCCGAGGATTGCCGCCAGCAGGTTGTCGCGGCGTTCGTCGAGCAGCGCCTCGTCGCTCACCGTGCCGGGGGTGATGATCCGCACCACCTGGCGCTCCACCGGCCCCTTGCTGGTGGCCGGGTCGCCGATCTGCTCGCAGATCGCCACCGACTCGCCGAGCTTGACCAGCTTGGCCAGGTAGCCCTCCGCCGAATGGAAGGGAATGCCTGCCATCGGGATCGCCTTGCCGCCGGACTGGCCGCGCGCGGTCAGGGTGATGTCGAGCAGCTTGGCGGCCTTCTTCGCGTCCTCGTAGAACAGCTCGTAGAAGTCGCCCATGCGATAGAACATCAATTGGTCGGGGTGCTGATGCTTCAGTTTGAAGTACTGCTGCATCATTGGCGTGTGCTGAGAGAGGTCGGTCATACGGGCCTTCGGAAGCGGGCTTTGGACGGTGCAAAAGAGGGCAATGTTAACCCGATTCACCGGCCTGTGTCGGGTCCGTTCGGAACCGGCGCGGACCCTCAGGTCCGCGCCTGTGCGGGCTGCTTTCAGCGTGCCGCGGTATAGCTGGCGCCGAGCTTCTGCCGACCGTCGGGCAGGTTGATCTGCGCCGGGTCGAGACGCCAGACCCGCGCCGCGGCGATGTCGCCGAGGAGCAGGCTGTAGGTCGGGTCGAACGAAGTGCTGGAGAAGATCAGGTAGTCCTCGTTCACCGGCGCGGCGTCGGAATTGTCGCCCTGGCAGTGGTTGAGCGGCAGGATCGCCGGGGTGCCGGGCGGGCTGTTGGGTACGACCATGGCCAACTGGTCGTTGCCGGCCGGCTGGGTGCGCGAGAGGAAGTAGGCGGTATAGTCGCGTACCACCGGGTAATAGTCGCGGCCCCCCGCGGCCGGGGTGGCGAGGGCGCTGACCTGGCCGTTCTCCAGGTTTCTGCGCACCACCCGCAGGCTGTCGCCGGCTCCTGTCGCGTAGACCACGTACTTGCCTGAGGGGGTGAGGAACGGCATCGACTCCTCGGTGCTCCAGCCGTCGCCGGTCACGGCTTTCCAGGCGCTCACGCCGACGCTGCCATCGCCATTGAAGACCAGGGTGGCGAGGCGGATGTCGCCCTCGTGCTTGAGCACGACCTGGCGGCCGTCGAAGGAGAACTTCGGATCCTCGTTGCGACCGCCGATGGCCGCGGTCAGGTTGCTCGGCGCCTGGGTACCGCCGATGGCCCAGGCGAACACGTGCCAGGCGCCATTCTGGCGGCCCATGAAGGTCAGGTAGCGGCCGTCCGGGGAGAAATGCGCATTCATCGGGTCCTCGATGTTCCAGCCGGGCTGGTTGAGCTGGCGGGTGCTCTTGCTCTTGAAGTCGTGCAGGTAGAGGTTCGAGGAGCCGTCCCCGTACTCCATATAGCTGTGGTAGACCAGGCGCCCGCCGAGCGCGGGCAGGCTGCTGGCGGGTTGCAGGGCCAGGTTGGCGGTGCAGGCCGCATGGGCGGGGAGGCTGGCTACGGGGGAGAGGAGCAGGGCGAGGGACAGCAGAGAGACCTTGAGTGGCGCGATGTTCATGGGGGGCCTTTCCTTGGACGGTGATGGAGCACGCATGTTCGCGCATTCGCTGCCTTCGCGCGGTTGCGCTTGTCCGAAAGCTGCTTCTGAATGGAAAAGCCGATGGTGTAGGGTAGTCCCTTTCCGTTTCTACCCTGGAGAACAGTGATGACCCTGATGGAGTCCGACCTGACCGCACTGGCCGCCCGCCTCGGCGAAAGCCTTCGTTACCTGGGCGAGCAGGTCAGCACGGCGGAGTCCTGCACCGGTGGCGGCATCGCCGAGGCGATCACCCGCATCCCGGGGAGTTCGGGCTGGTTCGAGGCTGGCTACGTGACCTACTCGAACCGCCAGAAGACCCTCCAGCTGGAGGTGCCCGAGTCGCTATTCCTGGCAGTCGGCGCGGTCAGCCGGGAAGTGGTCGAGGCCATGGTGCGCGGCGCCCAGCGGCACAGCGGGGCGCGTTTCGCGGTGGCGGTGAGCGGTGTCGCCGGGCCCGACGGCGGCTCGCCGGAAAAGCCGGTAGGCACGGTCTGGCTGGCCTGGGCCGACGGCGAGCGGCTGGTCAGTGAGCGCTGCCAGTTCAACGGCGACCGCGACGCCGTGCGCCGGCAGACGGTGGCGACCGCGCTGACCGGCCTGCTGCGCATGAGCAACGGCGAGAACCCGGGCTAGCCGCGCCTGCGGGCAACCGTTCGGAACATTCTTCCCGTCGGGGGTAGGCGAGCGACTTGCCCTGTGGAATAATACTGTCTACTTATACAGTTG
>NZ_KV813619.1:200523-243980 GCF_001813645.1 Pseudomonas sp. HMSC063H08
GTCTACTTATACAGTTGTTCGTGGCCGTCCGGCCGCCCTGACTTCGCGAGGACTTCAATGGACGAGAACAAGAAGCGCGCCCTGGCCGCGGCCCTGGGACAGATCGAACGCCAATTCGGCAAAGGCGCGGTCATGCGCATGGGCGACCATGAGCGCCAGGCGATCCCGGCCATCTCCACCGGCTCCCTGGGCCTGGACATCGCCCTCGGCATCGGCGGCCTGCCCAAGGGCCGGATCGTCGAGATCTACGGTCCGGAATCCTCGGGCAAGACCACCCTGACCCTCTCGGTGATCGCCGAGGCCCAGAAACAGGGCGCCACCTGTGCCTTCGTCGACGCCGAGCACGCGCTCGATCCCGACTATGCCGGCAAGCTGGGCGTCAACGTCGACGACCTGCTGGTCTCCCAGCCGGACACCGGCGAGCAGGCCCTGGAAATCACCGACATGCTGGTGCGCTCCAACGCGGTCGACGTGATCATCGTCGACTCCGTGGCCGCGCTGGTACCCAAGGCCGAGATCGAAGGCGAGATGGGCGACGCCCACGTCGGCCTGCAGGCACGCCTGATGTCCCAGGCGCTGCGCAAGATCACCGGCAATATCAAGAACGCCAACTGCCTGGTCATCTTCATCAACCAGATCCGCATGAAGATCGGCGTCATGTTCGGCAACCCGGAAACCACCACCGGCGGTAACGCACTGAAGTTCTACGCCTCGGTCCGCCTGGACATCCGTCGTACCGGTGCGGTGAAGGAAGGCGACGAGGTGGTGGGTAGCGAAACCCGCGTCAAGGTGGTGAAGAACAAGGTTTCCCCGCCGTTCCGCCAGGCCGAGTTCCAGATCCTCTACGGCAAGGGCATCTACCGTACCGGCGAGATCATCGACCTGGGCGTGCAATTGGGCCTGGTCGAGAAGTCCGGCGCCTGGTACAGCTACCAGGGCAGCAAGATCGGCCAGGGCAAGGCGAACGCCGCCAAGTACCTGGAAGACAATCCGGAAATCGGTTCGGTACTGGAGAAGACCATTCGCGACCAGTTGCTGGCCAAGAGCGGCCCGGTGAAGGCCGACGCCGAAGAAGTGGCTGACGCCGAAGCCGATTGAGGCCAATGGCGATCGTGCTCGATACGCCCGTCGCCGTGCGGCGGGCGGCCATGGATCTGCTGGCGCGCCGTGAGCACGGGCGCGCCGAGCTTTCCCGCAAGTTGCGCCAGCGTGGCGCGTCTGCCGAGTTGATCGATCCTGCCCTCGACCGCCTGGCCGAGGAAGGTCTGCTCGACGAATCCCGCTATCTCGAAAGCTTCATCGCCAGTCGCGCCCGTAGCGGCCATGGGCCGTTGCGCATCCGTGAGGAACTGGCGCAACGCGGTCTGCCGCGCGCCGATATCGAAAGGGCGCTGGGTGCCTGCGAGGTCGACTGGAGTGCGCAATTGCGCGAGGTCTGGCGCCGCAAGTTCGCCCGCCTGCCGCAGGACGCCAGGGAAAAGGCCCAGCAGGGCCGCTTCCTGGCGTACCGGGGTTACTCCATGGAGTCGATCAGCCGCCTGTTGAACGGTCGCAGCGACGATTGAGCGCGTGCCGGAGCGGCAGCTTCAGTCCCAGTTTTCCGGCAGGTTGATGTAGTCCAGCAATTCCCGCAGACGCCCCTGGTCGCGCCCGTTGAACACGAAGGCGAGGCGGGTCAGGTTGCGGAACTCCGGTTCGTCCTGTTCCTGCTCGCTGTAGGCCTGCTGCTGGAAGCCGCCGCTCAGGCAGAGGCTGGCGAAGTGTTCGTGCAGGTGCGCCAGCGCGGCTTCGTTCAGGGCGTGGTTCAGGCGAATAACGAAAGTGCCTTTCAGCCAGCGGCTGGAGTGGAAGTTGCGATAGAACTGGGCGATTTCCTTCACCGCGTCTTCGGCCGAATGCACCAGGCGCATCAGGCGCATGTCGGCCGGCAGGATATAGTGATTCTCCAGCAACTGTTCCTGCATGAACTCCAGGGCGTGTTCCCAGTAGCGGCCGCCCGGCTGGTCGAGCAGCACGATCGGCACCAGCGGGCTCTTGCCGGTCTGCACCAGGGTCAGCACTTCCAGCGCCTCGTCGAGGGTGCCGAAGCCGCCGGGGCAGAGCACCAGGGCGTCGGCTTCCTTGACGAAGAACAGCTTGCGCAGGAAGAAGAAGTGGAACGACAGCAGGTTGCCGCTGCCGTCCACCGTATGGTTGGCGTGCTGCTCGAAGGGCAGGGTGATGTTGAAGCCCAGGCTGTTCTCCAGCCCGGCGCCTTCGTGGGCGGCGGCCATGATGCCGCCGCCGGCGCCGGTGATCACCATCAGGTCGTAGCGGGCCAGTTCCTCGCCCAGCTTGCGCGCCAGGGCATAGACCGGATGTTCGACCGGCGTGCGCGCCGAGCCGAACACGGTGACCTTGCGCCGCCGCTTGAACTGCTCGAGGACGCTGAAGGCATGCTCCATCTCGCGCAGGGTCTGCAGCATGATCTTGGCGTCCCAGCGGTTGCGGTCGGCCTGGGCCATGCGCGTCACGGTGAAGAGCATCTCGCGGTAGAGCGCGAGATTGGGGCTGTCGCCGGGAGCCGCAAGGGCCGCCAGTTCGTCGACCTTCCGCGCCAGGTCGGTGCCGCTGGTCTGGAAGTGCCGGGAAAGATAGTCATCGGCTTCGTAGGGCATTCGCATACTCCTTCTACAACCACCCTGGACAGGCGGTCATCCGCATACTGCCACGGACTGCGTGACAGTTGCGGACGGCGGCTCAGATCTCGATGCGTTCGCCGGGTTCCGGTATCTCGGCATCCCAGTCGAGACGCTCGCGGATCGCGCCCTGCAGCGCTTCCATCTTTTCCCGCTCGCCATGTATCAGGTATAGCGCTGGACGGTGGGCGAAGTGAGCGACCCAGTCGAGCAGCTGTGATTGCCCGGCGTGGGCGGAGAAGCCGCCGAGGGTATGGATCTGCGCCTTGACCGCGATGCGCTGGTGGAACACGCGAACCGCGCTGGCGCCGTCGACGATGTTGCGACCCAGGGTGCCGCGCGCCTGGAAGCCGGGGAATACCACATGGCATTCCGGGCGCCAGAGGTTGTGCTTGAAGTGATGGACGATACGGCCGCCGGTGCACATGCCGCTGCCGGCGATGATGACCGCGCCGCTCTTGATCCGGTTGATCGCCATCGACTCGTCGGCGCTGCGGGTGACGCGCAGGACCGGCAGCCATTCCTCCAGGCGGGTGGTGCCGGTGCCGCGAATGTACTCGCGGTCGCGGTCGTCGAACTCGTTGCTGTGGCGCAGGTAGATGCCATTGGCACGGGCGGCCATCGGGCTGTCGAGGAATACCGCCTGTTGAGGCAGGCGGCCCTCCTGGTAGAAGCGGCCGAGGTAGTAGAGCAGGTCCTGGGTGCGACCGACGGCGAACGACGGGATCAGCACGTTGCCGCCGTCGCGATGCGCCTGGTCGAGAATCGCCGCCAGTTCCTCCAGGGTGTCGTTGCTGTCGCGGTGATCGCGATCGCCGTAGGTGGATTCGAGCATCACCACGTCGGCCCGGCTCAGCGGCGAGGGCGCGCGCATCAACGGCGAGCAGGTGTTGCCGAGGTCGCCGGAAAACACCAGGCGGCGCGGTTGCACCTGGTCGTGGAATTGCACTTCGACGATCGACGAGCCGAGGATGTGCCCGGCGTTGTGAAAGGTCACCCGCACGCCGCGAGCGACCGCCACTGTGCTGCCGAGGCTGATCGGCCGGCGCAGCTTGAGCGCGCGTTCGGTGTCGGCCTGGGTATACAGCGGCTTGATGCTCGGCTTGCCGATCCGGTTGCGCCAGCGGTTCTCCCACTCGGCGTCCTTTTCCTGGATGTGCGCGGAGTCCAGCAGCATGAGTTCCAGCAGTTCGCAGGTGGCCTCGGTGGCGAAGATCGGGCCCTTGAAGCCCTCGGCCGCCAGGCGCGGCAGCAGGCCGCTGTGGTCCAGGTGGGCGTGGGAGATGACCACCGCGTCGATGCTCGCGGGATCGAAGGGGAAGGGCGCGCGGTTGCCGTTGTCGGCTTCGCGGCGCCCCTGGCGCATGCCGCATTCGAGCAGGACCTTCACGCCATCGAGGGTTTCCAGCAGATAACAGGAGCCAGTGACCTCCTGGGCGGCGCCTAGAAACGTCAGTGATGCCATCGAGCCTCCTCCGTCAGAGCTCTGTCGACACCCCGATACCTTTCGGGGATCGTGGAATGCCATGGAACCTTCGTACAGGGCCAGGGTGAACGAATCGGGGGCGGGGTGCTTGATGCAGGTCAGCGCCCTTTGCCGTGTGCTGCCTAGACTGCAAGGCACCACTAGGGAGGCTACCCACCATGAGTCAGATTCTGCCCAGTCAGGACGAGTTGCTTGCCCATGCGGCGGCCGAGCCGGCGTTTGCCGCGTGGCTGCAAGGCCATGGTCCGCTCCAGCATAGCGCAGAGACCCGCGCCGCCGTGTTCCGCACCGCTCATCAATTGGTCCAAGCCGGGCTGCAACCGGACCTGGGCAGCGTCTACCAGCTGTTCCGCGCCCTCGACCGGCTGACCGCCAGCGCCCTGCGCATCGTCGTGCACATGACCTACGCCCGGCGCATCCGCCTGGACGGCCAGCCGTTGCAGGCCGAGGATTTCAAGACACAGCCCGAGGGCCACACCGGCGGAGCCCTGAACATGGTCCCGGCCTACGCCGGCTATCTGGCACTCAACGTCCTGACCGGCAAGACTCGCGCCTGGCTGATGGGCCAGGGCCATTGCGTGGCCGCCATCGACGCGCTGAACGTCCTCACCGGCAACCTGCACCCGGAGCAGGAGCGCGCCTATGCCGACGGCGAGGAAGGGCTGAACCGCTTGCTGCAGGACTTCTACGGCTACGCCCAGGCCCCCAACGGCGCACCGGCGGCGCCACTGGGCAGCCACGTGAATCCGCATACCGCCGGCGGTATCGCCGAGGGCGGCTACCTCGGCTTCGCCGAATTGCAGTATGCGCACATGCCGCTGCCCGGCGAGACCCTGGTGGCGTTCCTCTCCGATGGTGCCGCCGAGGAACAGCGCGGCAGCGACTGGATTCCGCGCTGGTGGCGAGCCGAGGATTGCGGGGCGGCGCTGCCGGTGATGATCGCCAATGGCCGGCGCATCGAGCAGCGCACCGAACTGGGCACCCATGAGGGGCTGGAGGGCTTCAAGCTGCATCTGCGCCGCTGCGGCTTCGATCCGATCAGCTTCGATGGGCGCGACCCGGCCGCCTTCGTCTGTACGCTCTGGGAGATGGAGCAGCGCCTGGAGCGGCGCGTGCAGGAGAAGAACAGCGGCATCCTCCGCTACCCGCTGCCGATTCCCTACGGCATCGCCGAGACGGTCAAGGGCTTCGGCTTCTATGGCGCCGGCAGCAACGCCGCGCACAACCTGCCGCTGCCGGGCAATCCGCATAACGACGAACAGGCCCGGCAACTGTTCAACCAGCATGCAAATGAACTCTGGGTCGAGCCTGAGGCTCTCGAATTGGCCCGCCGGCTGTTCGCCGAGCAGCGCGGCGAGCGTCCCCTCGAACGGGACAACCCGCTGGCCCTGCGCCATCCCATCGAACCGATCATCCCGCCGCTTCGCTATCGCGACGACGCGTGCTCGCCGATGGCCGCGCTGGACCGCTTCTATACCGAACTGGTGGAGGCCAACCCCGACCTGCGCGCCCGGGTCGGCAATCCCGACGAATTGGCCAGCAACCGCCTCGGCGGCGTGCTCAAGGCGCTCAAGCATCGGGTCAGCGAGCCGGAGAGCGAACTGGAATCGGTGAGCGGTCGGGTCATCACCGCGCTCAACGAGGAGGCGGTGGTGTCCGCCTGCCTGGCCAACCAGGGCGGACTCAACCTGGTTGCCAGCTACGAGGCGTTCTGCGTGAAGATGCTCGGCGCGGTGCGCCAGACCCTGATCTTCGCCCGCCAGCAGAAGGAAGTCGGGCGTCCGGCCGGCTGGCTGGGCTGGCCGCTGGTCGCTACTTCGCATACCTGGGAGAACGGCAAGAACCAGCAGTCGCACCAAGACACCACCTTCTGCGAGGCCCTGCTTGGCGAGATGAGCGACATGGTCCGGGTGCTCTTCCCGGCCGATCACAACAGTGCCCTGGCGCTGCTACCGACGATCTACCGCAGCCGGGGGCAACTGGCCTGCCTGGTGATCCCCAAGCGCGACCGGCCGATGGCGTTCGACGCCGTCCAGGCCGAGCGCCTGGCCCGCGACGGCGCGATCCTGGTCGAGGAGCGCTGCGGCTCCGATCCGCTGCTGCTGATCGCCAACGGCAGCTACCAGCTCGAACAGATGCGCCGCGCCGCGCAGCGCCTGGCCGAGGCCGGGCAGGCCTACCGGCTGGTCTACCTGCAGGAGCCGGGACGCTTCCGCGCGCCGCGCGATCGCTGGGAGGTCGAGGCGGTGGCCGACGAGGCGTTGGTGGAACGACTGTTCCCGGATAGCCATGAGCGCCGCGTGCTACTCACCCATATGCGCGCGGAAGTGGCGCGCGGTCATCTTTGGCCGATCCTGCCGGATGCCCGGCGCACCTCGGTACTCGGCTATCGCAACCGCGGCGGCACCCTCGACGAGGCGGGCATGCAGTTCGCCAACCGCGCCTGCTGGGGCAACGTGCTGGCGGCTTGCGCCCGCTTGATGGAGGTGCCGCGCACCGCGCTGCTGACCCCGGAGGAAGCGGCGGCGGTGGCCGGCAAGGGCGATCCGGCGTTGTTGCGCTGAGTTCGGCTGCGTATCGGCGGATAGCGTCTGTGGCGTTATTCGCCCTGCCGAACGGGGGCGGGTGTCTGGCGAAGGCAGGGTGTGGGCGGGGTATCGGCGGATAGCGTCGGCGACGTCATTCGCCTACGGAGCGGGGGGACGAAGCGGCTTGAGCAGCCCGTCCAGCCCGTCGATCTTCAGCTCCAGGGTCAACTGCATCAGCCGCCCGAGTTCACCGGGCGGGAAGCCTTTCTTGTAGAACCACAGCAGGTACTCCTCCGGCAGGTCGACCAGCATCCGTCCCTGGTACTTGCCGAACGGCATCGGCGTCCTGGCGATCTTCAGCAGATGCTGCTTGTCCAGCATGGCGACCGCGCGGCGCGCTTACTTCTTGCCCTGGATGCGGCAGCTGCCGGCATCGAAGCGTTCGGTGGCGACCGGCTGGTTGGTCTTGTACTCGGTGAAGCTGTAGGTGAGGATCGCGCCGCGGGCGAGCAACTGGCGATAGCCGGTGTTGCTGCACACGCTATCGCCGAGCTGGCTGCGCACGCTGTCCGGGTTGGAGCGCATGCGCTCGGCGTGGCTGGCGCGTACGCTGAGGTGATTGATCAACTGGTTGCCTTCGACGGTGTAGCCCTGGTCGAGGATGTCTTCGTTGATGGCGCGGGGAGTGCCTACGCTGCTTTCCTTGGCCACTTTCTCCAGCATCTTGCTCAGTTCGAAATCCTTGAGCGAGGCGGCATGGGCGGCGGTGGGCAGGACGAAACAAAGGGCAAGGGCCATGAAGCGCGACATCGAAGATCTCCTGGGGCAATAAGCGGATTCGACCGATGGAGGGGGCGAATTGTTTCCGTCGGCCCATTCCCGGGACGGACGGTGGCGAATGGGCGCCATGTTACCGCGTTCGGGGCGGGGCACGGAAACGCAAAAGGGCGACCGAGGGTCGCCCTTTCGTCGATAGCGGTGCGGATCAGCGCAGCTTGATCTCGGTCCAGAGCTTGTTCAGGGCGCGTCGCTGGCGCGAGTTCAGGTCCTTCAGCGGCTCCAGCCTGGCCTGGGTGGCGGCGTCCGGGAACAGGGCGGCGAGCGTCTTGATTTCCGGCCTGATGAAGGGCAGGGCGGCGGCGTTGGGCGTGCCGGTACCGATCTGGTTGGTCAGCTCGGAAGCGTTCCGACCGTCGAGCATGAAGTCGATGAAGCGGTAGGCCAGGTCGGGGTTCTTCGAGCCCTTGTGGATCACCATGTTGTCGATGGCCAGTACCGCGCCCTGGCGGGGCAGGGCGAAGTCGACCTTGAAGGCGCGGCCGGCAGCCTCCGCGTCGGCCCTGGCCTGGTACATGTCGCTGGAGTAGCCATGGGCGACCCAGATGTTGCCCAGGGTCAGCTCCTTGATATAGCTCGACGAGTTGAATGCGGCCCAGTACGGCTTGGCCGCGAGGATCAGCGCCTGGGCTTCCTTCCAGTGCTGCGGGTCGGTGTCGTTGGCGGAGTGGCCGAGGTACTTCAGGGCGGCGCCGAACAGTTCCTGCGGGTCGTCCATCACCGTGACCCTGCCCTTGATCTTCTCCAGGACCGCCGGGTCGAAGATCACCGACCAGTCGGCGGGGTCGATGCCCAGTTTGTCCAGCTCGGTCTTGTTGTAGCCGACCAGGGTGGTGGTGAAGGCGTAGGGCAGGGAATAGCGGTTGCCCTTGTCGAAATCCTTGTCGAGGTAGCCCGCGGCCTCGTTGCTCAGGTTCGCCAGGCGACTCTTGTCCAGCTCCAGCAGGTCGCCCTTGCGGATCAGCGCCTCGACCGCGTTCTGGGTCGGGATGATCACGTCGTAGCCGCTGGCCCCGGCGGCCAGCTTGGCCATCATTTCCTCGGTGCCGGAATAGAACTCCTGCACCAGCTCGCAGCCACATTGCTGCTCGAAGCGTTTCAGCGTGTCCTCGGCGATGTAGTCGTTCCAGTTGAACAGATACAGCTTCTCGGCGGCGGTGGCCTGGGCGGCTCCTGCCATGAGGGTTGCGACGAGCAACAGCTTTTTCATCATGGTTCCTTGTTACGGGGTGGCAGGGCTCCGGAAACCGGAGCAGGGCAAGGCCGCGGGCCTCTCCGGGAGGCCCGCGGGTTTCGGCGGATCAATGGCCCTTGATGGCGCTGGGGGAGAGTTTCGAGGCGATCACGATCAGCACCAGGGTGAGCAGCATCAGCAGGGTGGAGACTGCGTTCACTTCGGGCGTCACGGCGATCTTGATCATGGTGTAGATCTGCGTCGGCAGGGTGGCGAAGCCGCCGCCGGCGGTGAAGAAGGTGATCACGAAGTCGTCGATGGACAGGGTGAAGGCCATCAGCGCGCCGGCGACGATGCCCGGCATGATCAGCGGCAGGGTCACCAGGCGGAAGCTCTGCCAGGGCGTGGCACCGAGGTCGCGGGCCGCCTCGGTGAGGCTTTCGTCCATGCCCGACATGCGCGCCTGCACCACCAGGGCGACGAAGCCGACCGAGAAGGTGATGTGCGCGAGGGTCACCGAGAGCATGCCCAGGCTCATGTTCAGGCCGATGAAGAAGATCACCAGCGAGACCCCCATCAGGAGTTCCGGAATGGCGATCGGGGTCAGCACCAGCAGGGGCAGCACGCGCAGCTTGAAGCGATGCAGGGCGACCCCGGCGAGGGTGCCGAGCAGGGTCGCCACGCTGGCCGAAACCAGCGCGATGACCAGCGAGTTGGCGGCGGCCTGGAGCATGTCGCGGTTGCCGAACAGCTTGCGGTACCAGTCCAGGGTGAAGCTCACCCACTCGGCGTTCAGCCGCGAGTCGTTGAAGGAGTACAGCACCACGATCACCAGCGGTACGTAGAGGAACAGGTACACCAGCGCGGTGGCGCTCCAGAGCAGGTAGGGCCTACGCATGGGCGCCTCCCTTGCGGGCGCGCGCGGCGCCCATGCCGAGGGCGACCAGCAGCAGGATGCAGCCGGTCAGGGCGATCGACAGCGCGCTGCCGAACGGCCAGTCGCGGGAGTCGAGGAACTGGCTCTTGATCAGGTTGCCGATCATGATGCCGTCGGTACCGCCGACCAGGTCGGGGATGGCGAACATTCCCAGCACCGGGATGAATACCAGTGCCGCGCCGGCGGCCACGCCCGGCAGCGAGAGCGGGAAGGTCACCCGCCAGAAGCGTTGCCAACGACCGGCGCCGAGGTCCTGGGCGGCGTCGAGCAGGGCCGGGTCGTGTTTCTCCAGGTTGGCGTAGAGCGGCAGGATCATGAACGGCAGGTGCACGTAGACCATGCACAGGATCACCGCGAACGGGGTGAACATCAGGCTGATCGGCTGCGCGCCGAACAGGTCCAGCGCGGCGTTGATCCCGCGGGTCAGGGCACCGGACGGCGAGAGGATGATCATCCAGGCGTAGACGCGTACCAGCAGGTTGCTCCAGAACGGCAGGATCACCAGCAGGATCAGCAGGTTGCGCCACTTCGCCGGGGCCCGGGCGAGGGTGGTCGCCACCGGGTAGGCGAGCAGCAGGCAGGCCAGGGTGGTGACCAGGGCGTAGCCGAAGGATTTGACGAACAGTTGCAGGTACACCCAGCTCTCGGTGAGCCGGGTGTAGTTCTCCACGCTGAGGTCGTAGACGGTCTGCCCGTCCTCGCTGTACATCCAGGGCGCCAGGCCGCCGTAGTCGCCGGGAAAGCGGAACGAGGCGAACAGCATGATCAGCGCCGGAACCAGGAAGAAGAACAGCAGATACGCTTGCGGCGGCCAGACCAGCAGCCACTTGCCGAGGTTCTTTCTCATCGTCTCAGGCCCTGACCAGGTGGCCGGCATCGAAGCGCCAGGCGGCTTCCACCGCGTCGCCCACCTCGAAGAACTTGGCCCGGCCGGGCGTGGCGTTGGGCAGCAGGGTTTCCAGGCGCTCGCCGTTCTCCAGCTCGACGATGTACAGGGTCACGTCGCCCAGGTAGAGCAGTTCGGCGACGCGGCCGCGGAAGTGCACCTCGTCGCTGTCGGCGGTGACGCTCTGCGCCAGGCGGATCTTCTCCGGCCGCAGGGTCAGCACGCAGGCCTCGCCGGGCTGGGCGTCGAAGGATTTCAGCGCCTGGACCTCGCCCAGGCCCCGGAGATCGATGCGCACGCGTTCGCCGTCGACCGCCTCGACTGTGGCGTCGAGCAGGTTGCACTGGCCGATGAAGTCGGCGACGAAACGACTGCGCGGGAAGCTGTAGATGGTTTCCGGGGTGTCCAGCTGCTCCACCCGGCCCTGGTTCATCACCGCGATGCGGTGCGACAGCGCCAGGGCTTCGCCCTGATCATGGGTGACATAGACGAAGGTGATGCCGACGTCCTTCTGCAGGTTGATCAGTTCGATCTGCATTTCTTCGCGCAGCTTGGCGTCCAGCGCCGACAGCGGTTCGTCGAGCAGCAGCAGGCGCGGCCGGTTGACCAGCGCGCGGGCGATCGCCACGCGCTGGCGCTGGCCGCCGGAAAGCTGTGTCGGCATGCGCCCGCCCTTGTCCGCCAGGCGCACGTCCTTCAGGGCTTGTTCGACGCGGGCGTCGATCTCGCTCTTCGCCACTCCGGCCATCTTCAGCGGGAAGGCGATGTTCTGCGCCACGCTCATGTGCGGGAACAGCGCGTAGCTCTGGAACACCGTATGCACCGGGCGCTTCTCCGGCTCGACGCCGGCGAGGTCCTGGCCGTTGAGGCGGATCTCGCCGCTGTCCGGCTGGTCGAAGCCGGCGAGCATGCGCAGGAGGGTGGTCTTGCCGCACCCGGAAGGGCCGAGGAGGGTGAAGAATTCGCCGGTGTTGATCGTCAGGCTGACATTGTCGACGGCGGTGAAGTCGCCGAAGCGGCGGGTCACGTTGCGGATCTCGAGCAAGGGGGGCGTCACTCGTCTGGAGAGGCAGTAAGGTCAGCGGGCGGAGCCGGCTGCCCGGTGTCGAAAAAGGGGGCGGATTATAGGGATCGCATCCCGCTCTAACTAGACGTCTGAGGCCCCTGTGAAGAATTTTTTTTCGCGGCCTCGGAAGTTGTCCGACAAAGCAGGAGCCACGCGGGCTCTGATAGAATTTCGCGGTCGCTTTCCAGCCCGTTTCCTCGAGTCTTCGATGTTCCTTCGCCCGTCCTTTCCGTATCGGGAGCCTGCCCGATGAGCCATGCCGTTTCCCGCTTGCGCCAGGAGCGCCTGGCGCGCAGCCTGAAACCCTTCGTCGCGCGCGGTTCGCGCATGCCGCGCTGCGAAGGCTGTCGGCTGCTGCCGAGCTATTGCATGTGCGCCTGGCGGCCGCGGGTCGAGGCGCGCGCAGGCATGTGCCTGGTCATGCACGACATCGAGGCGCTGAAACCGACCAACACCGGCTGGCTGATCGCCGATACCGTGGCCGACACCTTCGCCTTCGGCTGGTCGCGCACCGAGGTCGACCCGCGCTTGCTGGAGTTGCTGGCCGACCCGCAGTGGCAGCCATACCTGGTGTTCCCCGGCGAATACGTGGCGGCGGAGCGGGTGGTGAACGAGGTCGCCCCGCTGGCGGAAGGCAAGCGACCGCTGTTCATCCTGCTCGACGCGACCTGGACCGAGGCGCGCAAGATGTTCCGCAAGAGTCCTTACCTGGAGCCGTTCCCGGTGCTCAGCCTGCTGCCCGAGCAGCTCTCGCGCTATCGCCTGCGTCGCTCGACCCGTGGCGAGCACCTGTGCACCGCCGAAGTGGCGGCGCTGTGCCTGGACCTTGCTGGCGACGAGGCTGCGGGCGAGGCGCTCGGCGCCTACCTGGAGGTGTTCAGCGAGCGCTACCTGGGCGCCAAGCGGCACATTCCGCTGGACGAGGCCAGCCCGGCGCACCGTGCCCTGGCGCCGTTCCGTGGCTGAGTGTCAGGCCGGGCGCGCTTCGGCGGCGAGCTTGCGCGGCCACAACTGCGCCACCAGCATGCCCGCCAGCATCAGCGCGCAACCGAAATAGCCGCGCAGGTGCAGGGTCTCGGCGAGGAACAGGGCGCCGGCGATGGCGGCGAACACCGCTTCCAGGGACAGGATGATCGCCGCATGGGAAGCGATGGCGTGCTTCTGCGCCACCACCTGCAGGGTGAAGCCGGTGCCGACGCCGAGCAGGCCGCCGTATAGCAGGGCGGGACCGGCCTGGACGATGGCGTCCCAGTGGATTTCCTCGAAGACCAGTGCCAGCAGCAGGCTGACCGCCGCGCAGGTGGCGAACTGCAGGAAGGCCAGGCGGATCGGGTCGTAGCGGCTGGCGAACAGGCCTACCAGCAGGACGTGCGCGCCCCAGACCACCGCGCCGGCCAGTTGCAGCCAGTCGCCGGAAGCGACCTGGAAGCCCGGGCCGATGCTCAGCAGGGCCATGCCGAGCACCGCCAGCGACGCCCCCAGCCAGGTGCCCGCGCCGGTGCGCTGGCCGAACAGCAGGCCGAGCAACGGCACGACGATCACGTAGAGCCCGGTGATGAAGCCGGAGTTGGTCACGCTGGTGAACAGCAGGCCGACCTGTTGCAGGTTGATCCCGGTGGTCAGGGCGACGCCGAGGATCACACCGGCGAGCAACTGTCCGCGATTGAAGGGTTGCGCGCCGTCGCGTCGCGAGCGCAGCATCAGCAGTGGCACCAGCACCAGGGCACCGAGGACGAAGCGCAGGCCGGTATAGAGGAACGGTCCGATGGCGTCCATCCCCAGGCGCTGGGCGACGAACGACACCCCCCAGATCATGGCGGTGATCAGCATCAGGACATCGGCACGCAGGGCTTGGCTTCGCATGGCTCGCTCGACGGGGCGGGGAGGGTCCGCCACTCTGCCAGCAAGCCGGGGTGTTTGAAAAGACGAACGCGGTGTACGAGGTATCCCTCATTCGGCTTGACCGGTCCGCCCTCGGTCGGCATCCTGAGCGCCGCCTCGGCTGGGCCGAACAAACTAGGACATGTCATGGCTTCTTACGAGATCCTGATCGCCGACGATCACCCCCTGTTTCGCAGCGCTTTGCACCAGGCCCTCACCCTCGGGCTGGGCCCCGACGTGCGCCTGGTGGAAGCCGCCAGCATCGCCGAACTGGAAGCGCGGCTGAACGAGAAGGCCGATTGGGATCTGGTCCTGCTGGACCTCAACATGCCGGGGGCCTATGGCTTCTCCGGCCTGGTGCTGTTGCGCGGGCAATACCCGCAGGTGCCGGTGGTGATGATCTCGGCACAGGAGGAGGCCGCGGTGGTGCAGCGCTCCCGCGAGTTCGGCGCCAGCGGCTTCATACCCAAGTCCAGTCCGCTGGAAACCCTGCAGCAGGCGGTGCGCGCGGTGCTCGACGGGGACACCTGGTGGCCGCCGCAGGATGCCGCCGCCGAAGCCCTCAGCGAGGAGGCCAAGGCCGCCAGCGCCGGGCTCGCCAGCCTCACCCCGCAACAGTTCAGGGTGCTGACCATGGTCTGCGAAGGGTTGCTGAACAAGCAGATCGCCTACGACCTGAACGTTTCCGAGGCGACGGTGAAGGCCCACGTCACGGCGATCTTCCGCAAGCTCAACGTGCGCACCCGGACCCAGGCCGCGCTGCTGCTGCAACAAATGGAGACGGTTCCCGCTTCTCATTGAGAGACGGCTTAACGCTTTTTTGACCAGCCGGCGGCTAGACTGCCGGCCTTCCGAATCGATGAGAACCCGACGTGTCGCCTTCCCCCTTCAAAGGCCAGACCGGCCTCAAGCGTATCCTCAACGCCACCGGCTATTCCCTCGCAGGTTTCCTCGCCGCCTTCCGCGGTGAAGCCGCCTTCCGCCAACTGGTGCTGCTCAACGTGGTGCTGATCCCGGTGGCCTTCCTCCTCGACGTCAGTCGCGGCGAACGCGCGCTGATGATCGCGGTGTGCCTGCTGGCGCTGATCGTCGAGCTGCTCAACTCGGCGATCGAGGCCACCGTCGACCGCGTCTCGCTGGAACGCCACCCTCTGTCGAAGAATGCCAAGGACATGGGCAGCGCCGCGCAGTTCGTGGCCCTCACCGTGATCACCGTGACCTGGGCGACCATCCTGCTGGGCTGATCTACGCGGACATGAAAAAGCCGGAGGCAGCGATGCCTCCGGCTTTTTCTTGCGTGCGAGGGCGGCGGCTCAGGCCGCCGCGTCGAAGCTGTCGGCCCGCGCCATGTTCCACATGCGCTCGTAGAACTCGCCCTCGATCTTGCCGGAAAGCAGTTCGCCCGGCTTGAGGAAGTAGTGCAGCTGCGAGAACAGGCGGATCTCGGTGTCGGTGATGCGCCGCACCAGGTGCTTGGCTTCGAGCTGCGAGGGATGTTCCAGGCCCGCCGCGGCGAGCATCTCGGCCAGGCCCTTGAGGGTGTTGCGATGGAAGTTGCGCACCCGCTCGGCCTTGTCCGGCACCACCAGCGCGCGCTGGCGCAGCGGGTCCTGGGTGGCGACGCCGGTCGGGCACTTGTTGGTATGGCAGCTCTGCGACTGGATGCAGCCGATGGCGAACATGAAGCCGCGCGCCGAGTTGGCCCAATCCGCGCCGGTGGCCAGGACGCTGGCGATATCGAAGGCGCTGACGATCTTGCCGCTGGCGCCGACCTTGATCTTGTCGCGCAGGTTGAGGCCGACCAGGGTGTTGTGGACGAACAGCAGGCCTTCGCGCAGCGGCACGCCGATATGGTCGGTGAACTCCAGCGGCGCCGCGCCGGTGCCGCCTTCCTTACCGTCGACGACGATGAAGTCGGGGAGGATGCCGGTCTCCAGCATGGCCTTGGCGATGCCCATGAACTCCCATGGATGGCCCAGGCAGAACTTGAAGCCGACCGGCTTGCCGCCGGACAGTTCGCGCAGCTGGGCGATGAACTGCATCAGCTCGATCGGCGTGGAGAAGGCGCTGTGGCGCGACGGCGAAACGCAATCCTCACCCATCGGCACGCCACGGGTGGCGGCGATCTCGGGGGTGACCTTGTGCTTGGGCAGGATACCGCCGTGTCCCGGCTTGGCGCCCTGGCTGAGCTTGATCTCGATCATCTTCACCTGCGGGTCGAGGGCCTGGGCGGCGAAGCGCTCAGGGTCGAACTTGCCATCGCGGGTGCGGCACCCGAAGTAGCCGCTGCCCAGTTCCCAGACCAGGTCGCCGCCGTTCTCGCGGTGATAGGGGCTGATGCTGCCCTCGCCGGTGTCGTGGTAGAAGTTGCCCATCTGCGCGCCACGGTTCAGCGAGCGAATGGCGTTGGCGCTGAGGGCGCCGAAACTCATCGCCGAGACGTTGAACAGCGAAGCGGAGTACGGCTTGCTGCATTGTGGCCCGCCGATGTCGACGCGGAACTCGCAGGGATCGCTGAGCGGCGCCGGACGCATCGAGTGGCTGATGAATTCGTAGCCTGCGGTGTACACGTCGATCAGGGTGCCGAAGGGCTTCTCCGAACTTTCGTTCTTCGCCCGCGAGTAGACCAGCGAGCGCTGGGCGCGGGAGAAGGGCAGGGCGTCGCCGTCGGCTTCCAGCAGGTACTGGCGGATCTCCGGGCGGATGCCTTCCACCAGATAGCGGATGTTGCCCAGGATCGGATAGTTGCGGCGCACCGCGTGGGGCGTCTGGATCAGGTCGAACAGGCCGAGCAGGCTCAGGGCCACGCCCAGGAGGGTGAACGGCCAGAGCCATTCGGTGCTGCCGAGGAACGGCAGGCTGAGCAAGGTGAACAGGGCGATACAGGCGAAAAACGCATAGCGACTGAGTAGCGACAGATTCATCATGTCTCCAATCTTCAGGCTTCGGTTCAAAATGGTAGTCACCTTCTTCGAGGCGTCTACGACGGGTTCCCCCCGCGCTAACCAAGCGGTGATTATGGGAAACAAACGGGGATAGAAAGCAAGCTAATAATTGTGTCTGGATGGTCGAGCAGCCGAATGGTCGCCGGGAACTCTTTCCGGAGTTGCGAATTATTCTTATCGGAGTAATATGTAACTATATAACATTATGTAGGAGGCATCCCCATGAAACCCGGCATCCATCCCGAATACCGTCCCGTCCTGTTCCATGACACCTCGGCCGACGTGTACTTCCTGATCGGCTCCACCGCGGAGACCGACAAGACCCATACCCATACCGACGGCAAGACCTATCCCTACGTGACGCTGGACGTTTCCAGCGCCTCGCACCCGGTCTACACCGGCGAACAGCGCAAGACCAAGAGCGAAGGCCGCGTGGCCGGGTTCAACAAGCGTTTCGCCGGCTTCGTCGGCGGCAAGGGGGCCTGATGAAAGTCCTCGCCTCGCTGAAACAGGCCAAGCTGCGCCATCGCGATTGCCAGGTGGTGAAGCGCCGTGGCCGGCTCTACGTGATCTGCAAGTCGAATCCGCGCTTCAAGTGCGTGCAGGGCCGGCCGAAGCCGAAGATCAAGCGCCGCTGAGCGGCGACGGGACGGTCGCCCGTCCCGTCAGCCCTGGGCCTGGAGGAACAGGCCGAACAGCTCGGACTGCGACTTGATGCCGAGCTTGCCGTACATGTGCTTGCGGTGGACCTTCACGGTTTCCGCCGAGATCGCCAGCTTGCGGGCGATCTCCTTGCTTGAGCAGCCGCTGAGCATCAGCCTGCCGACCTCCAGTTCGCGCGCCGTCAGCGGCGTGCCCATCTGCTCCGCGACCTTCTCCAGCGAACCCTGCCAGCCCGGCTCCGGCGCCGCGGGGCTGTTCAACACTTCGTCCTCGAAGGCCAGGCGCTGGCGCATCAGCCCGGCCACCCAGGGCCGCACCAGACCGAGCACGGCGAGTTGCTCGGGGGTGAAGCGGCGCCGCGAGCCGAGCGACAGGCAGAGGGTGCGTTCGCCGGAGAGCTGGACGTTGATCTGGATTTCATCGGCCACCACGTTGAGGCGGAAGTAACGCTGGTAGTAATCGGTCTGCTCGAAGCATTCCGGTGCCACGTCGGCCAGACGGAACAGGCCGCTGCACGGGTTCTCGCGGCTGGCGATGTAGAACGGGTCGAGCAGGTAGAGGCCTCGCAGGTAGTCCTGGAACAGCGGGTCCGGCCCGCCGTCGGCGCCCGGGCATTCGGCGAACACCTGTGGCCGGCCCTGGCTGAACAGCAGGGCCACCCAGCTGTCGAACGGAACGTACTGTTCGAGCAGGCGTACCAGGCGAATCCAGAAGTCCGGCGCATCCAGCGCCTCGACCAGTTGCCCGACGGAGCGGTGCCAGGCGATGTCCTGCAAGGTGAAACTCATCTTCTACCCCTGTTGGGTTAACCCTCGGACGTAATTATCGGCGCGGGGAACGCCAAGCATACTGTGCCGACCCCTGCATACGAACAGCGCGCGTGCCGAACAGCGCCGAGAACAACAAGGAATTCCGATGAAAGTCGAACTCGTCCAGATCGCCGGTCGCGATGGCGACACCGCGCACAACCTGGAACGCGCCCTGGCGGCCATCGCCGACTGTGCGGCGGACACCGAACTGGTGGTGTTCCCGGAAACCCACCTGACCGGCTTCCCCAGCGAAGACAACATCGCCGCCCTCGCCGAGCCGCTCGACGGCCCGACGGTCAGCGCGGTGCAGCGCGTCGCCCGTGAACGTAACGTTTCGGTGGCGATCGGCATCGCCGAGGCGGACGCCGGCCGCTATTACAACACCACCCTGCTGATCGCTCCCGACGGCATCGCCCTGAAATACCGCAAGACCCACCTGTGGGCCTCCGACCGCGGCATCTTCACGCCTGGCGACCGCTACGCCACTGCCCTGTGGAACGGCATCCGGGTCGGCCTGCTGGTGTGCTTCGACATCGAGTTCCCGGAAAGCGCGCGGGCCCTCGGCCAACTGGGTGCGGAACTGATCATCGTGACCAATGGCAACATGGACCCCTATGGCCCGACCCATCGCACTGCGATCATGGCCCGCGCCATGGAAAACCAGGCCTACGCGGTGATGGTCAACCGCGTCGGGCATGGCGACGGCGGGCTGGTCTTCGCCGGCGGTAGCGCGGTGGTCGATCCCTATGGCCAGTTGCTCTGCGAGGCCGGGCGCGAAGAATGCCGGCAGATCGTCGAACTGGACCTCGGCCGGTTGCAGGATGCGCGTCGGGACTACCGTTACCTCGAAGAGCGTCGCCTGGTCCTGCCCGGCGAGCGCCGCGAGCACCCGGACGGCCTGCGCGAGCTGCTGATTCCCTGATTCACCACGGCGCGACAGGAGCGTCGCGTCGTCCTCCGTCCGCCAGCGAGCGGGCGAGGATCGGCCCGGAAAGCCGTAGCACAACGATGGGCGCCCGAGCGTCCGCCGGTCTCCCGGGTGAGGGGAGGCCCCTGCGCCCCGCGGCCCGGCCGGCTGCGGGCCACTGCCATAACAAACGATAATTCCGGAGTAAGCAGTAATGGCCAGACTCAAGCGCACCCTGTCGCTGGGTTCCGTGGTGCTGTTCGGCATCGCCTACATGACCCCCATCATCGTCCTCGGGACTTTCGGCATCCTCGCCGAGACCACCCAGGGACACGTCCCCGCCGCCTACATCGCCGCTTCCCTGGCGATGCTCTTCACCGCCCTCAGCTACGGGCGCATGGCCGCGGCCTTCCCCGTGGCCGGCTCGGCCTATACCTACGTGCGCAAGGCCATCGATTCCCGGCTCGGCTTCATCGCCGGCTGGGCGGTGCTGCTCGACTACCTGTTCCTGCCGATGGCGATCTGGCTGATCGGCGCCGCCTACCTGCACTCGGCCTTTCCCGCGGTACCCAACGCGGTCTGGGTGCTGGCGTTCATCGGCGTGACCACGACGATCAACATCGTCGGCCTGCGCCTGGCGAAGAACGTCAATGGCCTGCTGATGCTGGTGCAGTTCCTGGTCCTCGGCGCCTTCGTCGCACTCTGCGTGCACTACGTGCTGGGCGACCCGGGAAAGCCGTTATGGTCACTGCAACCGTTGCTCGGTGGCGACCTGCAGGTGCCGCTGGTGATGAGCGGTGCGGCGATCGCCTGCTACTCGTTCCTCGGTTTCGACGCGGTCAGTACCCTGACCGAGGAAACCCGCGACCCGCGGCGCAACATCCCGCGGGCGATCCTGCTGATCACCCTGCTGGGCGGGTTGATCTTCATCGTCACCTCGTACTTCGTGCAACTGGCGCACCCGTCGTTCGCCTTCGACAGCGCGGACTCGGCGGCCTACGAGATCGCCCGCAACATCGGTGGCGACCTGTTCGTGACCTTCTTCCTGGTCGGCCTGATCGTCGGCCAGTTCACCTCCGGTCTCTCGGCCCAGGCCAGCGCCTCGCGCCTGCTCTTCGCCATGGGCCGCGACGGCGTCCTTCCGCGGCCGTTCTTCGGTCGTCTCGGCAAGCGCTTCGAGACGCCGGCGAACAGCATCGTCCTGTGCGGTGTGGTGGCCTTGCTGGCGCTACAGATGGACGTGACCACCTCCACGTCGTTCATCAACTTCGGCGCCTTCCTCGCCTTCAGCCTGGTCAACCTGTCGGTGGTCTTCCACTACTACCTTGGCGCCGAGCGCCGCGGTCCACGGGAAACCCTGTTGTTCCTGGTATTCCCTGGCATCGGCCTGGTCGCCGACCTGTGGTTGATGGCCAGCCTCGACCATCTGGCGATCATCCTCGGCCTCTGCTGGCTGGCGCTGGGCGCGGTGTACCTGGCGGCGATCACCCACGGTTTCCGCGAGCAGCCGCCGGAGATGCGTTTCGAGGAGGGCTGAGAAAGAATCGACGCCCGTTTCGCGGCGGCAAGGCGCAGGCTCCTGGCCTAGAGTGGCTATCCATCGCCTCCCTGGTTCCGGAGCCGGCCATGTCCGACGCAGCGTTGTTCCTTCCCCTTCCCGATGACGACACCCTGTATGCCGCGCTGTTGGCGCGCGACCCCGCCTACGATGGCTTCGCCTTCGTCGGGGTGAAGAGCACCGGGGTGTTCTGCCGCCTGACCTGCCCGGCGCGCAAGCCGAAGCGCGAGAACACCCTGTTCTTCGATTCGATCAAGGGCTGCGTCGAGGCCGGCTTCCGGCCCTGCCTGCGTTGCCGGCCGCTGGAGCGGCTCGGCACGCAGGGGCCGCTGGTCAGCGACCTGCTCCAGCGCCTCGGTCGGCAACCGCAGCGGCGCTGGTTCGAAGACGACCTGGCGGCGCTGGGCTATGACCCGTCCACCGTGCGCCGTGCCTTCAAGCGCGAGTTCGGCGTGACCTTTCTGGAAATGGCTCGCCTGCGCCGTCTTGGCCAGGTCGCCGAGCGGCTGTCCTCGGGCGCGCGGGTGATCGACGCGCAACTGGATGCCAGCTTCGACTCCGACAGCGGCTTCCGTAGCGCCTTCGCGCGCCTGCTGGGCGAGCCGCCGTCGCAGTTGCGCGGGCGCGAGCTGCTCAAGGCGGACTGGCTGCAGACCCCGCTCGGCGCCATGCTCGCGGTGGCCGATGCGCAGGCCCTGCACCTGCTGGAATTCTTCGACCGCCCGGCGTTGAGCGGGGAGCTGAAACGCCTGCAGAAGAGCAGCGGATCGAGCATCGGTTTCGGCCGTTTCGCCTCCATCGACAGGATCGAGGCGGAACTCGCCGACTACTTCGGCGGTACTCCAGTGCGCTTCCAGACCCCGTTGGCGCTGAACGCCTCGGCCTTCACCCGCACGGTCTGGCAGGCGCTGCGCGAGGTACCGTGCGGCAGCACGCAGAGCTACGCCGGGCTGGCCAGGTCCATCGGCTCGCCGTCGTCGGTGCGCGCCGTGGCCCGCGCCAACGGAGCCAACCAGATCGCCATCGTGATTCCCTGCCACCGCGTCATCGGTTCGGACGGTTCCCTGACCGGCTATGGCGGTGGCCTGTGGCGCAAGCGCTGGTTGCTGGAGCACGAGCGGCGCATGGGCGCTGCCGGCTAGCCGGGATCGCCGCCCAGAAGCCGGGCGGGGGCGCGCAACACCGGTTCCCGCTCGACCGCTGCGGGCCGCTGCAAGTCCTCGGCGTCGGCGCGCTCGGCGGTCGACAGGTCGCTGGCGTGGAACCCGGTGATCCGCAACAGGGCCAGGGTACAGGCCAGCGAGACCAGCGCGTAGCAGGCCGAGGCCAGGGCCACGCCGACGATGCTGCCGGTACTGTTGAGAATCCACTGGGCCAGTACCGGCGTACCGCCGCCGACCAGCAGCGAGCAGAGCTGGTAGGCCAGCGACAGGCCGGTGTAGCGCACCCGCGCCGGGAAGGCTCGGGCGAGGATACCGCCCACCGCGCCGTAGAACATCGCGTGCGGCACCGTGGCCAGGCACATGCCGGCCGCGGCGATCCAGTAGACCTTGGTTTCCACGGCGAAGAACATCGCCGGCATCAGGATGAACTCCGGCAGCACCATCAGGCATGCCGCCTTGCGCATGTCGATGCGCGAAGTGAGCAGCGCCCCCAGCGGCTGGCTGAGGAACTGCACCACCAGCGCGACCACGATGATGCTGAGGAAGGTGCCCTGGCTGTAGCCGAGGGTCTTGGTCGCCCAGGAGAGGGCGAAGGTGCTCTTGAAGTAGGTGACGTGGATGATCGGCAGCACGCCGGCGCCGAGCAGGACGATCTTCCAGTGCTTGCCCAGCACCTCGGCGAGCGGCAGCTTCACCGTGCGCTTCTGCGCCAGCACACGCTTCATGTCTTCCGACTCCTCCAGCTTCAGGCGGATCACCATGCCGACGATGACCAGCACCGCAGAGAGCAGGAACGGCGCGCGCCAGCCCCAGAGAATGAAGTCCGAGGCGGGCAGGGCGCTGAGGGCGAAGAACGCCAGGGTCGCCAGCAGGTTGCCGGTGGGCGAGCCCTGCTGGGCGAAGGCGGCGTACAGGATGCCCTTGCCCTTGGGCGCGCTTTCGCTGGCGATCAGGATCGCGCCGCCCCACTCGCCGCCGACCGCGATGCCCTGGACGATACGCAGCGCCACCAGGGAGATCGGCGCCCAGATGCCGATCTGCGTATAGACCGGCAACAGGCCGATGCAGGTCGTGGCGATGCCCATCATGATCAGGGTGATCACCAGGGTGGTTTTGCGGCCGATGCGGTCGCCGAGATGGCCGAAGATGATCCCGCCCAGCGGGCGAGCGATGAAGCCCGACCAGAGGGTGACGAAGGACAGCAGGGTGGCCAGGCCCGGATCCATGTCGGCGGGGAAGAATACCTTGCCGAACACCAGGGCGGCGGCCAGGCCGTAGATGTAGAAGTCGTACCACTCGATGGTGGTGCCGATGAAGGAGGCGATACCGGCCCTGCGGGCCTTCTTGTGCAGGTCGGCGTCTTCGGGAGAGGGCGTGCGCGGCATGGGTCGAGTCCTGTTTATTGTTGTTCTCGCCGACACGCCGCTCCCTACCGCCCTTCGCTGAAAGGCGGGGCGGAAACGCTGGTTTCCGTGGAGGGAGAGCGTGCGTCGGTGTTGACCCGGGTGCCTCGGAGTCTAGGTGGCACCCCCGCAAATCAATAGTCTTTTAATCTTATGGCTCGATAAGGGATTCCATATCGACGTTTTCCGTCAGCCCTCGCTCAGGCGTCGTCCAGGCCGCTCTTCAGCGTCGCCAGGAACGCCTGCGCCGCCCGGGAAGGTTCGCTGGCCGGAAGGATCGCGTGGATCTCCGAACGCGCGCCGGCCGGCTCGATCTCCAGGTAGCGCACCTCGTTCCGCCAGGCCAGGCAGAGGGTCTCCGGGATCAGCGCGACGCCCATGCCGAGACCGACCATGGCGGCGACGGTCTGCCACAGGCGCGCCTCGTGGCGGATGCGCGGGCTGAAGCCGGCGTCCACGCAGCGGGCGATGATCAGGTCGTGGTAGTGCGGGGAGACATGGCGCGGGAAGAGGATGAAGTCTTCGTCGCGCAGTTCGGCGAGGTCCAGACGCGCCTGGCCAGCCAGGCGGTGCCCGGCGGGCAGGCAACAGAGGAACGGGTCGCTGATCAAGGGTTCGGAGACGATTTCCGCCGGCAGCCTGCCCCAGTGCACGAAGCCCAGGTCGATCTGCCCGCGCTGCAACGCCTGGGCCTGCTCCGCGCTGTTCATTTCGCCGAGCACCACCTCCATGTTCGGGTGCTCCCGTTCGAAGCGGGACATGGCCCTGGGCAGGCCGCGGTAGAGCATGGAATTGACGAAGCCGACGCGCAGTTGGCCGACGTCGCCCTCGGCGGATAGCTGGGTCAAGCGTTTCACCTTCTCTGCCTGCAGCAGCAGGTTGCGCGCTTCCACCAGCAGGACCTGGCCGGCGCCGGTGAGCTTCACCGACTTGTTATTGCGTAGCAGCAATTGGGTTCCGAGCTGTTCCTCCAGCTTCTTGATGTCGAAGCTCAGCGCCGGCTGGGAGATGAACAGGCGAGCCGCGGCGCGTCCGAAATGCAGTTCCTCGGCGACCGCGATGAAGTAGCGAAGCTGTCTGAGATCCATGGCAGGCACCTGGTTCTACGATCTGTTTTTCTTATCGTCGATGATTTTTTTTGTATTGGATGCTTATCGAACCACTCGCCTAGTCTCGGCGCAAGACAAGCAGGAGCCGCGCCATGACCGCCATGCCCGAAGTACCTCGCGAAGATACGCTGAACATCCCCGACAGCCGTGGGCTGAATCTCTACACCTGCGATCCGGCCCTGGAGCGGCTGCTGGAGGTATACCTGCCGCCGGCGTTGCTCGCCGAATGGCGGCCGCTCCTCGAACGGCTCGGCGCCCGTGCCGGCGGCGAGCTGGACGTGCTGGCGCTGGCGGCGGACAAGAACCCGCCGGTGCTGGCGTCGCGCACCCGCCGCGGCGAGGATTTGCAGAGCATTCGCAAGCATCCGGACTACGTCGCCCTCGAACGGGTGGCCTATGCCGAACTCGGCCTGGCTTCCATGAGCCATCGCCCGGACGGCCCACCGCCGCTGGTCAAGTATGCGCTCACCCACCTGTTCGTACAGGCCGAGTTCGGCCTTTGCTGCCCGGTCAGCATGACCGACTCGCTTACCCGCACCCTGCGCAGGTTCGGCGCGCCGGAACTGGTCGAGCGCTACCTGCCGTCCCTCGCCTCGCGGGATTTCGACGAGCTGTTCCAGGGCGCCATGTTCATGACCGAGCAGGCCGCCGGCTCCGACGTGGCGCGGACCCGTACCGTGGCGCGGGAGCAGGGCGGCGAGTGGAAGCTCTACGGCGACAAGTGGTTCTGCTCCAACCCGGACGCCGACCTGGCGATGGTCCTGGCCCGCCCCGAAGGCGCGCCGGAAGGAATGAAGGGCGTGACCCTGTTCCTGTTGCCGAAGGTCCGCGAGGACGGTACGCGCAACGCCTATCGCATCGTCCGCCTGAAGGACAAGCTGGGCAGCCGCTCCATGGCCAGCGGCGAAGTCCGCCTGGAAGGCGCCAGCGCCTACCTGATCGGCGAGATCGGCCGCGGCTTCCAGCAGATGGCCGACATGGTCAACATGTCGCGCCTGTCCAACGGCGTGCGCGCCGCCGGGCTGATGCGCCGGGCGCTGAGCGAGGCGCTGTTCGTCGCCCGCCATCGGCGCGCCTTCGGCAAGCACCTGATCGACATGCCGCTGATGCAGAAGCAGTTGCTGAAGATGATGCTGCCCACCGAACAGGCGCGCTCGATGTTCATGCAGATCGCCACGCTGCTGCCGCGCGCCGATGGCGGCGAGGTCGAGGCGCAGAAATGCGTGCGGATCCTCACCCCGCTGATCAAGTTCCGCGCCTGCCGCGATGCGCGACGGGTCACCGGCGACGCCATGGAGGTGCGCGGCGGGGTCGGCTACATCGAGGAGTGGAGCGACCCGCGCCTGGTGCGCGACGCCCACCTGGGGTCGATCTGGGAGGGCACCAGCAACATCGTGGCGCTGGACGTCGCCCGTGCGGTGAGCCGCGAACAGGCGCTCGAACCCTTGCAGCGCCACCTGCGCCGGCTGCTGGATGACAGCGATCTGCCAGGGGACGCCCGCGACCTCTTCGACGAACTGCTGGTGCGAGTGGTCGCGACCATGGCCGACGTCGCCGAGCGCCGCCAGGACGAGCAGGTGCGCCAGGCCGGCAGCGCCCTCTACCACCTGTGCACGGCGATCTTCATGGCCTGGGAAGCCAGCCGCCAGGCACCCGACCAGCGCCGCCTGGCCCTGGCCTTCCTGGTCGCCCGGCACAAGCTGCTGCCGCGCGACCCGCTGCACCTGGAGGGCTGGACCGACCAGGCCGAACTGCTGGCCAGGGTGGTCGGCGAGGTGCCGCTGAGCCAGGCCGAAGCCATGCAATTGCTGCCGGCCTGACTGCCCGCATTCCCGCTCACAACAACCAGAGAGTCGCCATGACCAATCAGACGGGCGCCCTGCGTGGCCTGAAAATCATCGATCTCAGCCGGGTCCTCGGCGGACCCTACTGCTCCCAGGCGCTGGCCGACCACGGCGCCGAGGTGATCAAGCTGGAACCCCTCGGCGGCGACGAGACCCGTGGCTGGGGGCCGCCCTTCGAGGGCGACACGGCGTCCTACTTCAAGGGCGTGAACCGCAACAAGAAGGGCATCGCCGTCGACCTGGCGACGGCGGAGGGCATCGAGCTGCTGCTGCGCTTGCTGGAGGACGCCGACGTACTGCTGGAGAACTTCAAGCCCGGCACCCTGGCGCGCTGGGGGATCGGCTACGAGGAGGTGCTTTGCCAGCGCTTCCCGCGGCTGGTCCACTGCGCGGTATCGGGCTTCGGCGCCGACGGCCCGCTCGGCGGCCTGCCCGGCTACGACGCGGCGATCCAGGCGATGGCCGGACTGATGAGCGTGAACGGCGAGGCCGGCGGCGAGGCGTTGCGCATCGGCCTGCCGATCGTCGACATGGTCACCGGGCTGAACGCCATGGCCGGCATCCTCCTCGCCCTCCACGAGCGCCAGGTCAGCGGGCGCGGGCAGTCGGTGGACATCGCCCTGTACGACTGCGGTATCTCCCTGCTGCACCCGCACCTGCCGAACTACTTCGCTTCCGGACGTACGCCCCGGCGTAGCGGCAACGCCCACCCGAACATCGCGCCCTACGACAGCTACCGCACCGGTACCGAGCCGATCTTCCTCGCCGTCGGCAACGACCGCCAGTTCGCCCGCCTGTGCGAGTACCTGGGAGCGGATGAACTGCCGGGGGACCCGCGCTTCGCCGACAACGGCAAGCGCTCGGTCAACCGCGAGGCGCTGAAGCGCGCCTTGGAGGACTACCTGGCGGCCCACGACGGTCGCGAGCTGGCCGAGCGGCTGATCCGTCTCGGCGTGCCCTGCGGAGCCATCGCCACGGTGGATCGGGTGGTGGAGCACCCGCACACTCGCCATCGCGGGATGGTCGTCGAACTCGAGGGCTATCGCGGCATCGCCTCGCCGGTGAAGCTTTCGCGCACCCCGGCCAGCTACCGCGCCGCGCCGCCGGTGCTGGGCGGAGACACTCGGGAAGTCCTGGCGGAACTGGGATTGAGCGCCGAGGCGATCGACGCGCTGGTCCGGCGCGGCATCGTCCGCGCCTGAAACCCCTCACGGCACGGCCTGCGCCGTGCAACTCAATCCCCGGGCAATTGGAGATGGCCATGGATTCCTCCCCTGGGGCGGTGCGCCCCGAACTCGTGCTGCTGGAGCGGCCGGAGCAGGGTGTGGCCCTGTTGCGACTGAACCGCCCGGCAGTGCTCAACGCCCTGAACATGCGCCTGCGCGAGGCTCTGGCGGAGCACGTACGGCGCCTCGACGAGTGCGCCGATACCCGGGTCATCGTCCTCACCGGAAATGGCACGGCGTTCGCCGCCGGCGCCGATCTCAACGAACTGGCGGAGGCGTCCGCGCTGGAGATCCAGCAGCGCGGGGTGGAGCGCCACTGGCAGGCGCTCGCCACCTGCCGCAAGCCGCTGATCGCCGCCGTGGAGGGCTATGCCCTGGGCGGAGGCTGCGAGTTGGCGATGCACTGCGACCTGATCGTCGCCGGTGCCTCGGCGCGCTTCGCCCAGCCGGAAGTTCGTGTCGGCGTGATGCCCGGCGCCGGCGGCACCCAGCGCCTGGTGCGAGCGGTGGGCAAGTTCCAGGCGCTGCGCATGCTGTTTACCGGTTGCACGGTACGGGCGCCGGAGGCCCTGGCCATAGGGTTGGTCAGCGAGGTGGCGGCGGATGGCCAGGCATTGGATCGCGCCCTCGAACTGGCTCGCCAGATCGCCGGCCTGCCGCCGCTGGCGCTGGCGCAGATCAAGGAAGTGGTCCTGGCCGGCGCCGACCTGCCGCTGGACCAGGCCCTGGCGCTGGAGCGCAAGGCCTTCCAGTTGCTGTTCGACAGCCACGACCAGAAGGAGGGCATGCGTGCCTTCCTGGAAAAACGCACAGCGGAGTACCTGGGAAAATGAGCGAGCCACCGATCGTTCTCATCGGTATCGTCGGTACCGGTGCCATGGGCCAGGGCATCGCCCAGCTCGCTGCCTGTGCCGGGCTGTCGGTGCTGCTCTACGACAGCCGCCAGGGGGCGGCGCTGCAAGCGCGCGAGCAGATCGCCACGGTCCTTGCCCGGCAGGTGGAGCGGGGCCGGCTGGAGGCGGAGGCTGTCGAGCGCGCGATGGGCAATCTGCGGGTGGTCGAGGACTTGTGGGTCCTACGCGGCTGCCAGTTGGTGATCGAGGCGATCGTCGAGAACCTGGAGGCCAAGCAGGCGTTGTTCCGCCAATTGGAAGAGGTGGTCGGCGACGAAGCGATCCTCGCCAGCAATACCTCCTCGCTGTCGGTTACCGCGATCGCCTCGGCCTGTCGCGATCCCGGCCGGGTCGCCGGTCTGCACTTCTTCAATCCGGTGCCGCTGATGCGTCTGGTGGAGGTGATCGACGGTCTCGCCACCCGCACCGGCATCGCCGAGCGACTGTGCGCCCTGGTGGCGACCTTCGGCCACCAGTCGGTGCGTGCCACGGACAGCCCCGGCTTCATCGTCAACCATGCCGGACGGGCCTTCGGCACCGAGGCGCTGCGTATCCTCGGCGAGGGCGTGGCGCCGGTGGCGGCGATCGACGAAGTCCTGCGCGAGGGCGCCGGCTTCCGCATGGGCCCGTTCGAGCTGTTCGACCTGGTCGGGTTGGACGTCAGCCTGCCGGTGATGGAGTCGATCTACCGGCAGTACTACGAAGAGCCGCGTTATCGTCCGCATCCCTTGCTGCGCGAGATGCTCGCCGCCGGCCGCCTGGGGCGCAAGAGCGGCCAGGGCTTCTACCGCTACGACGGCGCTGGGCAGGTGCCCGCCGCCGCCCCGGCGGTTGCGCCAGGCGCGGCGTTGCCGCCGGTGTGGCTGGGCGTCGACGACGAACATGACCGCGCGCCATTGCTGACGTTGCTACAACGTCTGGGCGCCGAGGTGGAGAGCGGCGAGCGTCCTTCCGGGGCGGCGTTGTGCCTGCTTGCGCCACTGGGCGCCGACGTCAGCGCCGCAGCGCGGCGGTTCGCCGTCGATCCGACGCGCAGCCTGGCCATCGACGTGCTGTCGGACCTGGAGCGACACCGCTGCCTGATGGCCTGCCCGGCGACCCGAGCGGAGCTGCAGCAGGCCGCTCGCACCCTGTTCGCACGGGACGGCGTGGGCGTCACGCTGATTCGCGACAGCGCCGGGTTCATCGTCCAGCGCACCCTCGCCTCGATCGTCAATCTCGCCTGTGACATCGCCCAGCAGGGTATCGCTTCGGTGGAGCACATCGACCTGGCGGTGCGCCTCGGTCTCGGCTATCCGCTGGGGCCGCTGGAGTGGGGCGACCGAATGGGCGCCGGGCGCGTGCTGCGCATCCTCGAACGCCTGCATGCGCTCAGCGGCGACCCGCGCTATCGCCCCAGTCCCTGGCTGCGCCGGCGCGCCCAACTGGGCCTTTCCCTGCGCCAGCCGGACAGCCCGTTGGCCTCCTGATCCCTTCGCGGAGAAACACACCATGCTCGATGCCTATATCTACGCCGGCCTGCGTACGCCTTTCGGCCGGCATGCCGGTGCACTCTCGACGGTGCGTCCGGACGACCTGGCCGGCCTGCTGCTGGCGCGTCTCGCGGAAACCTCCGGGTTCGCCGTCGACGACCTGGAGGATGTGATCCTCGGTTGCACCAACCAGGCTGGCGAAGACAGCCGCAACCTGGCGCGCAACGCGCTGCTCGCAGCCGGCCTGCCGGCGCGGCTGCCCGGGCAGACGGTCAACCGCTTGTGTGCCAGCGGACTGTCGGCGGTGATCGACGCGGCGCGCGCGATCAGTTGCGGCGAGGGCCGGCTGTACCTGGCCGGCGGCGCCGAAAGCATGTCCCGGGCGCCGTTCGTCATGGCCAAGGCGGAGAGCGCCTTCAGCCGCACGCTGGAGGTCTTCGACAGCACCATCGGCGCGCGCTTCGCCAACCCCAGGCTGGTCGAGCGCTATGGCAACGACAGCATGCCGGAGACCGGCGACAACGTGGCCCGCGCCTTCGGCATCGCCCGCGAGGACGCCGACCGTTTCGCCGCTTCTTCCCAGGCGCGCTACCAGGCTGCGCTGGAGGAGGGCTTTTTCCTCGGCGAGATCCTTCCGGTGGAGGTGCGTGCCGGACGCAAGGGCGAGACGCGGCTGGTGGAGCGCGACGAGCATCCGCGGCCGCAGGCCGACCTGGCGGCCCTGGCGCGCTTGCCGGCGTTGTTCGCCGGCGGGGTAGTGACCGCCGGCAATGCCTCGGGGATCAACGACGGGGCGGCGGTAGTGCTGCTGGGCGACCGCGCGATCGGCGAGCGCGAGGACATCCGGCCGCTGGCGCGGATTCTCGCCAGCGCCAGCGTCGGCGTCGAGCCCCGGCTGATGGGCATCGGCCCGCAGCAGGCGATCCTCCGCGCGCTGCAACGCGCCGGCATCGACCTGGACGAGGTCGGCCTGATCGAGATCAACGAAGCCTTCGCGCCGCAAGTCCTGGCCTGCCTGAAGTTGCTCGGCCTGGACTACGAGGACCCGCGGGTCAATCCCCATGGCGGCGCCATCGCCCTCGGCCATCCGCTCGGCGCCTCCGGTGCGCGCCTGGTGCTCACCGCCGCCCGCGGGCTGCAACGCATCGAGCGGCGCTACGCGGTGGTCAGCCTGTGCGTCGGGCTCGGCCAGGGCGTGGCGATGGTGATCGAGCGCTGCCGATGAGACACCGTTCCCCCTAGAAAAAGAGGCGCCCAGGCGCCCGTTCGGAGTGCGTATGAACAACAACAAGAAATGCGCGTTTTTCCTGCTGCCGATCCTTGCCGGCGATAGCGTTCCCGCCCTGGCCGAGGGCTTCCTCGAAGACTCGCGGGCCAGCCTGGCCTTGCGCAACTTCTACATGAACCGCGACTTCCGCGATGGCGTGGGGCGTGCGAAAAGCGAGGAGTGGGCCCAGGGCTTTCTCTTCGACTACCGCTCGGGCTATACCAAGGGCACCCTCGGCGTGGGTCTCGACCTGCTGGGCAAGCTCGGCGTCCGGCTCGATTCCGGCGCGGGGCGTAGCGGCACCGGCCTGCTTCCGCTTCGCGACGATGGCAGCGCGGCGGGCGACTACGCGCGGCTGGACGCGACCGCCAAGCTGCGCCTGTCGCGCAGCGAGCTGAAGGTCGGCGGCCTGGTGCCGAAGCTACCGACCATCCAGCCCAACTACGGGCGGCTATTCCCCCAGGTGTTCCAGGGCGCGCTGCTGACTTCCGGCGAACTGAGCGGACTGAGCCTGAACCTGGGACGGCTGACCGAGGTCAGCCAGCGCAACGAGGCGGGCACCAGCGACCTGGCGCTGTTCAACCGCAACCGGCGTTTCGCCGGCGCGGCGCAGGCGGACCGTTTCGACCTGGCTGGCCTGGACTACCGTATCACCCCGGACTGGACCGGCAGCTACCACTATGGCGAACTGGAGCAGGTCTACGCCCAGCATTTCCTCGGTCTCAAGGGGCGCATCGGCGTCGCCGCGGATAGCCTGGAGAGCGACTTGCGCCTGGCGCTCAGCCGGGATACCGGCGGCGCTCGCGGCGGGCGCATCGACAACCGTTCCTTCAGCGGGTCGCTCACCTACCGCCTGCGCAACGGCCAGGCCTTCGGCCTGGGCTACCAGCGGATGAGCGGCGACCACGGTTTCCCTTACCTGGAGGGGACCGATCCGTACCTGGTCAATTTCGGCCAGTACAACGACTTCGCCGAGGCTGGCGAGTCCTCCTGGCAACTGCGCTACGACTGCGACTTCGCGCCGCTCGGGGTGCCCGGCCTGAGCCTGATGACGCGCTATTTCAGCGGCCACGGCGCGAAACCGAAGGGCGCCGACGGCAGTCGCGAGTGGGAACGCGACAGCGACCTGCGCTACGTGTTGCAGGGCGGTCCGCTGAAGGGACTGGGGCTGGTCTGGCGCAACGCTACCTACCGTTCGGCCTTCAGCCGCGACATCGACGAGAACCGCCTGTACCTGACCTATGAGCTGCCGCTGTTCTGAGCCGCTCAGCCCTTGGCGGCGCTGACCCCTTCGAGGGTGGCGAAGGAGGTGTCCTTGGCGGTGAGCAGGAAGTCGCGCATGAATGGCGCATCGAACATGTCCGTGCGGATGGCGGCGAAGAGCGTGCAGTACAGGCCCTTTTCACCGAGGCGCCGGGCCGTCACGTAGCCGCGCGAGCTGTACTCGTGCAGGGCCCAGTTCGGCAGGCAGCAGACGCCGCGACCGGAGGCCACCAGCTGCATCATCATCACGGTCAGCTCGGCTATGCGCACCTGCGCCGGCTCCACGTCGGCGGGGTCGAGGAAGCGGGTGAAGACGTCGAGACGATCGCGTTCCACCGGATAGGTGATCAGGGTTTCCCGCTCCAGGTCCTCCGGGACGACGTACGGTCGACCAGCCAGGGCATGCTGGTTGGCCACCGCCAGCAGCGCTTCGTAGGTGAACAGTGGCACGTAGGTGATGCCGGGCAACTCGACCGGGTCGGCGGTCACCACCAGGTCGAGGTCGCCGCGGGCCAGGGCCGGCAGCGGCGCGAAGGAGAAGCCCGAGGCCAGGTCCAGTTCGACTTCCGGCCAGGCGTCGCGGAACTGGTCGATGGTCGGCATCAGCCACTGGAAGCAACTGTGGCATTCGATGGCCATGTGCAGGCGTCCGGCGGTACCGCCGGCGAGCCGCGCCAGGTCGCGCTCGGCGGTGCGCAGTTGGGGCAGCAGCGAGTCGGCCAGTTGCAGCAGGCGCAGCCCGGCGCTGGTGAAGCGTACCGGCTTGGTCTTGCGCACGAACAACTGCATGCCCAGGCGCTCTTCCAGTTCCTTGAACTGGTGCGACAGCGCCGACTGGGTAAGGTGCAGGCGCTCGGCGGCTTCCACCAGGCTGTCGGCTTCGCGCAGCGCGTGCAGGGTCTTGAGGTGGCGAAGTTCGAGCATGGCGGCCTCTGTATGAGCAAAACTTGATAGCGGTGCGGATTCGTTGAGTTTGTCTCATACGCCAGGGGCTGTCGACAAGCGATGGCCTCGATCCCGCAGAGCGCGCGATCGTGGAGCGACGGGGAGAATAGCCCGGCACACGGGACGGCGGCCCGGAGCAGCGGCGCAACGCCGCAGAGCCACAACGCCACGACCGCCTGGCGGCATTCATCAAACTGTCACGCTACTGTGGCAGCGCGCTGGACGAAATTTAATCAGAATCGCGCTCCACTGGGGTTTTGCGTTCTGGGTTTTCTTCATGCGTGCTTTCATCTTCCTGGCCGCCTTGTTGTGCAGCCTCTCCTCCTTTGCGGCGGCGCGTTGCGACGCACGCGTACCTACCGAGACGGTCGAACTGGGCGACGTGCGCCTGGCCTACCAGAGCATCGGCCGCGACAGCGATCCGGCCCTGCTGCTGGTGATGGGCCTGGGCGGGCAACTGATCCACTGGCCGGACGAGGTGGTCAGCGCCCTGTGCGAGCAAGGCTTCCGGGTGATCCGCTACGACAACCGCGACGTCGGCCTGTCGGCCTGGAACGTGCCGGTGCCCAGCTCGCGGCTGACCTACGAAGTGGTGCGTTATCGCCTCGGCCTGCCGGTCAGCGCGCCCTATACCCTCACCGACATGGCCGGCGATGCCCTGCATCTGCTCGACGCGCTGGATATCCCCCAGGCCCATGTGCTCGGCGCCAGCATGGGCGGGATGATCGCCCAGCACATCGCCGACATGGCGCCGCAGCGCCTGCTCAGCCTGACCCTGGTGATGACCAGCTCCGGCGCCGAAGGCCTGCCGGCGCCCAGCGAGTCGCTGCTGCGCCTGCTGGCGCGGCGCGAGGCGGCCAGCCGCGAGCAGGCGGTCGAGCAGCAGGCCGACCTGCTGGCGGCGCTGGGCAGCCCGGAAGTGCGCGACGATCGCCAGCAGCTCCTGTTGCAGGCCGCACGTTCCTACGACCGCGCGTTCAACCCGGAAGGCGTGCAGCGGCAATTGCTGGCAATCCTCGCCGAACCCAGCCGGGTGCCGCTGCTGAACCGTCTGCAGGTGCCGACCCTGGTGATCCATGGCACCGCCGATCCGCTGCTGCCGGTGATGCACGGCGTGCACGTGGCGGCGCATATCCGTGGCTCGGAGCTGAAGCTGATCCCCGGTCTCGCCCATCGCTTCCAGGAAGCCTTCAAGGAGCCGTTGCTGGCGGCGGTGGTGCCTTACCTGAAGGCCCATCGGCAGGCCAGCGTCGTCCAGCTCTGAAGCCGCGCTCGCGGTCTCAGGCGTGCAGGCGTACCCAGAGGCCCACCAGCACGCTTGCCGCCACCAGCCAGGCCAGCGCCGCCAGGGCCAGCGAGGTCTCCAGGCGGAAGCGCTCGACCAGCAGGTAGAGCGCGGCGAGATAGACGAAGTAGGGGATGATCGACCACATGCCGAAGACGATGGTGGTCTTCAGGTCGTCCAGCGAACGGCCCTTGCCGACGATGTAGTGGGCAATCAGGGCGAAGGTGGGAAACAGCGGCACCAGGCCGGCGATGTAGTAGTTGCGGGTCTTCGACAGGACGGCGAGGAGCACGACCACGGCGGCGCCGATCAGCGCCTTGAACATCAGGTCCACGGGATTCTCGACTGCGGCGGCGCCACCGGCTTGGTGGCGTCGCGCATTATGCCCGGATCGTCCCGTACCCTTCCATAACGAACGAGGCCCGCAAAAGCGGGCCTCGACGTTTCTGGCTGGCGATCAGGCCGCATGCACCCGCGGGCGATGCGGATGCTCGCTCTGCAGGTACTGGCCGAGGCGCACCTGCTGGCTCGGCGAGAGGAACAGGCCGAGCTTGCTGCGGCGCCAGAGGATGTCCTCGGCGTCCTGGGCCCACTCGTGCTTGCACAGGTAGTCCACTTCGCGGGCATACAGGCCGCCGCCCAGGTGCTCGCCGAGATCGGCTTCGCCATTGACCCCGTCCAGCAGGCGCCACACCCGGGTGCCGTAGGTGCGCGCCCAGCGCAGCGCCAGTTCGCGGTCGAGCCAGGCGTAGCGGTTGGCCAGTTGCTCGGTGAGCGCCTCGACGCTCTGCATCTGCTCGCCGCCCGGCAGCGGTGCCTTGGCGGTCCAGGTCGGGCCGAGATTGGCGAAGAACGGCTGGAGCTGCGCCAGCGCCGATTCGGCCAGCTTGCGGTAGGTGGTCAGCTTGCCGCCGAACACCGAGAGCAGCGGCGGCTCGCCGTTGCCGGCGGAGAGCGACAGGGTGTAGTCGCGGGTGATCGCCGAAGGCTCGTCGGACTCGTCGTCGCACAGCGGACGCACGCCGGCGAAGCTGTGCAGGATGTCGGCGGCCGCGAGTTGCTGCTTGAAGTGGGCGTTCACCACTTGCAGCAGGTAGGCGGTTTCCTCTTCGCTGATCGCCACCTTGGCCGGGTCGCCCTGGTACTCGCGATCGGTGGTGCCGATCATGGTGAAACGGTCCAGATAGGGGATGGCGAAGACGATGCGGCGGTCTTCGTTCTGCAGGATGTAGGCGTGCTCGCCTTCGTACAGCTTCGGCACGATGATGTGGCTGCCCTGGATCAGGCGGATACCGTAGGGCGACTTCTGTTTCAGGTCGTCCTGGATGAAGCGCGCCACCCAGGGGCCGGCGGCGTTCACCAGGGCGCGGGCGCGGATCGAATACAGGCTGCCGTCGCTGCGCTCCAGGTGCAGGTGCCAGAGTCCCTTGCTGCGACGGGCGCTGACGCAGCGGGTGCGGGTATGGACGTGGGCGCCGTGCTCGCGGGCGGAGATCGCGTTGAGCACCACCAGGCGCGCATCGTCCACCGCGCAGTCGGAGTACTCGAAGCCACGGCGGATCTCGGCCTTCAGCGGGCTGCTGCCGGTGAAGCGCAGGCCGCGCGAGGCGGGAAGCTTCTCGCGCTTGCCGAGGTGATCGTAGAGGAACAGGCCGGCGCGGATCATCCAGGCCGGGCGCAGGTGCGGACGGTGCGGCAGGACGAAGCGCAGCGGCTTGACGATGTGCGGCGCCTTGGCCAGCAGGACCTCGCGCTCGGCCAGGGCTTCGCGGACCAGGCGGAATTCGTAGTGTTCGAGGTAGCGCAGGCCGCCGTGGATCAGCTTGCTGCTGGCCGAGGAGGTGTGCTGGGCCAGGTCGTGCTGTTCGCAAAGGAACACGGACAGGCCGCGCCCGGCTGCGTCGGCGGCGATCCCTACACCGTTGATGCCACCGCCGACCACGGCGACATCGTAGACTTCGGCGAGTGGAGCGGAGGGGGTGTGCGCTTGACTCATGTGAAAGGCCCTGAAGTCGAAAGTGAACGTAGTTTTGTTCGAATTCGAAAATAGCTTAGTCGATTGCGCAGTTATTGACCAGCCCGATTCACCAGGCTTTTTCAATTTCGAAGGGTTGCCCGGGCGCTACCGGTTTGCCCGTCCGCGCGGGAACAGCCCCTCTTCCGCATGCGGGAAAGCGGCCGCCGAGGATCGCGGCGCATGGATGGGGGCGGCAGGTGGTTTTTCTGAAACGAACATTCACGGCGCCGAACGGCGCCGTGGCAGGGGAAATGCCTCAGACCAGGTCCAGGTGAACCTTGTGCTGTGCCATCAGGCGGGCGATGGCGGCGGGCGGCGGGCTGTCGCTGATGACCCGGTTGACCAGCGAGATCGGTCCCAGGCGGACCACCGCGTTGCGCCCGAACTTGCTCGAGTCGGCGGCCAGGAACACTTGCCGCGCGTTGTCGATGATCGCCTGGGATACGCGCACTTCCTGGTAGTCGAAGTCGAGCAGGCTGCCATCCTCGTCGATGCCGCTGATGCCGACCAGGGCGAAGTCGACGCGGAACTGCTGGATGAAGTCCACCGCGGCCTGGCCGACGATGCCGCCGTCGCTGCGTACGGTGCCGCCGGCGACCAGCACTTCGAAGTCTTCCTTGGCGCTGAGGGTGGCGGCCACGTGCAGGTTGTTGGTGATGATCTTCAGATTGCGGTGGTTGAGCAGGGCGCGGGCGATGGCCTCGGTGGTGGTGCCGATGTTGATGAACAGCGAGGCGTTGTCCGGCACCAGGCTGGCCACGGCTTCGGCGATGCGCTGCTTCTCGTCGCGCATCTGGTCGGCGCGCATGGTGTAGGCGGTGTTCTCGATGCTCGAATCGTAGGCCGCACCGCCGTGGTAGCGGCGCAGCAGTCCCTGTTCGGCGAGCTGGTTGATGTCGCGGCGGATGGTCTGCGGGGTGACCGCGAACATCTGCGCCATCTCCTCGATGCTCAGGTAACCGCGCTCGCGGACCTCCTCGATGATGCTTTGCTGTCGGGGGGGCAGGTTCATGGGTTGTTCTCGTGCTGCCGGGCCGGGACCCTGGAAAGTCGCCAAGAATGCCGCACGCGGGGGGCCGTTGTCAGCCGTGCATGAGTCGTAGAGGGCGCCGCGGCGGCACCCGGCCGCCGCGCGCAAACGTTACCCAGGGCATGCCAGAGCGGCGCCGGGGAACACGCCATTCGCCGCATCGCGGCGGACGAATGGCGCCAGTTCGTCACAGTTCGCCGTCGTCCCAGCCGCGAGTGCGCTCCACTGCTTTCTTCCAGCCGGCATAGAGCTTTTCGCGCCGGGGCTCGTCGCACTCCGGCTCGAACACCCGCTCGATCACCGCCTTGCTCTTCAGCTCGTCGAGGCTGCTCCAGAAGCCGCAGGCCAGGCCGGCCAGGTAGGCGGCGCCGAGGGCGGTGGTCTCGCGCATCACCGGACGTTCCACGCGGGTGCCGAGGATGTCGGCCTGGAACTGCATGAGGAAGTTGTTGGCCACCGCCCCGCCGTCGACGCGCAGAGCGCGCAGGCGTTCGCCGGCATCGCGCTGCATGGCGTCGAGCACGTCGCGGGTCTGGTAGGCGATGGATTCCAGGGTGGCGCGGATCAGGTGGTCGGCCTTGACTCCACGGGTCAGGCCGAACACTGCGCCGCGCGCATAGGGGTCCCAATAGGGCGCGCCGAGTCCGGTGAAGGCCGGTACCAGGTAGACGCCGTTGCTGTCCTTGACCTTGGTGGCGAAGTATTCGGAATCGAAGGAGTCGTTGATCACCTTCAGTTCGTCGCGCAACCACTGCACCGTGGAGCCGCCGTTGAACACCGCGCCCTCCAGGGCGTAGCCGACCTCGCCGCGCGGACCGCAGGCGATGGTGGTGAGCAGGCCATGGGTGGACTTCACCGCCTTGTCGCCGGTGTGCATCAGCAGGAAGCAGCCGGTGCCGTAGGTGTTCTTCGCCTGGCCCGGTTCCACGCACATCTGGCCGAACAGGGCGGCCTGCTGGTCGCCGGCGATCCCGGCGATCGGCAGCTCGCCGCCGCCGACCCCGCCGATCCGGGCGTTGCCGTAGACCTCCGAAGAGTTGCGCACCTCGGGCAGCATCGAGCGGGGAATGTCGAGCACCTCGAGCATCCGTGCGTCCCAGTCGAGGCTGTGGATGTTGAACAGCATGGTCCGCGAGGCATTGGTGTAGTCGGTGACGTGGACCTTGCCTTCGGTGAGCTTCCAGATCAGCCAGGTGTCGATGGTGCCGAACAACAGGTCGCCGTTGCGCGCGCGTTCGCGGGCGCCTTCGACGTTGTCGAGGATCCACTTCAGCTTGGTCCCGGAGAAGTACGGGTCGGTGACCAGCCCGGTGGTTTCGCGGATGTAGTCTTCCAGCCCGTCGCGCTTGAGCTGCGCGCAGATCGCCGCGCTGCGCCGGCACTGCCAGACGATGGCGTTGTGGATCGGCCGACCGCTGTGACGGTCCCAGACCACCGTGGTCTCGCGCTGGTTGGTGATACCGATGGCGGCCACCTGGTCGTGCTCGATGCTGGCCTGGGCGAGGGCCTCGACCAGGGTCGAACTCTGCGTGGCCCAGATTTCCATCGGGTCGTGCTCGACCCAGCCGGCCTGCGGATAGAACTGGGCGAACTCGCGCTGGGCCTGGCTGACCACGTTGGCATCGCGGTCGAAGACGATGGCGCGGGAGCTGGTGGTGCCCTGGTCCAGGGCGACGACGTATTTCTTGTTGTGCTTGTCGGTCATGGCTGTGGCCTTGTGGCTATGGCAGGAAAGAGCGGGCGGTCAGGAAGCGCGAACCTTCTCCGGCTCGGCTTCGGCGGGCGCCGCGGCGCTCGGCAGATGGCGCGCGATCAGTACACGATAGCCGCCGGCGCCGAGGCAGGCACCGAGGATCGGGGCGAAGATCGGCACCAGGAAGTAGGGAATCTCGCGGCCGCCGGTGAAGGCGATGGGCCCCCAGCCGGCCAGGTAGGTCATCAGCTTGGGGCCGAAGTCGCGCGCCGGGTTCATCGCGAAACCTGTCAGCGGGCCCATGGCGCTACCGATCACGGCGATCAGCAGGCCGATCAGCAGCGGCGCCAACGGACCGCGCGGCAGGCCGTTGCCGTCGTCGGTAAGGGCCATGATCACCGCCATGAGGATGGCCGTGATCACCACTTCGACGAGGAACGCCTGGCCGACCGACAGCGCCGGGTGCGGATAGGTGGAGAACACCGAGGCCAGGGCCAGGCTGTCCTGGCTGCCGCGGACGATGTTCTGCGCCTGTTCGAACTCGATGAACAGGCTGCTGTAGAGGGTGTAGACCAGCGCTGCGGCGCAGAACGCACCGGCCACCTGGGCGGTGATGTAGAACGGCAGCTTGCGCCCCTCGAAGCCGGCGAACAGCCACAGCGCGATGCTCACCGCCGGGTTCAGGTGGGCGCCGGAGACGCCGGCGCTGAGGTAGATCGCCATGCTCACGCCGACCCCCCAGATGATGCTGATTTCCCACAGGCCGAAGCTGGCGCCGGCGACCTTCAGGGCCGCGACGCAACCGGTGCCGAAGAAGATGAGGAGGGCGGTGCCGAGGAACTCGGCCAGGCATTGGCCAAACAGGGATGGGGTCGGGGCGGCGGTGGTCATGGGGCCTCTCTTGTCTGTTCTTGTAATTATGGCGGGCAGCCGTGAAAATTGTTCAGTTTCGAAAAAATATATTCACAAAGGAATGCTGTCAAAGCGCGAAGATGAACGTTTGTCCGAAAAACGACCCTCCGGTTTCGTTTTCGCGGCCAATCGAATATCGCTACCGAGGCACGCGGGCCGCGGCATCGGCGCCCGTGCAGCAAGGGCGGCGATGGCTTAAGGTAGGCGCCGGTTTTCAGCCAACGTTCTTCTCCGGGAGTGACCATGACCCCTGCCATCGACCTGCTGAAAAAGGCCCGCGCCGAGCACAAGGTGCTCAGCTACAGCCACGACCCCAAGGCACCTTCCTATGGCCTGGAGGCCGCGGAAAAGCTCGGTCTGGACCCGCAGCGGGTGTTCAAGACGCTGCTCGCCGCCACGGAGAAGGGCGAGCTGCTGGTGGCGGTGGTGCCGGTGATCGGCAGTCTCGACCTGAAGGCCCTGGCCCATGCGGCGGGGGCGAAGAAGGCCGACATGGCCGATCCGCAGGCGGCGCAGCGGGCCACCGGCTACCTGGTGGGCGGGATCAGCCCGCTGGGGCAGAAGAAGCGCCTGCGTACCTTCATCGATGAAAGCGCGCGGCAGTACCCGAGCATCCATGTCAGCGCAGGACGGCGCGGGCTGGAAGTGGAGCTGGCGGCCGAGGTGCTGGCCCAGCTGACCCAGGGTTCGTTCGCCGCCATCGGCCGCGAATGAGCCGCTAATCCCGCCGGCCTAGCGGTCGGCATTCGTCTTACTTTTCAATCTGTCAGGTTTTCCATGTCCCACTATCTCCTCGCCATCGACCAGGGCACCACCAGCTCCCGCGCCATCGTGTTCAGTGCCCAGGGCTTGCCGGTGGCGAGCTGCCAGCAGGAATTCAAGCAGTACTTCCCGAAGGACGGCTGGGTGGAGCACGACGGCGAGGAAATCTGGCTGACCACCCTCCAGGTCTGTCGCGACGCGCTCGCCCGCAAGGGCTTGCGCGCGGCCGACATCGCCGCCATCGGCATCACCAACCAGCGCGAGACCACGCTGGTCTGGGACGCCGCCAGCGGCGACCTGATCCACCCGGCCATCGTCTGGCAGGATCGTCGTACCGCCGACTACTGTGCCGAACTCAAGGCCGCCGGCCACGAGGCGAACGTCAGCGCGCGTACCGGGCTGCTGATCGATCCGTATTTCTCCGCCACCAAGCTGCGCTGGATCCTCGACAACGTGCCCGGCGCCCGCCAGCGCGCCGAACGCGGCGAGCTGCGCTTCGGCACCGTCGACTGCTTCCTGCTCTGGCGCCTGACCGGCGGCCGCTCCCATCGCACCGACGCGACCAACGCTTCGCGCACCCTGCTGTTCAACATCCACAGCCAGGACTGGGACGAGGAATTGCTGGCGCTGTTCGAGATCCCGCGCAGCCTGCTGCCGGAGGTACTCGACTGCGCGGCGGAGTTCGGCGTCAGCGAGCCGTCGCTGCTTGGCGCGGCGATCCCGGTGCTGGGCATGGCCGGCGACCAGCAGGCCGCGCTGATCGGCCAGGCCTGCTTCCAGCCGGGCATGGTGAAGAGCACCTACGGCACCGGCTGCTTCATGATCCAGAACACCGGCGAGCAGCCGGTGACCTCGAAGAACCGCCTGCTTACCACGGTCGGCTACCGTCTGGACGGCAAGGTCAGCTACGCGGTGGAGGGCAGCATCTTCGTCGCCGGCGCCGCGGTGCAATGGCTGCGCGACGGCATCAAGCTGATCGACCACGCCCACGAGAGCGAAGCCCTGGCGATCCAGGCCGGCGACTCCAACGGCGTCTACCTGGTGCCGGCCTTTACCGGCCTCGGCGCGCCCTACTGGGACCCGAAGGCGCGCGGCGCGATCTTCGGCCTGACCCGCGACACCGGAATCAAGGAGATCGTCACCGCCGGTCTGCAATCGGTCTGCTACCAGACCCGCGACCTGCTCGAAGCGATGCGCCAGGACGGCACGCCGCCCAGCGCGCTGCGGGTGGACGGCGGGATGGTGGTGAACAACTGGGTGATGCAATTTCTCACCGACATCCTTGGCGTCACCGTGGAGCGCCCGGAAGTCACCGAGACCACCGCCCTCGGCGTGGCCTACATGGCCGGGCTGAAGGCCGGCTTCTATCGCGACCTGGACGACATCGCCAGCCACTGGCACCTGCAGCGCCGCTTCGCCGCACACATGGCCGAGGAGCGCCGCGGCGAACTCTACGCCGGCTGGCAGAACGCGGTGCGACGGGTGCGCAGCGAGGCCTGAGCGGCGTTTCGCGGAAAAAGGCGGCGTTTTTGCCGGCGGCTTCACAACGCCGGCAGGTCGCCGCAAACGCCCGCTCGGGCAATGGGTCGAAGGCAGGGCGAAGTCCCACTGTTACGATCGGAAAAGATCGCACTGTATCGCCCATCCCGGAGCCTGCGGCGGCATGCTGTGGCGATCGTTCCCAGGAGGTCTGCCATGCAGCTCGAGTTCCACCAGGTCGACGCGTTTTCTTCCCGCCCGTTCAGCGGCAATCCCGCCGTGGTCTATCGCCTCGACGCCTGGCTGGCGGACGAGCTGATGCAGATGATCGCGACCGAGCACAACCTCTCCGAGACCGCCTTCGTCGTTCGTGAAGGCGAGGCCTGGCGGATCCGCTGGTTCGCCCCGAGCGTCGAGGTGGCGCTCTGCGGCCACGCCACACTGGCTGCGGCCCACGTACTGTTCGAGGTCTACGACGAGCCGGGCGAGCGCCTGGAATTCATCTCGCGCTCCGGTGCGCTGCGGGTCAACCGCGAGGACGAGCGGCTGGTCCTGGATTTCCCCGCGCAGTATCCGAGCGAGGTCGGTAGCACCGTCGAGCTGGAGCAGGCCCTGGGCCTGCCGCCGGTGGACGTGCTGGGCTCCACCGACAAGCTGCTGGTGCTGCTCGAGTCCGAAGAGGCGGTGCGCGCCTGTCGCCCCGACTTCGCGGCCCTGGCGCGGCTGCCCTGGCGTGGAGTGATCGTCACCGCGCGGGGCCAGCAGAAGGATTTCGTCTCGCGCTTCTTCGCCCCGGCGATGGGCGTCGACGAAGACCCGGTCACTGGCTCCGCGCATTGCAGCCTGATTCCCTACTGGGCCCAGCGCTTGAACAAACTGTCGCTGACCGCCCAGCAGTGCTCGGCGCGCGGCGGCGAGCTGTGGTGCCGGTTGGAGGGCGAGCGGGTGAGTATCGCCGGGCATGCGGTGCTGGTGGCGAGCGGAAGGATTCGATTGGGCTGAGGGGCGCTTCAGGAGGGGGGATGACCTCGTGCATGCCAGACCTCCACATACCGAAGCCCTGATCCGTAGGGTGAATAACTGCTTGCGGTTATCCGCCGCTTATCCGGGGTATCGGCGGATACCGCCTGTGGCGGTATTCGCCCTACAGGCCCTAGAAACGCCGGACAGCTCCCCCGGACATTTCCGCAGGCTCTCTCAGAAGCCCGGGAATTGGATAAAAACCCAGTAGGAGGATGATGGAGGGGCCGGCAAATCCATCCCGCAGGGACAGGACGAACGGCACTGCCCTCTGTTTTTGAGGGCGGAAAGACGCGGGCCGCAGGTGGTGGAACACCTA
>NZ_KV813620.1:0-609 GCF_001813645.1 Pseudomonas sp. HMSC063H08
CGGTTGAACTCACGGGCGGTAAGCATGTTGGGCTGCAGGGGGGAAACAACCAGGTCCGATGCGAGCACGACCATTTCGAGTAGAGCGGAGCGCGCACCTTGGGTGTCGATCAGCACCAGGTCGTAGCCCTGTTTCAGGGACGGCATGAGGTTTGCCAGCCGGAGCCGGCCATCGGGCGCCTGGAGCAGTAGGTTGTTGAGCTGGTTGTTCTGGTCGTTGGAAATCACGACGTCCAGGTTGGGGATAATCGTCCTGGAGATGATCCTCGCTGGGTCAGTTATGTTGGCGGCGAGCAGGTCGTAGATGCCGCCCTGGGCGACTTCAGGTAGCTCGTAGTACGAAGATAGGGAGGGCTGGACGGGGTCCAGGTCGATGAGGAGGGTCTTCAGGCCAGCATCGGCGCAAAATGCACCGAGGTTGGCGGCGGTGGTGGATTTCCCTACACCACCCTTGGTGGATACAACCGAAGTCGCTTTCGCATTCATGTCTACAGCCTCTAATGTGGGGTCATTAGAGGCTGCTAAACAGACTCGTTGTAACGGGAGTGGAAACCCTTCCTAGACGACCTTGGTCCAAATGGCTTTTAACCAATTGGTCGTAGGTTCGAAT
>NZ_KV813620.1:709-36979 GCF_001813645.1 Pseudomonas sp. HMSC063H08
GTCGTAGGTTCGAATCCTACACGACCCACCATATTCAAGACGAAAAAGCCCACCTGCAAAGGTGGGCTTTTTCGTTTCTGTGCCATTACTTTCCGAATGCTGGCCTGTGGGAAGGAGGATGGTCCGCTCTTCCAGCCCAGTTTCTCCCGACGCCTGGCCTTCCAGCATGGCATTCCATCGAGCGTCTGGAGGCGGCGGGCCCTGAGGCCCGGCCGCTCCATCGAACAGGAAGCCTCCCGGTACGGGTACCGGGAGGATCGATTCACAGGTTGTAGTGGCGACCTATCATGGGAACGGTCGCCGCAGCCCCGTATACCGAGTTCCAGGACTGCCAGCCAAAATTGATGCCGATCAGTCCGCCATGGATCTGGTTGGGGATTTGTGGCTCCAGCCTGCCGCTGGCCGAAGAACCCATGACATTCCCCTGATTCCAGGCGACCAGGCCGCCCAGCAGGCCCGAGCCTCCGACCTTGCCGGAAGCGGAAGCGCCCCTGATGGTGCCGGTGCTGAAGCCTGCCAGCCCGCCGATATAGCTGTCGTATCCCGCCCTCGCATCGCCGCTGGCCGATGCCCCCAGGACGAGAGCCCGCCAGCCTTCCAGGGAGCCGACCAGCCCGCCGACACTGGCGCCGCCGCCCCCGGTGACCGCGCCAGTGGCGTTGGCGGAGCGGATCGAGGTATTTTCGCCGCGGCCGAGCAGTCCTCCCAGGTTGTGGCCGGTCATGTCGATCACCGTCCCATGGCTGCTGGCGAGCATCAGCGAGCCTCGCAGATCGCTGCCGAGCAACCCGCCGATGGCCCTGGAACCGTTGGCGCTGACGTTGCCCGAAGCCGAGACGTTCGTCAGCGAGGCGGCATCGTTGTAGCCGACGAGTCCGCCGACGCTACTGCCCTTGCCCCCGGTGACATTGCCGGATGCCGCCAGGATGCTGTGGTTGCCGCCCCGGTTGTGGCCGATCAGCCCTCCCACGTCACTGTTAGCCCCTGCGTTTACCCACCCGGAGGCCTTCAGGTTGGAATGATTGCCGCCGAGGTTGGACCCTATCAGGCCACCCAGGGTTTTACCGCTACCGTCGGTGACTTCGCCACTGGCGGAACCGTTGATGATGGAGCCGTACAGGTTTTCGCCGAGCAGACCGCCAACCGCTTCTGCTCCGCGGGTAGCGACGTTGCCCTTGGCGGAGGCATTGACCAGCGAGGCATTGGCGTTGAGACCGATCAGGCCGCCGGCCTGGAGCAGCGACCCACCGCTCAGGTTGCCGCTAGCACTGACGTCGGCCAGGTTGCCTGCCTGGTTGTGGCCGATCAGGCCTCCCAGGTAGCGACCGGCTTGCAGGACGACGTCGCCATGGGCGCTGGCGTTGGTGATGGCCGCGTTCAGGTTCCGGCCGATCAGCCCGCCCAGTGCTTCCGCGTCTGTGCCCCGGACCTTGCCGCTGGCCGTGGCGTGGGCGATACCACTGTTTACGTTGAGGCCGATGAGCCCTCCGTACAGGCCGTGCTGTCCGTTGCCTGAGACGTCGACGGAGGCGGATACGTCCGCCAGTCCGCCGGCGGAGCTGTATCCGACCAGTCCTCCCAGGTTCATCCCGTGACCGCTCAGCGACAGCGTTCCCTGGCTGCCGCTGCTGCGGATGAGGCCGCCGCGGTTCCTGCCTACCAGGCCCCCCGCGCCGTAGTGGCTGGCATGGTCCTTCAACTGGCCGGAGATGGCAAAATCGGCCCGGCTGTTGGAGATGCTGGCCACGCCCCTGGCTGTGCTGATGTTTTCGGCTGCGAGTCCGCCCAGAGCATAGGTGTGGCGGTTGCCGACCAGCGTGCCGCTGGCGCTGGCGTTGTCGATACTACCCAGGTTCAGTGCGACCAGCCCGCCGAGGCTGTTCAGCTTCGAGGCCGCGGCGATACGGATGTCGCTGGCGTTCACATTGTCGATGCGACCGAGGTTGACGGCGGCCAGGCTACCGACCTGGACGTTGTAGTGGGTGGCCCGTGCTCCATCGGCGGAAATGCGTTCCAGGTTCAGGTTGCGGAGGGTGCCCCGGTTGACGCTGAACAGGCCGGAGTAGGCACCGGTGCCGTAGACGGCAAGATTATCGATGGTGTTGCCCAGGCCGTCGAAGGTACCGCCGAAGGCGCTGGCGTTGCCTATCGACAGGAAGCTGGAATTGCCGCCTGCGATTCGATTGCCGAGGACATAGCTGCCGCCCAGGTCCCTATCGATGCCGCGCAACTGCTGCAGGTCCTGGATCACGCTGTAGTCCCGCCCATTGGCGCGGAATCCTGCGTTCTTGCCGGACAGGGTGATCCGGGCGCCTTCGGCGAGGGCATAACCCTTGTCCGAATTGAATTCGACCCGGGCTCCCTGGCCAGTGAGAGAGAGGCTGTCGTCGATACGGAGAGGGCGCTGCCCGGCATTGAGAGTAAGGCTGGCGTTTTCCCCCTGGGCCGTCAGCGCGCCATTGATCCTGAGGTCCCCGCGCTCGACGGTTAGCGTCAGGCCGTTGCCGCTGTCCCAGGACAGCGGCGCGCCGACATGCGCGTTGCCCCGGGTGGCGACCACTTCGACGTTGCTTGTGGAAAGGTTGCGGGCCAGGGTATCGGCATGCAGCGTCGGGCCTTTTCCCGCGCTGCTTGGATTCGCCAGGCCGGAACCGACATTCTCGCTGCTCCGGGCCTGAACGGTACGTGACCTGACGTTGGTGGCGGTATTGCCGAAGACCTTGTTACCGCCGGTCTGGACCTGGACGACATGCACATTGCCGGCGTCGGCGGCGATATCGGGTAGCGTCTGGACCTGGACGATGCTGGAGCCATTGGCGCCTGGGCTCAGGTTGGGGAGAGTCTGGGTCTGGACGACATCGATTCCGTTGACGCCGGGGCCGATGTTGGCACCGCTCTGGCTCTGCACGATTGTGACGCCATTGACGCCCGAGCCGATGCTGGGGCCGCTCTGGCTCTGCACGACGCTGATGCCACTCGCGCCTGAACCGATATTTGCGCCATTCTGGCTTTGCACAACGCTGATGCCACTTGCGCCCGAACCGATATTGGCACCGTTCTGGCTCTGCACGACAGTCACGCCATTGACGCCCGAGCCGATATTGGGGCTGTTCTGGCTCTGCACGACGCTGATGCCATTGGCGCCCGAGCCGATATTGGGGCTGTTCTGGCTTTGCACGACGCTGATGCCATTGGCGCCCGAGCCGATATTGGGGCTGTTCTGGCTTTGCACGACGCTGATGCCACTTGCGCCCGAGCCGATGTTGGCGCCGCTCTGGCTCTGCTCTGCGGAGGTACCGTTGGCGCCGGCGGCGAGGTCGACGGCCGGCTGCTGCTGAACGATGGTCACGCCGTTGCTATCGGACGCATTGGCCCCGGCTGGGCCCTGCGCTACATGGACCTGGCCGGAACCATCACCGGCAGCGTTTGCCTGGCCGACAGCGGCTACGCTGACCTCGTGCGAGAGAATCCTCCAGGTGCCGGTTGCGCCCTGGTCGGCATGGGTGTCCACCTGCGCGGTTCGCTGTATCTCGACGTTCGCGCCCTGGTTCAGCACCAGGCCGCCATTGCCTCCGCCGATGGCGCTGGCGTCCTGCTTGCCGGCCACCCGCACGGTACCCTGTTCGCCGCCGTCGAGGACGATGCGTCCTTCCGCGCTGCGTAGCGTCCTGGCCTCGAGAGTGCCCTGGTTGTTGACGACGGTCTTGAGCAGGCTGTCGGCGCTGCGGGCGCTCATCAGCACCTGGCCGCCATCGGCGCGGATGAGGCCGCCGTTGTGTGCAAGAGCGTCGACCGAGCCCTTGTCCACCTGCAGGTTGAGCAGGCCGTCGCCGTCGAAATTGAGGTTGATGCCCTGGCCTGCGCCCAGGGCCACGTCGCCGAGTTGCGCCTGGATCACGCCGTCGTTGCTGACCCGGGCGCCCAGCAGGGCGATGCTGCCGCCTTCGCTGGCTTGCAGGCTGCCGGCATTGCTTACGGTTGCGCCGGAGTCGCCGGAGAACTGGTAGTTGCCGGCGAGGAAGTCCCTGTCGGCCAGGTCCAGGGTGGAAGCCACCAGGCCGCCTACGTTTACCTGGGCGGACTTGCCGAAGACCACGCCGTTGGGATTGACCAGGAAGACCTTGCCGTTGGCATCTATCCGCCCCTGGATATCGCTGCCGTTGCGGCCGATCACCCGGTTCAGGGCGACGGCGTCCTGGCCCGGCTGGTGGAAGCTGACCCGCTCATCGGCACGGACGCTGAACTCGTTCCAATTGGTGATCAGCTTGTGGCTCTGCTGGTTGACGACCATATGCCGGCCATCGGTGGATGTCTGGAATCCGGCATCGCCTGAAACGACCGTGGCGCCGCTGGGCAGGGCGAAGGCAGGGGCCTGGCAGAACAGGCCGAGCAGTGACGCTCCGGCGACTACGAGCGCCTTGCCGCGTCCGCTCTTGCTGCGCCGACGGGTACCTTCGCTTGCGACGTTCCAACAGCCTGTGGCCTGGTTCCAGACCAGCGTATAGCTCTTGTTCATGGCTTTTCCTTTCAGTGGGGCCCGCCGGCATGGCGGGCGGGAGCTTGCTCAGAAGTAGCGGGTCGCTTGCAGCCACAGCCGGGGAGTGCGCTCGGGCTCGATGTTGTTTTCCTGGCTCAGGGGCCAGGCGGCGGTCAGGCTGACCTGGTGATCCGTTCCGTACCAGGTTGCGCCGCTGCCGACGGCGGCCATGCGGTTGCGATTGCCTTCCTTGGTGTTGGGGTGCTTGAGGAATTTCACCGCGCCCTGGTCGATGAACGAACTCAGCTGCCAGCCCGGAGCCAGGCTGTAGCGCAGCTCCGCACTGGCTTGCCAGCCTTCGTCGCCGTAGCCCTTGTAGCTGCCCAGGGGGAACGCCCGAACGCCGTAGGGGCCGCCCATGTCGAACTGTTCCGCGCTGTCGAGGTTGCCGCCGCTCCACTGGGCGTTGAGTTGGGCGAACAACTGCAGGCGGTCGCCCAGGTGCTGCAGGCGTACGGCGTTGAGCATGATCTTGTCGAAGCTGCCGGCGGTACCGATGGTGTAGCGGTCCAGCAGCCGCTCTTCGGCGGAGTCGATGGCGAGCTGGCCGTGGGCATAGGCCAGCGAGAAGCCGCTCTGTCCACCGCCGAACAAGCGGTCCTGGGCGTTTCCGCTGATGCTGGCGGTCCACAGGCGGATCTCCTTGCGACTATGCCTCCCGGTACGCTCCTGGTCATCGCGAAGTCGCTTGTTTTCATATTGCAACTGGGTGGACAGGCTTAAGCTGCGGCTACGCAGCAGGGGCTGGCTGACGAACAGACTGTCGGTAATGGCCCGGCCATGGGCGTCCAGGCGCGAGAAGTCGCGTACCAGTCGATAGGTCGTCTCGGCGTGGGCCAGTCCGATGCGCGTGCCTCGGGAACCAAGGGGCAGTTGATAGGCTGCACGGTAGTAGCGTTGGTGCCGATCGCTGCCCAGCAGGCTCAGTCTCGCCTGGTCGCCCAGTCGCAGCGGGCTGTTGAAGTCGAGGGTGGTTCCCAGGCGATATTCCCCCATGTAGCGGCCGCCATAGTTGTCTGCCTCCAGCCTTCCGCCGACCAGCGGGCCGGGGCGGGCCTCGACGCGCAAGTCCGTGGTTCCCTGCGCCTGGCCCGGCAGCAGGGTGCCTTTGGCCTGGAGGCCGGGAATGTCGCTCAGGAGCAGAAGCGCACGCTCCAGCTCCGAGCCCTGGACCGCGGTATCTCGTTCGAGTGCGCTCAAGGGGCGGAGTAGAACGCGGTCCAGCGTTCGGGACGTGTTGTGCAGTTCGATCCTGCCGTAGCGTCCCTCGAGCACTTCGATGCGTACCGTTCCATCCTGGATTTCCTGTGCCGGGAGGAAGGCGTGCGCCAGCACATATCCCTTTTCCTGATAGAAATCGCCGATGCGGGCGGCGGCGGCGTGCAATTGGCTCAGATTGAGTTCCTGGCCCGGCAGGTCGTGCAGGAGCGCCAGCAGGCGTCGATCGTCGAACTGCCTGTTGCCGCTGAGTTGGAAGCGCTTGACCAGCACCGTCGGGCCGCCCTCTTCGGCAGCCCGTGATACGCCGTCCTCGGGGCTGGGGCGCTCGGCGTCCAGTTCCACCGGCGCGGGCAGGTTCAGGCGTCGGCTTTCCACGTCACGCAGCGCCTGCCCCGCATCCGGGGCGGCACTGGCAAGGCCGGACGACAGCATGGCCATTCCCATGAGGCCCGTACGGAGCAACGGTCCGGCCCTGAGGGATGGAACGATCGAAGTGGAACTGCCGGAAGGCTTTGGGGAGGGCGGCGGGAAAGAAAGGCTAGCCTGGTTACGCGGAAAAGCTGGATGCATGGTCAATCGGCCCGGAGCGCGGTTCTTGCAGGGAAAAGAAGCCGATATCCGCAGGCATGTGCAGAACGATCGGTTTCAAGGCGGAGAATCGAGTGGGCGATAGCCTGGGGCGAGGCTGAAACGGCGACAATCGTAGTTTTCTGGCGTTGGCCGGTAGAACTTCTTGGTTTTCGTAGGGGACTGGGAGGACTGCTGTAGGAAAAAACTCCGGTGATAACGGGCTCGGCTGCGGAAGCGGCGGAAACAGTGGGGCGGAAGTAGCGGCTGAGCGCGATTCCGTATCGCGACCGTGGCGGTCATGATCAAAGGGCCTGTCCGACTATCGCCCGCCGTTCGATCTGGCGGCTGGAGCATGGGCAGGACGCAGCGCTAGAATTCCGTCTCGGTTTACGGTCCCTCTCAGGCTGAGCATCAACGGCGTGTGTCTTTCGGTTCTTTTTCGCGGCGTTCACCCATGACCGGCACCAAGCCCACAACGCCCGTAGCCCGCTATTTCCACCAAGAGGCGCAACGGCGCGGCTATGTGCTGGACGCAGCCCAGGGCAATGCCATTCTTCATCTCGATCGATTGGCGGAGCGCTTGCGTCGAGGTCCGTCGCTATTCCGGCAAGCGCCGCGCAGCCTCTACCTGTGGGGGCCGGTCGGGCGCGGCAAGAGCTGGCTGATGGATGGCTTCTTTCGCAGCGCCGATTTGCAGGGCCTGCGCCGGACGCATTTCCATGCGTTCTTTCGCCAGCTTCATGACGGCATGTTCCGCCGCCAGGGGCGGCCCGATGCCCTGGGCGGTGCGCTCGACGAACTGCTGGGAGATTGCCGGCTGCTTTGCTTCGACGAATTCCATGTCCACGACATCGGCGACGCGATGCTGATAACACGCCTGTTCAGGGAGCTGTTCCGCAGGAAGATCACCCTGGTCTGCACCTCCAACTACGCGCCGCGGCAACTGCTGCCCAATCCGCTCTACCACGAACGCTTCCTGCCGGCGATCCGGTTGATCGAGACGCGCATGGAAGTGCTGGAAGTAGCCGGCGCCCGGGACTACCGGACGGTTTCGCCGCGGCAGGAGATCGCTTCCGGTTATGCCAGCGGCGGGTATTGCTGGCCAGCCTCATGCGCTTGCCTGGATGAGCTGGGCTTGTCCGCGCCCGAGCCCTCGCAACGCGTGACCCTGCAAAGCGGCGCGAGGACGTTGCAGGCGCGCGCGGTGTGCGGCGACCTGGTGTGGTTCGCCTTCGCCGACCTTTGCGAGGCGCCAACCGCGGTGATGGACTACCTTGCCCTCGGCGAACGCTTCTCTACCTGGGTGCTGGAGGGCGTACCGCCGATGGCGCGCTGTTCGGTCGCCGCCCAGCAGCGCTTCATCAATCTCGTCGACGTCCTTTACGACAATGACCGGCGTTTTTTCCTGAGTGCCGAAAAGGCGCTGCCGGACCTGGTCGAGGGCAGCGACCTGCCTGCGGACATGCAGCGTACCGCCAGTCGGCTGGCGCAGTTGCGCCAGCTTCGCTGTTGAAGGAACGCCCCGCGCCGACGGCAAACGGGGCGTAATGGCTCAGTGCAGCTTGAGGCGTGGCTCGGTGCTGCGCAGGCGGCCGCTGAGCATCAGCATCGCGGTGCGCAGCGGACCGTACAACGCCATCTGGTGCATGCGGTATAGCGATACGTAGAACATCCGCGCCAGCCAGCCTTCGAGCATGACGCTACCCATCAGATTGCCCATCAGGTTGCCGACCGCGCTGAAGCGCGACAGCGAGATCAGCGAACCGTAGTCGCGGTAGTGATATTCGCCCAGCGGCTTGCCTTCGAGACGGGCACGCAGCGATTTCACCAGCAGCGAGGCCTGCTGGTGCGCGGCCTGGGCGCGTGGCGGCACGTTGCGCGGTTGCTCTCCCGGTTGCGCCGGCTGGGGACAGGCGGCGCAGTCGCCGAAGGCGAAGATGTCGTCGTCGCGGGTGGTCTGCAGGGTCGGGCGGACCACCAGTTGGTTGATACGGTTGCTTTCCAGGCCGTCGAGTTCCTTGAGGAAGGCCGGAGCCCGGATGCCCGCCGCCCAGACCTTGAGCGTCGCCGGGACGAACTCGCCGTCGCCGGTCCAGAGGCCGTCCGCATCTACCTTGCTCACCGCGGAGCCGGTCATCACCCGTACGCCGAGCTTGCTCAGGGTCTGGTGTACCGGCTGACTGATACGCTCGGGCAGCGCCGGCAGCACCCGTGGGCCGGCTTCGACCAGGCTGATGTGCAGGTCTTCCGGGCGGATCCGGTCGAGCCCGTAGGCGGCCAGCATCTGCGCGGCGTGGTGCAGTTCCGCAGCCAGTTCGACGCCGGTGGCGCCGGCGCCGATGATGGCGATACTCACTGCGTTGTTGTTCGCGTCGTGCCCGGTATGCGCACGCAGGTACTGGCCGAGCAGCTGGCGATGGAAGCGTTCGGCCTGGGCGCGGGTATCGAGGAAAATGCAGTGTTCCGCAGCGCCCTCGGTGCCGAAGTCGTTGGTGGTGCTGCCGACGGCGATCACCAGGGTGTCGTAGGCGATGTCGCGCTCGGGAACCAGCTCAACGCCATTCTCGTCCACCAGTGCGGCCAGGCGGACCCGCTTGCCGGCGCGATCCAGGCCCTGCATGCGGCCGAGCTGGAATTCGAAGTGGTTCCATTTCGCCTGGGCGACGTAGTTCAGCTCGTCCTCGGAGGAATTGAGCGAGCCGGCGGCGACTTCGTGCAGCAGGGGTTTCCAGATGTGGGTGAGGTTGGCGTCGACCAGGGTGACCTGGGCCTTGCCGCGTTTACCCAGGGTGCGGCCGAGACGGGTGGCGAGCTCCAGCCCGCCGGCGCCGCCGCCGACGATCACGATGCGATGGGACATGTGGATATCTCATAGTGGGAATTCCGTGAGGCGGTCGTCGGGAGCGTGGCTCGACCGGACGACTCAGGCCAGGTAGCTGAGGAGGCGGCTGAGCAGGCCCAGGCCGATGACCACGGCGAGCAGGACGAACATCAGGAACCACGGGCGGAACGGCGCACGCTCGACCTGGTGCAGCGGCGAGGCGAGGTACTGCTCGACCTTCTGCTGGTCTTCGGGGCTCAGTCGGCTGGACATGGCAGGCCTCCGTTTTCGATGTCGGTCATTCTAGACAGACAGGGGGCTCGATCACCAGCGGATCGTCGAGGCGGATCACTCCGCTGCCGATCACCCGCGCGGTGATGCCGCCCTGTTCGCGCACGCTCTTCAGCGTGCGGTGGTCGATGTGCTTTTCCAGGCGTCCGCAGGGTTGGTACCAGCCAGTGGTTTCCAGCAGCGCGCCGCCGAGGCGGAAGCGACGGTCCTTCAGGCTGAGCAGGTTGATGCCGGCGACGGCGATGTTGCGGCGCATCTCGTTGGGCAACAGCGGCCTGCCCAGCAGGGTACCGAGGGCCTCGATGTGTTCCCACTGCACCAGGGTGACCTGGCGCGGCGGGTGCGGGTGATCGCCCGTCAGTCCCAGGCCGCGCCGTGCCTCCACCGCCTCCAGTTCCTGGATCGGCGCGCGACTGCCGGAGCGCACGCCGATCCACTTCACCCGCCCTTCGCTCACAGGCCTACCCCGGCGTCGAACAGGATGCTGCGGCCGAGGTTGGCGCGCAGGAACTCGGGGGCGCCGGAGTGAGCGAAGAGCACCCGGGCAAAGGTCGGACCGACCATCGACAGCGAGCGCCAGCCTTGGCGCAGGTATTCGGTGGGCGGCGGGAAGGGCGTATTGAAATCGGGCACCGCGCGCTTCAGATTGACGAAGGCCAGCAGGTCCAGTTCGCCGTGGTCGATGCCGCGCTCGCTATAGTTGTGCGCCTTCTTGCGCAGGGTTGGCGCCAGCCGTGCCTGCAGCTCGGCGGCGGCGATCCGTTGTGGCCGCTCTTCGCGGCGGATCAGTTGGCGCAGGCTGACGGCCTGGCGGCGACGGGTCAGTTCCTCGCGCCACTCCTCGTTCAGCCGGCGACCTTCATCGAGGACGAAGAACACCTCGAAGCCGGCACCCTTGAACAGGACGTCCGGCGGCTGCTCCCCGGGGGCGGCGAAATCCTCCTGGCGATAGGGCACGTTGAGGGCTTCGAGGAAGCGCTGGCAGACCCAGCGCTCGCGGTCCCATTTACGTGCGTTGGAGAGGAAGTCGTTGGCTTGTTCGGCCTGACGGGTGAGCAGGCGCAGATAATCCGCTTCGTTCATGGGCTCAGCTTAGTCTGCCGGCGGGCCCGCTTTCCAGCCCGCAGGCGCTCCGGCTGCGACAATCCGTCCCGGAGCGCGCCAGCGGCGAGGCTCGGTGTACACTGCCGTTCCCCTTGGGCCGGAGCCGTTCCGATGCAACTTCGCAGCGTCATCGCCGCCGATCACCCGGCACTCTTCGCGCTGTGGTCGCGAACGCCAGGTATCCGCCTCCGTGCGGAGGACGCCTATCCCTTCTTCCTCGCCTACCTTCAACGCAACCCCGGGCTGAGCCTGCTGGTCGAAACCGAAGGGGAGGTGATCGCCTGCCTGATGGCCGGGCATGACGGTCGCCGTGGTTACCTCCAGCACCTGGTGGTCGATCCCGGTTATCGAGGGCTGGGGCTGGCGCGGCGGATGCTCGACGAAGTGCTGGCGCGTCTGGCGGGGGAGGGGATCGGCAAATCCCATGTCTTCGTCCTGGATGCCGCCGAGGAGGCACAGGCATTCTGGCGAGCCCAGTCGGACTGGGAGCGGCGCAAGGACATCCAGGTATTTTCCACTCGGGAGGGACACGCGTGAAACGATTGCATTGGGTTCTGCTGGGCATGCTGCTGCCCGGCCTGGCGCTGGCCGTGGAGAAGGGCTCCACCCTGGAGCCCTGGACGTTGCAGGACCAGTTCGAAAAGGCGCACTCGCTGGACGACTCCACCCGGGTCCTGCTGGTGGCGCGGGACATGGACGGCTCGAAGCTGGTCAAGGCGGCGCTGGCGGAGCGCCCAAAGGGCTACCTGGAGGCGCGCCACGCGCTGTTCCTGGCGGACATCAGCCGCATGCCGGCGCTGATTTCCCGGCTTTTCGCGGTGCCGGCCATGCGTGACTACAGTTATCCGGTGCTGCTCGATCGCGACGCGGCCATCGCTTCTCGCTATGCCTCGGACGAGGGCAAGGTCCTCTGGGTCAGGCTGGAGCAGCGCCGCGTGTTGGAAACCCGCCAGTTGGATTCGCCGGTGGCCCTGCGCATCGCCCTGGAACAACTGCAGCCGTGATCGCGGCCGAGTTGCTGTCGGCGGAAAGCCTGGAACTGGGCTGGGCCATCTATGCACCGCTGCTGCTGCTCGCCGCCTGGCGCGCGCCCTGGGTCGAGCTGGTCAGCGATACCCGCCGCCAGCACCTGGTGTTCGGCACCATGCTCGGGCTGTTCCTGCTCTGGCTGGTGCGCCGGGACTTCGAATCGGGGCTGTCCTTCCATTTCATCGGCATGACCGCCGTCACCTTGCTGCTCGACTGGCCGCTGGCGATCGTGGTGGGGCTGGTGGCGCAACTGGGCTTGTGCCTGCTCGGCCGCCAGGATTGGCTGGCGATCGGCGTCAACGGCGTGCTGCTGGTGGCGATCCCCGCACTGATCGCGGAGCTGGCGGCGTTGTTCGTGGAAAAGCGCCAGCCGCGCAATCTGTTCGTCTACATCTTCTGCTGCGGTTTCTTCCCGGCGGCCCTCACCGCGGTGGTGGTCCTGCTGCTCGGCCTTGGCGTGGTCTGGATCGACGGCCTTTTCCCGATGCCGCCCTGGCTGGAGGACTTCGCCGGTTACCTGTGGCTGATCATGTTCCCCGAGGCCTTCATCAACGGCACGGTGATCACCGGCCTGGTGGTCTACTACCCGGAGTGGCTGGAAACCTTCAATCGCACGCGCTACCTGCAGGCGCCCTGGAAGGACGAAGAGCGCAAGCCCTGATGACCAGTCATTCGCCAGGTTCATGGCGGGCGGCGGCTGACTTGCGTCAGTGTTTCGGACGAAGCCGGCCGCGATCCTGCCGTTTTCCCAGGTGAGGAGCGGAACATGGGTGTCCATGAATGGGCCCGAGAGGGCCTGCGAGAGTTGCTGTCGAAGAGCGACGAGGCGGACCGGGCAATGCGCCTGCGCGCGTTGCTCAGCGCAATCGTCGAACTGAACCGGGCGGAGCGCGATGCTGGCGACCTGGCCAGCGAACTGCAATTTCTTGCGGAGAATCTCGACGACCAGCGCGACTACGCTTTCATGCGTCCCTGAAGGAACGGGCCAGCCGGATTGGCTGGCCCGTTGCGTTCAATGCTCGCGAGGCGGCAGGTCGGCGGAGAAGATATCGTCTTCCAGGGTGTCGCCGGGGATCGCATGTTCCTCGGCGGCCCAGGCGCCGAGATCGATCAGCTTGCAGCGGTCGGAGCAGAAGGGACGGTACTTGTTGTCGCTTTTCCATTCGACGGGCGCGCCGCAGGTCGGGCACTCCACGGTCAGGGGCTGGCTCATGCTCGGCCTCCTCGCAAGGTCAGGTAGAAGGCGTGCAGTCGTTCGACTTCACGCTGCAGGTGGGACAGGTCGCCGTCGTTGACCAGCACGTCGTCGGCGTGCTTCAAGCGCTCGTCGCGCCGGGCCTGGGCCTGGAGGATCGAGCGCACCTGCTCCTCGGAGACCTTGTCGCGAAGCATGGTGCGCTGTAGTTGCAGATGTTCCGGGGTATCCACCACCAGCACGCGCTGGGTCATCTGGCGCTGGCCGGACTCCACCAGTAGCGGCGAGACCAGGATAGCGTAGGGTGATTCGGCCCTGGCCAGGTACTGGACGATCTCCGCGCCGATCAGCGGGTGCAGCAATTGCTCCAGCCAGCGCCGTTCCTCCGGCGCCTGGAAGATCCGCTCGCGCAAGGCGGCGCGGTCGAGCTGGCCATCGGGCAGGAGGATGCCGTCGCCGAAGCGTTCGACGATCTTCGCCAGGGCCGGACGCCCCGGCTCCACCACCCAGCGGGCGGCATGGTCGGCGTCCACCAGGTGGACGCCGAGGGAAATGAAATGCTCGGCGGCTGCGCTCTTGCCGCTGCCGATACCGCCCGTGAGGCCTAGTATCCAGGGTTGGGTCATTTGAATCCGGCGAATTGCAGATAGGTCCGGGTTATTTGATCACCCCAGAGCAAAGCAATCCACCCGGCAATCGCCAGATAGGGACCGAAGGGGATCGGCGTGCCGCTTTCGGCGTTGCGCAGGCGCAGCATGATCACCCCGAGGATCGCCCCGACCAGCGACGACAGCAGGATGGTCAGCGGCAGGATATGCCAGCCGCCCCAGGCACCGAGCATGGCCAGCAGCTTGAAGTCGCCGTAGCCCATGCCCTCCTTGCCGGTCACCAGCTTGAACAGCCAGAACACCGACCACAGGCTCAGGTAGCCGAACACCGCGCCGAACAGCGCATCGTCGAGGCTGGCGAAGAGGCCGAAATGGTTGGCGATCAGGCCCAGCCAGAGCAGCGGCAGCACCAGCACGTCCGGCAGCAGTTGGTGATCGGCATCGATCAGGCTCATCGCCAGCAGACCCCAGGTCAGCAGGAGCATCGCGCCCGCCTGCCAGGTGAAGCCGAAATGCCAGGCGACGTAGCCGGAAAGCAGCGCGGTGGCCAGTTCCACCAGGGGGTAGCGTTTGCCGATGGCGGCCTTGCAGGACGAGCACTTGCCGCCCAGCGCCAGGTAGCTGACCAGCGGGATGTTTTCCCAGGGGCGGATCTCGTGGCCGCAGCGCGGGCACGCCGAATTCGGCAGCACCAGGTTGTAGGTCGCCTGCTTGGGTTCCGGCTCCAGCCCGAGCGCTTCGCGGGCTTCGGCCTTCCAGTTGCGCTCCATCATCTTCGGCAGGCGATGCACGACGACGTTGAGGAAGCTGCCGACCAGCAGGCCGAGGAGGATGGCGCACAAGACAAAGGCCAGCGGATGGCTGGCCAGGTAGTCGAGGAGGGGCATCAGTTATCCGACGACGTTGCCGAGTTGGAAGATCGGCAGGTACATGGCGATGATCAGGCCACCGACCAGGACCCCGAGGACCGCCATGATCATCGGTTCCATCAGGGCGGTCAGGTTGTCCACGGCATTATCCACTTCCTGCTCGTAGAAGCCAGCGACCTTGGCCAGCATGTCGTCCAGCGCGCCCGATTCCTCGCCGATGGCGGTCATCTGGATGGCCATGCTGGGGAAGATGTTGGTGGTGCGCATGGAGAAGTTCAGCTGCATGCCGGTGGACACGTCCTGCTTGATCTTGCCCACCGCGTCCCTGAACACCACGTTGCCGGTGGCGCCGGAAACCGAGTCGAGGGCTTCCACCAATGGCACGCCGGCGGCGAAGGTGGTCGACAGCGTCCGCGCGTAGCGTGCCACGGCGGATTTGTAGAGGATGGCGCCGACGATCGGCAGCTTCAGTACCGTGCGGTCGGTGGCGTCGCGGAACTTCTCCGAACGCTTGTAGGCGTGGTTCAGCAAGAAGCCGGCGCCGCCCATCATCAGCAGTACCAGGAGCCACCATTCCTGGAGCACGTTGGAAATGTTGATGACCATCATGGTGAAGGCTGGCAGTTCGGCGCCGAAGCCCTCGAACACCGACTGGAACTGCGGCACCACCTTGATCAGTAGGATCGCCGAAACGATGATGGCGACGACGATCACTGCGATCGGGTAGGTCATGGCCTTCTTGATCTTGGCCTTCAGCGCCTCGGTCTTTTCCTTGTAGGTGGCGACCCGGTCGAGCAGGGTTTCCAGGGCGCCGGATTGTTCGCCGGCGTCCACCAGGTTGCAGTAGAGCGAGTCGAAGTACTGCGGCTTCTTGCGCAGCGAGTTGGCCAGGCTGTTGCCGCCGGCGACTTCCTGCTTGATCTCCTCCACCAGCTTGCGCATGTTCGGATTGTCGAAGCCTTCGCTGATGATGTCGAACGACTGCAGCAGTGGCACGCCGGCGGCCATCATGGTGGACATCTGGCGGGTGAACAGGGCGATGTCCATAGGCTTGATCTTCTTCCCCGCCCCCAGCAGGGAAATGCCTTTCTTGCGGACCTTGACCGGCGTGATGCCCTGCTTGCGCAGTTGCGCCTTGACCAGGGTCGGGTTCTGGCTGGACAGCTCGCCCTTGACCTTGGTGCCTTTCTTGTCAGTGCCTTCCCATACGAAGACACTGGTCTTTAACGCTTTGTCCGCCATGGGTTAATCCTTGGTCACGCGGTTGACTTCCTCCAGGCTGGTGATTCCCTGCATGGCTTTCAGCAGGCCTGAGGTGCGCAGATCGTTGAAGCCTTCTTTGCGGGCTTGCTCGGCGATCTCGATGGAGTTGCCTTCTTCCATGATAATCCGCTGCAGGGCGGGGGTGTTTTTAACCACTTCATAAATACCGACGCGACCTTTGTAACCGCCTTTGCAGTTTTCGCAGCCTACAGGCGAATACAGCTTGAAGGTGCCGATCTTGTCTTCCGGGAAGCCCTCGTGAAGCAGGGTTTCCTTCGGCACGTCGTGTTCTTTCTTGCAGTGCGAACAGAGTTTTCGCGCAAGGCGCTGGGCGATGATCAGGTTCACCGAGGTCGCCAGGTTGAATGCCGGCACGCCCATGTTCAGCAGGCGGGTCAGGGTCTCGGCGGCGCTGTTGGTGTGCAGGGTGGACATCACCATATGCCCGGTCTGCGCCGCCTTGATGGCGATCTCGGCAGTCTCCAGATCGCGGATCTCGCCGACCATGATCACGTCCGGGTCCTGGCGCAGGAAGGCGCGCAGCGCCTGGGAGAAGTCCATGCCCTGGCGCGGATTGACGTTGACCTGGTTGATGCCTTCCAGGTTGATCTCCACCGGGTCTTCGGCGGTGGAAATGTTGATGTCGGTGGTATTCAGGATGTTCAGGCCGGTGTACAGCGAAACCGTCTTGCCCGAGCCGGTGGGGCCGGTGACCAGAATCATGCCCTGTGGCTGTTTGAGCGCGGCCAGATAAAGTTCCTTCTGATCCTCTTCGTAGCCGAGGGCGTCGATGCCCATCTGCGCGCTGGAGGAGTCGAGGATCCGCATCACGATCTTCTCGCCCCACAGGGTCGGCAGGGTGTTGACGCGGAAGTCGATGGACTTGTTCTTTGACACGCGCATCTTGATCCGCCCGTCCTGCGGCTTGCGCCGTTCGGAGATATCCAGGCCGGCCATTACCTTGAGTCGCGCGGAAATGCGGCTGGCCAGCTGGATCGGCGGCTTGGCTACCTCGTGGAGCATGCCGTCGGTACGGAAGCGCACCCGGTAGGTCTTTTCGTAGGGTTCGAAGTGCAGGTCGGAAGAGCCGCCGCGGATGGCGTCGAGCAGCATCTTGTTGACGAAGCGCACCACCGGGGCATCTTCGGCGTCGTCGCCGGAATCTTCCTGGCTGGCGCTTTCTGCCTTGCCCACATCGACCCCGTCGAGATCGATATCGCCGAGGTCGCCGAGAGCGTCCATGGCGCCCTCGTAGAGCTTCTCGATGGCTACGCCGAGCTTGTCGTCCTCCACCAGCAGGGCTTCGGTGGTGAGACCGGTGCTGAACTGGATATCGGTGACCGCTTGGTGATTGGTCGGGTCGGAGAGGCCGATGAACAGTTTGTTGCCGCGCTTCCACAGCGGCAACACGCGGTGCTGGCGGACCAGGCGCTCGCTGATGGCATCCTTCGGAATGCTTTCCCGATCCAGGCTGTTCAGGTCGCAATAGGCGATGCCGAACTGCTCGGCGGCCACCTCGACCAACGCCCGGCTCTGCACCAGCTTGGCCTGGACCAGGTGGCTGACCAGCGACTGCTTGTTGCGCGCGGCCTGCACCTGGGCCTGGCGGGCGGTCTTTTCGTCGAGGAGTTCGTTCAGGACCAGTTGCTTGGCAAGGCCGCTGAGAGGCGTGGAATCGTTCATTGGGGAACATCTGAAGAAGGCTTGGAGCGAGACTTATAACGCAGATGCCTGGGGCTGCCAAACCGGTGATTCCAAGATGTCAAAAAGTGTCACATATTGCCAGCGGAGGGGAGTTGTTCAGTGATGAAACGCCTGCGAAAGTTGCGAAGAGAGGGCTTTGAAAGGTTGGCATGCAAACTGCTTTATTGGGGGAAGGCGTTTGGCCTATACATACAATATGGAGATACTCATGAAAGCACAGAAGGGTTTTACTCTGATTGAACTGATGATCGTAGTTGCGATCATTGGTATTCTGGCTGCAATCGCAATTCCCCAATATCAGAACTATGTTTCTCGCTCTCAGGTCTCCAGGGTTATGGCAGAGGCTGGCTCCTTGAAGACTGCAGTTGAGGCCTGCCTCCAGGATGGTCGTACTGCTGTGGGTACTGCTGCTGGTCAATGCGACCCGGGTGCGACGGGTTCCAGTTTGTTGACTGGTGCTTCTCAGACTTCTCAAACCCTGCCAACCAATACCGGTGTTCCGCAGGTTCTGGATCCTCTGACTACTCAAACCACTATCATTGCGACTTTTGGTAACGGTGCATCCGCAGCTATTTCTGGCCAGACTCTGACCTGGACTCGTGATGTTAATGGTGGCTGGAGCTGTGCTACTACCGTAGATGCTAAATTCCGTCCTAATGGCTGTACTGACTGATTACTATATGATTTTTTGATCGATGACTTGGCATCTAGCGGTGATTGCATTATCGTATTCGCCGCTATAATGTCAGCCGGATTAGCTCAGTCGGTAGAGCAGCTCATTCGTAATGAGAAGGTCGGGGGTTCGATTCCTCTATCCGGCACCAGTCGCATAAAAAGCCCCGCTTCGGCGGGGCTTTTTTTCGCCTGCGATTCGTTCAGAGGGTGAGGCGCATGGACAGGTCGACGGCCCTGACGTCCTTGGTCAGGGTGCCGATGGAGATGTAGTCGACGCCGGTCTCGGCGATGTTGCGCAGGGTGCTCTCGTTGATTCCGCCGGAAGCTTCCAGCTTGGCACGGCCGGCAGTGAGGGCGACGGCGGTGCGCATGTCGTCCAGGCTGAGTTCGTCGAGCATGACGATATCGGCACCGGCCTCCAGCGCCTGGCGCAGTTCATCGAGGTTCTCCACTTCCACTTCCACCGGCTTGCCGGGTGCTATGCGCCGGGCCTCGGCGATTGCCCGGTCGATACCGCCGCAGGCGGCGATGTGGTTTTCCTTGATCAGGAAGGCATCGTAGAGGCCGATGCGATGGTTGTGGCAACCGCCGCAGGTGACCGCGTACTTCTGCGCGAGGCGCAGGCCGGGCAGGGTCTTGCGGGTGTCGAGCAGCTTCACCGTGGTGCCTGCGACCAGGTCGGCGTAGTGCTGGCTGCGGGTGGCGGTACCGGAAAGCAGCTGGAGGAAGTTCAGCGCGCTGCGCTCGCCGGTGAGCAGGGCGCGGGCCGGACCTTTTAGCTGGAACAGCATCTGGTTCGGCTCGACTCGCTGGCCGTCCTCCACCTGCCAGGTCACCAGCACTCGGGGATCGACCTGGCGGAAGACCTCGTCGACCCAGGCGCGGCCCGCGATCGTCGCGTGCTCGCGGGTAATCACCCGGGCCTCGGCCTCGCGCTGTGGATCGATCAACTGAGCGGTAAGGTCGCCGCCGCCGACGTCTTCCGCCAGGGCGGTGCGGACGTTGGCCTGGATTTCGCCTTGGAGGTCGGCAAGGGTGAGGTTAGGCATGGCGGGCTCCTGTACGAGATCGGGCGATTATACGGAGCGCGGCGGACGGCGTCTGTGCCTACCTGGGCGCCGGTCGGGACGGCCGCCATTCATCGGCCTTCGCTTGTGTGAAGAGAGTCATGTCTATAGGAAAACCCTCTATCTAGATTTGAAAGTATCTCTATAATGAATGTAGATACTTGTTTTTGACGCCTGGAAATTGACGTTACGGACGACGCCAATCGATCCTCTGTGCCCGATTTTTGCCATTCCATGCGCGGCCGCGAGGGTGGCAGGAGAGTCCCGATGCAGAACGATGCCAATGTGGTGCACCTGACCAGGGTCGCTTCCGAGCCGTCGCCGAACGCCGGAGCGGGGCGCCTGCCGGTCATCCTCGTGCAGGTGCGCGACAAGGCGGCGCTGCAGCTGAAACAGGCGTTGCAGGCGTTGTTCGACAACGCCGACGACACCCTCTTCGAAATGGCCGACCGAGCCACCAGCAACCTCGAACAGAACGCTTTCTTCGAAGCCATGCGCGACCTGCGCCTCAAGCGCAAGAGTATCGAGCGGGTCTACCTGCAGAAGGTCTTCGAGGAGTTCTCGGCGCTCAACCAGGTACAGTCCGGCAAATCCGTGCCGACCCTGGATACCGTGTCCTTCGATAGCCTCAGCCTGGTACAGAACGAGGAACTGGAGGAGTCCGTCGCGGTGGACGCGATGGTGGCGCGGGTGATGAGCCGCGATGCCTCCGCGCTGGCCCACCTGAGCACCCGCCTGAACACCCTGGTCGGCCGGAAGGTCGACGAGAAGAGCAATCCCCTCGCTCCGCGTCCGCTGACCTCGGCTTTCCTCGATGCCTGCCAGGGGCTCGGCGTCGAGATCAAGGTCAAGCTGATCATTCTCAAGCTGTTCGAGAAGTACGTCCTGGCCCATTGCGACCAGTTGTACGCCGAGGCCAACCAGATCCTGGTCGCTGCGGGCGTGCTGCCGGAACTCAAATCCGCGCTGCCGCGGCGTCAGCCCGCTGTCCGTCCCGAAGCGGTGCGCGATGCCGGGACCCTGCAGGCACAGGCTGCGCTGCTCGACGGCGGTCAGCAGGAAGTCTTCGGCGCGCTGCAGGAACTGCTGGCGCAGGTCCGCGACAATCCTTCCTTCTACCGTCGCGAAACGCCTGAGAATGCCGCGCCGATTTCCAGCAACGACCTGATGCGCCTGCTTTCCCACCTGCAACAGCACTTGCCGGGCCCTGGCGCCGCGGAGTTCGACGTCCGCGACGGGGTCGACCAACTGCTCCAGCGGGTCAGCCACAAGAGCGGCCGTTCTCGGGTGGTCGGCCAGGTGGACGATGACGTCATCAACCTGGTGTCGATGCTGTTCGAGTTCATTCTCGACGACCGCACCCTGCCTGATTCGCTGAAGGCCCTGATCGGTCGGATGCAGATCCCGATGCTCAAGGTGGCCCTGCTCGACAAGACCTTCTTCAGCCGCGGTAGCCATCCGGCGCGTCGCCTGCTCAACGAGATCGCATCCGCGTCGCTGGGCTGGGCCGAACACAATGATGCCCGGCGCGACAGCCTGTACCAGAAGATCGAACAGGTCGTGATGCGGCTGTTGAACGACTTCGTCGACGACCCGGCGATCTTCGCCGAGTTGCTGGAGGACTTCATTGCCTTCACCGGCGACGAGCGCCGCCGCAGCGAGCTCCTCGAGCAACGCACCCGCGACGCCGAGGAAGGCCGCGCCAAGGCCGAACTGGCTCGTCAGGACGTGGAGCAGGTGCTGAACCAGCGACTGCTCGGCAAGGTCCTGCCGGAGGTGGTGGTGCGCCTGCTGCGGGATGCCTGGAGCAAGGTGATGCTGCTGATCTGCCTCAAGCATGGCAAGGCTTCGGCCGAGTGGCGGGAGGCCCTGGATACCATGGACGAGCTGATCTGGAGCGTCGGCCCGCATGATGATCCGCTGTCCCGCCAACAGTTGCTGGAGCGCGTGCCAGGCCTGCTCAAGGCGCTGCGCGAGGGATTGGCCAGCGCAGCCTTCGATCCGTTTTCCACCGGAGAATTCTTCAGCCAGCTGGAAACCCTGCATGTCCAGGGCCTGCAGCGCGACAAGCGCGGCGAGGCGGCGGTCGCGGACAGCCCGCTGCTCGACGAAGCGACCCCGGGCACGGCCGCGGAAAAGCCCCGGGCGCCGGTCATGCTGCGGGTGGTCGAGGAAATTGTCCTGACCTCGCCGGACGCCGCCCCGGCGCCTGTCGAGAGCGAAGTGCGCCTGCCGGACAACGACGAGGCACTGCTGCGGGTCGATGCGCTGCGTGTCGGCAGTTGGGTGGAAATCCAGGAGGACGCCGAGCACAAGCTGCGCTGCAAGCTGGCGGCAGTGATCCGGCCCACCGGTCGCTACATCTTCGTCAATCGCACCGGGATGAAGGTCCTGGAAAAGACCCGCATGGGCCTGGCGGTGGAGTTTCGCCGGCAGGCGGTACGCCTGCTGGACGATGCCTTGCTGTTCGACCGGGCCCTGGAGTCGGTGATCGGCAACCTGCGGCGCCTCAAGGGCGCCTAGCCGCTTCTCGAGGACCCGGCGGATGCCGGGTCTTTTCGTTCTTGCGGGTAATACCTTTCCTCGACGCATGTCGAAGCGGCCGATCCAGAGCCCGCCTGATCGTCATTCCGGCGCCGCTGGATTAGAGTGGGGGCTCGTTCAGGAGCCCGTATGCATTTCGATTCCGTTACCGGCTGGGTCCGTGGCGTCCGCCACTGCCCTTCACCGAATTTCAACCTGCGTCCGCAAGGGGACGCGGTGTCGCTGCTGGTCATCCACAATATCAGCCTGCCGCCGGGACAGTTCGGCACCGGCAAGGTCCAGGCGTTCTTCCAGAATCGTCTGGACCCGAACGAACATCCCTATTTCGAGGAGATCCGCCACCTGACGGTTTCCGCGCATTTCCTCATCGAACGCGACGGCGCCATCACCCAGTTCGTCTCCTGTCACGACCGCGCCTGGCATGCCGGGGTTTCCTGCTTCGACGGTCGCGAGGCGTGCAACGACTTCTCCCTTGGCATCGAACTGGAGGGGACCGACACGGAACCGTACACGGACGCGCAGTACACTGCCCTGGCCGGGCTGACGCGGCTGTTGCGCGCGGCCTTCCCGGGGATCACCCCGGAACGCATCCAGGGCCACTGCGATATCGCCCCGGAGCGCAAGACCGATCCCGGCGAGGCTTTCGACTGGTCGCGCTACCGCGCCGGATTGACCGATTCCAAGGAGGAAACATGACGTTCCTGGTGTTGCTGCTGGCCCTTGCGCTGGAGAAGTTCTCCGGCTGGCGCCGGCGTATCCAGCGCGATGGCGCCTGGCTCGCCTGGCTGAGCCTGGTCGAGGACCTGCCCTCGGTGTCCCGCCGCTCCTGGCTGGGGCTGCTGCTCGCGGTGGTCCTGCCGTTGCTGCCGCTGGCCCTGCTGCTGACATTGCTGCAGCCGCTGGCCTATGGCTGGTTGAGCCTTCCGCTGCATCTTCTGGTGGTGGTCTACAGTCTCGGCCGCGGCGACGTCATGGCCGACCTCGGGCCGTTCCGCGACGCCTGGCGGCGCGAGGAGGCCCAGGCTGCCTTCCATGTCGCCGAACGCGATCTGGGGATCCTGGGCGGCAGCGAGAGCGAACTGATCGGCCGGGTGCACAGCCATTTGCTCTGGCAGGGCTACCAGAGCTTCTTCGCGGTGATCTTCTGGTATGCCTTGCTCGGCCCGGTGGCGGCCCTGGCCTATCGCCTGCTGGCACTGGCGCTGGAGCACGCCCGCCAGCCGGCGTTGCGCGAACAGGCGGCGCGCGTCCGGCATATCCTCGACTGGTTGCCGGTGCGTGCGCTGGTGCTGAGCTTCGCCCTGGTCGGCAACTTCCTCGCGGTTATCCGCGTGCTGCTGCACTGGCTGCTGGCCTGGGACATCTCGGCGGCCGCGCTGCTGGGCAAGGCCGGACGGGTCGCCAGCGATGTCGAAGCGGTCGAACTGGGTGCCGCCGGCGTCGCCAGCCTGGATGCGCTCTGGCAATTGCTGGTGCGTGCGGCCGTGCTCTGGTACGCCGTGTTCGCCTTCTGCGCGCTGTTCCTCTGAGCGCAGCGACGGGGAATCCGCCTGCGATTCCCCGTTAACCTTAAGTTACAGAACACCAGGCCGATATCGGGTACACAGGTGAACGTGTCCGCATGATTTCGAAAGGCCATTACCGAGCGGACTCCGTGCGTCAATGTCGCCACGCGGCGGCATCTCTCAGAACGATAAGAACAATCAGGAGACGTCTGGGTGAAGACCGTACTCTATCCCGCTATCGCGCTGATGAACCGGCTCAGCTTCGGCATGAAGTTCGGCCTGATCAGCGTGCTGTTCTTCCTGCCGCTGCTGATCACCAGCTTCTATCTGGTGCGCGATGCCTATCGCCAGTTCAGCGACACCCGGATCGAACTGCAGAGCTTGACGCTGCTGGGTAGCGGACTTCAGATCCGGCGTGGCCTGGAGTCCCTCAACGATCTGTTGCAGATCAATGCGGTCATCGGCCAGTCCGGCAAGGCCGGCGATCTGGAAGCGCGCATCGCGGACGTCCAGAAGGGGTTGCGCGGGCGGCTCGAGGCGCTGGCGCCGCTCAGCGAGGATGGTGCGGCGGTAGCCGAATTCGAGGCCCAGCGCGACCGGTTGCTCAACGGCTTGCAGGCCGTGGAGGCCGAAGGGTCCTTGCAGGGCAAGGGCGCACGGGCGGAGAAGCTGCTCGGTAGCGCACAGGTATTCATCAAGTTGCTTATCGCCCAGGCCGGGCTCAGCCAGGACAGCCAGCGCCAGGTGCGCCAGCTCAGCGAGCTGGTCGGTTCGATAACGCCGGAGGTGACGGCGGCCATCAGCAAGGGGCGCGCCATCGGCGCCTACTCCCTGGGCCAGGGTTTCCTCAATTCGTCCTCCAGCGCGCGGCTCGACGAACTGCTGCTGGAGTTCGAGAAACTGCATGGCGAGTACGGCCTGAAGCTGCAGGAGTCCCTGGCCGGCAGCCCACCGGCGCTCGAGGAGGCCGCCCAGGCCAGTCGCGAGACCCTGAAGAGCCTGGGGCAGTTGTTCGAGGACCGGGTGATCGTGGCCGAGACGCTGGATACCCCGTGGACGCAGTTCTACGATCAGGTCAGCGCGGCGATGGACAAGACCTACCAGCTCGACGACGCCGTTCTCGGCTATCTCGATACCCAGTTGCAAAAGCGCCTGCAACAGGTGCGCACGCAGATGCTGTTGCTAGTCGCCGCGCTGGCCGTGGTTTTCGCCGCGATCCTATACCTCTACGGCGGTTTCTACGTTTCCACCCGCGCCACCCTGAAGGATCTCGGGCGAATGATGGAGCGCGTCGCCGGCGGCGACATGACGGTCAGCTTCCAGGCCCGCAGCCGTGACGAGCTGGGCGAGCTGGGACAATCGTTCAACGAATCGGTGGCGAAGATCCACGACCTGATCGAGCGGGTCAGCCAGACCGTCGGCGAGGTCGAGCGGCAGACCCTGCGCGTCGAGTCGGTGTCGGCCGAAAGCAACCAGGCGGTAGCCGGGCAACGCAGCCAGATCGAGCAGGTGGCCACGGCGATGAACCAGATGGCCGCTACCGCCCAGGAAGTGGCGCGCAGCGCGGCGATGGCGGTGAGCAGCGCGAACAGCGTGAACCAGGAAACCCTCAGCGGGCGCAGCCTGGTCGAGTCGCAGGTGGGTAGCATCCAGCGCCTGGCCGGCGAGATCGACCAGTCGGTGGCGGCGATCAATCGCCTGGCCAGCGACAGCGCCTCGATCAGCCAGGTGCTGGATGTGATCAAGGGCATCGCCGAACAGACCAACCTGCTGGCGCTCAATGCGGCGATCGAGGCCGCTCGTGCCGGGGAGCAGGGGCGCGGTTTCGCGGTGGTGGCCGACGAGGTGCGCACGCTGGCCAAGCGCACCCAGCAATCCACCGCCGAGATCGAACAGATGATCCTGCGCCTGCAGGGCGGCGTCGATGCGGCGGTGAAGGCGATGGGCAGCAGCCACCATACCGCCGATGACACGGTCAACGAGTCGGCGCAGGTGCAGCAGGCACTGGAGAATATCCTCGGCGCGGTGGGCATGATCGTCGACCAGAACCAGCAGATCGCCGCCGCCGCCGAGCAACAGACCGCCGTGGCCCACGATATCGACCAGAACATCGTCGAGATCAACCAGGCCGGCGAGCGCACCGCGGAAGGCGCCAGCCAGACCGAACGGGCCAGCCGTGAACTGGGCGCCCAGGTGACCCAGCTGAAACGCCTGATCGGTGCGTTCCGGGTGTAGGCGCAAGGCCTGCGCGGGACGTTTTTCGTCCATCCGATTGAACGCTGGGCGGACGGGGACATCCCACTGTCATGCACATGGGGTAAAGGCTGAGCAGGTCAATCCGGCGGTGCGACAGGCGGAGGCGAAATCGCGGCATTTTTTTATTGATCTCGCGTCCCCTTGGTCCTAAAGTTCGCGCCCGAACGTCCATGCTGGAAACGATCCATCCGGCTCAAGTACTGACGACGAGAGATCGCCTTGTGGCAAGGCGACGTCCGCTGCTCAAGCGGCCAGGTTGTCGCGCGGGACATGCGCGCGACCTACCAGGATGAACAGGCGGTGGCTGCCGGCAGGCAGGTGATACTCGGCGACATGCCTTGGGAAGTAGGCGAACCAAAGTGGGGAAACGGATTAGACGTTCAGCTTCACCCCTACGAATCCATGTGTTTTGCCATTGGGAGTCCCAACCATGTCCATCAAGGTCGAGGATTATTTCGCCCCTGAAACCTTCCAGCGCATGAAGGCCTTCGCCGACAAGCAGGAAACCCCCTTCGTGGTCATCGACAAGCAGACCATCGCCGATGCCTACGACCAACTGACCGACTGCTTCCCCTTCGCCAGGATCTACTACGCGGTGAAGGCCAATCCCGCTACCGAAATCACCGAGCTGCTGCGCGACAAGGGTTCGAACTTCGATATCGCCTCGATCTACGAACTGGACAAGGTGATGAAGACCGGCGTCGGTCCGGAGCGCATCAGCTACGGCAACACCATCAAGAAATCCAAGGACATCCGCTACTTCTACGAGAAGGGCGTGCGCCTGTTCGCCACCGACTCCGAAGCCGACCTGCGCAACATCGCCAAGGCCGCTCCCGGCGCCAAGGTCTACGTGCGTATCCTCACCGAGGGCTCGACTACCGCAGACTGGCCGTTGTCGCGCAAGTTCGGCTGCCAGACCGACATGGCCATGGACCTGCTGATCCTGGCCCGCCAGTTGGGCCTGGAGCCCTACGGCATTTCCTTCCACGTCGGTTCGCAGCAGCGCGACATCTCGGTGTGGGACGCGGCGATCGCCAAGGTCAAGGTGATCTTCGAGCGCCTGAAGGAAGAAGACGGCATCGTCCTGAAGATGATCAACATGGGCGGCGGCTTCCCGGCCAACTACATCACCAAGACCAACGACCTGGAAACCTATGCGGAGGAGATCATCCGCTTCCTCAAGGAGGACTTCGGCGACGACCTGCCGGAAATCATCCTCGAGCCGGGCCGTTCGCTGATCGCCAATGCCGGCATCCTGGTCAGCGAAGTGGTGCTGGTCGCCCGCAAGTCGCGGACCGCCGTGGAGCGCTGGGTCTATGCCGACGTCGGCAAGTTCTCCGGACTGATCGAAACCATGGACGAGTCGATCAAGTTCCCGATCTGGACCGAGAAGCAGGGCGAGATGGAAGAGGTGGTGATCGCCGGCCCGACCTGCGACAGCGCCGACATCATGTACGAGCACTACAAGTATGGCCTGCCGCTGAACCTGGCGAGCGGCGACCGCCTTTACTGGCTGTCTACCGGCGCCTACACCACCAGCTACAGTGCGGTGGAGTTCAACGGCTTCCCGCCGCTGAAGGCGTTCTACCTCTAGCGCAGTCGCCTCTGTTACGAAGAGCCCCGCCTCGGCGGGGCTTTTTCATGTCGCTCTGGAAGCCTCGCGGCGCTCGTGCCAGCCTTGTTCGACAACCCATGACAAGGACGCCGACATGACAGGCAATGGTGTTTCCCTGGTGACCCTCGGGGTCGCCGATCTGGCCCGCTCCTCTCTCTACTACCAGGCGCTGGGCTGGCAGCCCTCTTCGGACGGCAACGAGCAGGTGGTATTTCTCAAGGGCCGCAACCTGGTCCTCGGCCTCTACGGACGCAGCGCCCTCGCCGAGGATGCGCAGGTGGAAGATCGTCCGACCGGCTTCGCGGCTATCACCCTGGCCTGCAACTGCGCCTCGCGGGACGAGGTGGACCGTCTGTTCTCCGCAGCTATGGCGGCCGGCGGGCAGGCGACCAAGATGCCGCAGGAAGTGTTCTGGGGGGGCTACTCCGGATATGTCGCCGACCCGGATGGACACCTTTGGGAAATTGCCTACAACCCGTTCTGGCCGTTCGACGAGCAGGGCAACCTGGTCTTGCCCTGAGGGCGCTACGGATGGAAAAACGCCCCGCTCGGCGGGGCGCATTCCTTGGCGGCGGTCAGCCTTCGTCCGGCTGACGGGACGGTGCGCGCGGCGTCGTTGGCGCGGGTCGTCCGGCCTGGGCTACCTGCTGCCCGGCGTCGGCCTTGTCCAGCGGCAGCTTGTCGAAGTCGCGCAAGCCATTGTGGGCATAGGGGTTGCCGATCCAGCGGACTTCATGCTCGAAGTCGTTGCTCACCAGGCTCTTGGTCGGATCGAAGAGGTCATAGTTGAGGCCGGCGAGGTCGGACCAGGTATGGATCAGGTCTTCGCTGCTGTAGCGTCGGTCGACCAGGGCCTGTAGGTCGCGCGGATGGGTCTGCTGCCAGCTGGGCGAAGTCCAGACCAGGAAGGGCACGGTGTACATGCCGCGGGTCGGGTCGCCTTCGTTGCGGCCGAGACGGTCGTGCGGGGCTTCGTCGAAGACTTCCTCGCCATGATCCGAGAGGTAGACCAGGAAGCCGTTCGGATCGCTGTTGGCGAAGCCCTTGATCAGGCTGGAGACCACGTAGTCGTTGTACAGCACGGCGTTGTCGTAGCTGTTGTAGACCTCCACCTGGTCATCGCTGAGAGCCGCCGGGGCGCCCTGGCGGTCGACGAAGCGAGCGTAGTCGGCGGGATAGCGGTACTTGTAGTTCATGTGGGTGCCGAGCAGATGGACCACGATGAACTTCTTCGGCGCCGGGTCGTCCAGCACCTTGGCGAAGGGCGCCAGCACCGCGCCGTCCAGCTGGCTGGCGTTCTGGCTGCGCTGGTTGTTCAGATAGAACTGCGCATCGGTCTGCTGGGCGAAGGTCGTCAGCATGGTGTTGCGCTTGGTCATGGTCTGCTGGTTGGTGATCCAGAAGGTCTTGTAGCCGGCCTGCTTCATCAGGTTCATCAGCGACGGATCGGTGAGGAAGCGGTCGGGATGCTCCTGGTCAGCGAACGTCAGCACCTGCTGCAGCACCTCGATGGTGTATGGCCGCGACGCCACCACGTTGTTGAATACCGTGAGGTTCCGGTTCGCGGCCTTCAGTGCGTCCAGCTGCGGGGTCGTTTCGCGTGGATAGCCGTAGAGGCTCATGTGCTTGCGCGACGTGGATTCGCCGATCACCAGGACCAGCGTGCGCGGCGTATCGCCATTGGCATCGACGAGGTTCTTCAGCGGCGGTAGGGCCGCGTTCTTTTGCAACAGCGCCTGCATGCTGCCCAGTTGCTGGCGGTATTGCTGGTAGCCGATCAGCAATTGCCAGGGCACCGCCGGTTCCATGCGCGCCTGGACCTTGTCCAGGGCTTCGTCGAAGGGCCGGCCCTGGCTGACCAGTTGCTTGTAGAACGGATAACCGATGGTCGCGACGATCAGCAGCACCGCCACCGGCAGGGCGCTGAAGCGCGGCAGGTAGACCGGGCGCAGGCGGCGCCAGAGGAGGATGGCGACCAGGCTGTAGAGCACCAGGCCGAGGGTCATCCAGGGGTTGAAGTACTGGCTGAAATATTCGCTGGCCTCGGCGGTGTTCGACTCGAACATCACGAAGATCACGCTTTGCGAGAATTCCTGGTGATAGATGCCGAAATAGCTCAGGCCGACCAGCGAGGCGGCCCACAGCACCAGCCCGATGACGGCGGCCAGCGGCTTGGTCCAGCGCGGGAACAGCAACACCGGCGCAAGCCAGATGGTGCTCAGCACCATGGCGTTGCGGAAACCGGAGAAACCGCTGTTGCCGGAGGTCAGCAGGAGCAGTTGGGTGATACCGGAGAAGAACCAGAAGAACAGGAACAGCCAGCCCAGGCCGGCCCAGTCGATGCGATTGCGCGTAACGCTTGGTGGAGTGGGGGACACGATAGCCTCGTACGATGGACCGGAGGCGCGATCGTCGTTCGCCTCGATGAAACGGCGAGGGTAGGGAAAGGCTTGTCAAAAAAGTGTTATGTGGGCGTGAACAAAGGGTCGTGCGTTGTTCGTCAGGCGGGCAGTCGTGCGTGCCCGTGACGTTCGAGCGCCTGTTCCAGGGCCTCTCGATCGGTGTCGTCGCCCAACTGCGCCGCGCGTCGGTAGTAGGCCAGCGCCAGGCTGCGGAACGGTGGGTGGGCCGACTGCTCCAGGCCATGGCGGGCGCTGCGCAGGAAGTTCAGGTTGCCGCCTTCGAGGGCACGCCGGAGCCAGGTTTCGGCTTCGGCATGGCGGCCCGAGGCGCTGAGCATCGCGGCGTGGCTGAACTGGCCGCGAAAATCGCCACCCTCGGCGGAGCGTCGATACCAGTGCGCAGCTTGCGCCAGGTCGCGAGCGACCACCAGGCCTTCTTCGTGGTAGCGCCCCACCAGGTTCATCGATTTCGCGTGGCCCTGCTCGGCCGCTTGCCGATACAGCGCATAGGCGCGCGGCTGGTCCTGGGGCACCCCGCGGCCGGTAGCGTGAAGATTGGCCAGGTTGTAGCGGGCCCAGTCGAGGCCGGCCTGGGCGGCGATCCGATAGTGGACCGCTGCCGCGGCTGGATCCGCCGGGCCGCCCCAGCCATGTTCCAGGCAGCGAGCGAGCATATTGCGCGCCATTGCGTGGCCGTGCCCGGCGGCGATCGCGAACCAGGTCCGCGCCAGGGTCGGGTCGCGCTGGATGCCTTGGCCGTCCAGAAGGATCTGTCCGAGCAGGGCCTGGGCTTCCGTCAGGCCCTCGCGCGCAGCGCCGAGGATGGCCTGGGCAACCTCGCCCGGGGTACCGGCCAGTTGTGCGGCGAAACCTTCGGCGTCCAGTGCGTCGTGACGGAGCAGCAGGTGGCGCATGTTCAGAGTTCCGACCAGCGCCGCAGGAGATTGTGGTAGGTGCCGGTTAGGCGGATCAGCGAGGGATGGTCGGGCACGTCGTGGGTGAGTCGCTGGATCGACTGGTCCATTTCGAATAGCAGGGTGCGCTGGCTGTCTTCGCGGACCAGGCTCTGGGTCCAGAAGAACGAGGCGTAGCGCGCGCCGCGGGTGACCGGATTGACCTTGTGCAGGCTGGTGCCGGGGTAGAGCACCAGATCGCCGGCGGGCAGCTTCACCTGTTGCAGGCCGTAGGTGTCCTGGATCACCAGTTCGCCGCCGTCATAGTCCTCCGGGTCGCTGAAGAAGAGGGTCGAGGACAGGTCGGTACGGACCCGCTCGCGGCCGCCATGGACGTCGCGCACGGCGTTGTCGATGTGGAAGTCGAACGAGCCCCCGCCGGTATAGCAGTTGAACAGCGGCGGGAAGACCTTGAGCGGCAGGGCGGCGGACATGAACAGGGGATGGTTCCACAGGCGCTGCAGCATGGCTTCGCCGATCTCCCGGGCCAGCGGGTGGTCCTGCGGCAGTTGCAGGTTGTGCTTGGCCTTGGCCGATTGGTAGCCGGCGGTCGCCTTGCCGTCGGCCCATTCCGCCTGCTCCAGGGCTGCGCGGATCCGGGAGACTTCCTCGGCGGTGAAGATGGCGGGAATATGCAGCAACATGGCGCTGTCCATGAAGGCGAAATGATTGCCAATGATATTGATTTGCATTGGACATGTAAAACCGCCAGAGGTTGTAGACGAGCGAGATGGGAAAAAATGTAATGAGAAAATTGTAAAGAATGTAAATTCCTGTCGAATGCGAATCCGTAATAATTGATAACAATTCTGATCTGCAATAAATTCCGCGACCTTCACAGCTCCCGGGGAGGGGTTTCGAATGTCGCGTCAGTCCACGGATACCGCCGTTTCTTCGCAACGTCTGCTGGCTTCTGCCATCGGTGTCGCCATCACCGCCATCGCCGCACCGCAGGCAGCCCACGCCGACGAGGCCGGGCAGAAAAAGACCGACAAGGACCGCGTACTGTCGCTGGATGCGGCCACCATCGTCGGCGAGCAGCAGGACGAAACCACCTATAACGTCGACCGCTCGGCGTCGAAGAAGTACACCGCGCTGCTGCTGGATACGCCGAAGACCGTCACCGTGATCCCGCAACAGGTGATCAAGGACACTGGCGCCCTGACCCTGGCCGACGCACTGCGCACCACCCCGGGTATCACCTTCGGCGCGGGCGAGGGCGGCAACCCCGCAGGCGACCGGCCATTCATCCGTGGCTTCAACGCCGAGAGCGATACGTTCCTCGACGGTATGCGCGACGTCGCCTCGCAAACCCGCGAGGTGTTCAACGTCGAGCAGATCGAGGTCAGCAAGGGCCCGGGCTCGGCCTACACCGGCGCCGGCTCCACCGGTGGCAGCCTGAACCTGATCAGCAAGACCGCCAAGCAGGACAACTTCACCGACGCCGGCTTCACCTGGGGCTCAGACCAGACCCGCCGCACTACTCTCGACGTGAACCGGATGATTGGCGACAACGCCGCCTTCCGCCTCAACCTGATGAAGCACGATGCCCACGTCGCAGGGCGCGACGAAGTCAGCGTCAGCCGCTGGGGCGTGGCTCCGACCGTTACCTTCGGCTTCGACACGCCGACCCGCGCCACCCTGTCCTATTACCATCTCAGCACCGATGACATGCCGGACTACGGCCTGCCGCTGACCAACGTCAACCGCAGCAAAGCCAATCCGAGCAAGCCGGCCTCGGTGGATCGCGATAACTTCTATGGCCTGAAGGACCGCGACTACCGCAAGAGCACCACCGACAGCGGCACCTTCCGCATCGAGCATGACCTGAACGACAACCTGACCCTGTCGAATAGCACCCGCCTGGTGCGCACGACGCTCGACTACATCGTCAGCAACCCCGACGACAGCCGTGGCAACGTTGCCAACGGCTACGTCTACCGTTCGGCGAAAAGCCGCAATTCGACCTCGAAGGGCTGGGTCAACCAGACCGACCTGAAGGCCAACTTCGAAACCGGCTTCATCAAGCACACCCTGGTGACCGGCCTGGAGTTCAGCTACGAGGACGTGCACAACCGTCCGTACGCCATTACTTCCGGTGGCGGCGCCGGCAACACCTGCAATGCACGATTGCTCGCTAGTGGCGACTGCACCAGCCTGAATCGCCCGACTCCGGGCGACAACTGGACCGGCAGCATCACCGACGGCCTGGCCTATACCGATACCGACACCAAGACCAGCGCGGCTTATGTGTTCGATACCCTGAAGCTAAGCGAACAATGGGAGCTGAATCTCGGCCTGCGCTACGACGACTTCGATACCAAGTCCAGCGGCTACCAGACGGCTGGCCGCAACGGTCCCGCCGGCTACTTCAAGCGCGAGAACAACAGCCACTTCTGGAACTACCAGACCGGTCTGGTCTACAAACCGGCGCCCAACGGCAGCATCTACCTGGCCTGGTCGACCTCGAGCAACCCCACCGGCGAGACCGGCGGCGAGGGCCAGGCGGACATCAGCGTAGGCAACAACGGGTTGGATCCGGAGCGTAACCGCAACCTCGAACTGGGTACCAAGTGGGCCTTCTTCGACGATGCTCTGTCGCTGAACGCCGCGCTTTTCCGCACCGACAAGACCAATGCCCGGGTCGCTTCGCCGGATGTTTCCACTCTTCAGGTACTGGACGGCGAGCAGCGGGTGCAGGGCGTCGAGCTGGGCTTCAATGGCAAGCTGACCGAGAAGTGGAAGGTCTTCGGCGGCTACACCTACCTCGACAGCGAAATCCGCAAGTCGACGGTGAAGAGCGACGAAGGCAACAAGATGCCGCAGACCGCGCAGAACAACTTCACTCTGTGGACCACCTACGATCTGTTGCAGAACTTCACTATCGGCGGTGGTACCACCTATGTGGACAAGCAGTACGGCAACACTGCGAACTCTACCTATATCCCGTCCTACTGGCGCTATGACGCCATGGCCAGCTACAAGGTGAGCAAGAACGTCGACCTGCAACTGAACGTGCAGAACCTGACCGACAAGCGCTACTTCGACCAGGTCTACAGCACGCACATGGCCCACGTCGCTCCGGGCCGCACGGCATTGCTCGGGGTGAACTTCCACTTCTGACTGCCGCTCTCGCTCCCCACGAAAGCCCCATTCCCCCTGCGGGATGGGGCTTTCCCGCATCCAGGTGGGTAAATAGAGCGTAAAGAACGTTAATTCGGCTTTATCGCAACTGATTATCAAATAGAATTGCCCGCCGACGTCCTCGTGTCGTCTGGCCGGCGCTTGGCGTCGGCGTAGTCCCGTTGTTGCCGCGCGGCGGCCGTGAAGGTGATCCTGTGAAGAAAGTCTGGTTCCAGTTGCATTGGTTCTTCGGCATCAGCGCCGGCCTGGTGCTGGCGCTGATGGGCGTCACCGGAGCGACCCTGTCGTTCCAGGACGAACTGATGCGCGCGCTCAACCCTGACGTGCTGGTGGTGCAGAAGCGCCCCGAGGGCGTGCTGCCGCTGGACGAACTGGTGCGCCGTATCGAAGGCGCCGAGCCGGGGCGGAAAGTGGCCTTCGTCTGGGTCGAGATGGACAGCGACAAGGCCGGGCGGATCTTCTACACCCCGCCGCCGGGACAGCGCCGCGGCGAGTCGCGCTGGATCGATCCCTACACCGGGGCTTTCGTCGGCGAGCCGCGCGGCGAGGGTTTCTTCAACCTGATGATGCAACTGCACCGGTTTCTCGCCATGGGCGAGTACGGCAAGCAGGTCACCGCCGCCTGCACCCTGATCCTGATCTTCTTCTGCCTGTCCGGTCTCTACCTGCGCTGGCCGCGCAAGGTCCTCGACTGGCGCGCCTGGCTGACCCTCGACTGGTCGCGCAAGGGCCGCAGTTTCAACTGGGACCTGCATGCCGTGGCCGGCACCTGGTGCCTGGCGCTCTACCTGCTGGCTGCGCTGACCGGCCTGTACTGGTCCTACGAGTGGTACCGCAACGGCCTGTTCAAACTGCTCGACGACGCGCCCGCCGGCCAGCAGGCGCAGCGCGGCAAGCCGGGCGGACGTGGCGAGCGCCCGGCCGATGCGGCTCCGCTGGTGGTCGACTACGCGGCGGTATGGAACAGCATCCGCCAGGCCGGCGGCGACCGCTTGCAGGCCTACAACCTGCGCCTGCCACCGGCGGGCGGCCAGCCGGCGACAGTGTTCTATCGCCTGACCGACGCGCCGCACGAGCGTGCCTTCAACACCCTGACCCTGGACCCGGCCAACGGCCAGGTGAAAAGCGACCAGCGCTATAGCGACCGTTCTTTCGGCAGCCAGTTGCTGGCCAGCGTCTATGCATTGCACGTAGGCAGCTATTTCGGCATGGCCGGACGCATCCTGATGATGCTCGCCAGCCTGGCGATGCCGCTGTTCTTCATCACCGGCTGGCTGCTCTACCTCGACCGCCGGCGCAAGAAACGCGCGGTACGGGCGAGCCGCGCCGACCTAGGCGGCAGCGCCGGCGCCAGCGGCGAGCCCTGGTTGATCGGCTACGCCAGCCAGAGCGGTTTTGCCGAGCAACTGGCCTGGCAGAGCGCCGGCCAGTTGCAGGCGGCCGGATTGCCGGTGCGGGTCGAATCGCTGGCGCGCCTGGATGCCGGGCAACTCGCCGAGGCGCGCAAGGCGCTGTTCGTGGTCAGCACCTTCGGCGACGGTGAGGCGCCGGACAGCGCCCGCGGCTTCGAACGCAAGGTGCTTGGCCAGGCCGCCAGCCTCGATGGCCTGAGCTACGCCCTGCTGGCCTTGGGAGATCGCCAGTACGAGCAGTTCTGCGGCTTCGCCCGACGCATGCAGGGCTGGTTGCAGGGGCAGGGCGCGCGGAGCCTGTTCGCCCCGGTGGAGGTCGATGATGGCGACGCCGCGGCCCTGCGCCAATGGCAGGAAAGCCTGGCCGAGGTGACCGGCGGTGCCGCCCCGGCGGCCTGGGAAGCGCCGGCCTTCGAGGTCTGGTCGCTGGCGCGGCGGGAGTGCCTGAACCCTGGCAGCCAGGGCGAGTCGACCTGGCTGCTGGACCTGCGTGCGCCGGCCGACAGCGCCATCCAATGGCGCGCCGGCGATCTGCTGGAGATCGTTCCGCACCAGGCGCCCGCGCGCATCCGCGAATGGCTGCAGCGGCATCACCTGGACGGCCAGGCGCGGGTGGCGGTCGAGGGCGTCGAGCAGAGCCTGGAGCAGGCCCTGGCCGGGCGCCTGCTGCCGGATTCTTTCGAACACCTGGTCGGCTTGCACCCGCAGGCGCTGCTGGATGCGCTGATTCCGCTTTCCGTGCGCCAGTACTCCATCGCGTCGCTGCAGAGCGATGGCGACCTGCAACTGATCGTACGCCAGGAGCAGCATGCCGACGGCAGCCTGGGCATCTGCTCCGGCTGGCTCACCGAGTACCTGCCGCTCGGCGCCGCGCTGACCCTGCGCCTGCGCCGCAACGCGGGTTTCCACCTGCCGGAGGATGACGTGCCGCTGATCCTCATCGGCAACGGCACCGGACTCGCCGGCCTGCGCAGCCTGTTGCGCGCCAGCATTGCCGCCGGGCGCAAGCGCAACTGGCTGCTGTTCGGCGAACGCAATTTCGCCCACGACTACTACTGTCGTGCGGAGCTGGAGCAAGCCCTGGCCAGGGGCGAGCTGCAACGCCTGGACCTGGCCTTCTCCCGCGACCAGGCGGAGAAGATCTATGTCCAGGACCGCCTGCATGAAGCGGCGGATGAACTGCGGCGCTGGATCGACGAGGGCGCGGCCTTGTACGTCTGCGGCAGCCTGCAGGGCATGGCCGGTGGTGTCGACCGGGTGCTGCGCGAAGTGCTCGGTGAGGAGGCCTTGCAACGCCTGGCCGACGAACGACGTTACCGGCGCGACGTGTACTGAACGGATGAATGAAAAAGGCTCCCAAGGGAGCCTTTTCGTTGCCAGCTACTGGGACTGCCGGGCTTTCCGTGGCGTAGGGCGAATAACCGCAGAGCGGTTATCCGCCATTTCGGCGAGATATCGGCGGATGACGCCGTTGGCGTCATGCGC
>NZ_KV813620.1:37079-50424 GCF_001813645.1 Pseudomonas sp. HMSC063H08
GGATGACGCCGTTGGCGTCATGCGCCCTACGGGCTATCGGGACGTCGCGCCGCCCGTGGCGTAGGGCGAATAGCCGCAGAGCGGTTATCCGCCATTTCGGCGGGGTATCGGCGGATGACGCCGTTGGCGTCATGCGCCCTACGGAGCTAGCGGAGCCTTGCGTCGCCGGGCCTCAGATCCACAGGATGAAAGCCAGTACCAGGGCGAAGAAGCCCCATTTCTGCAGGTAGTAGAGCTTGCGGTTGCGCTTCTTCAAACGTTTGCCCTGCAGGCGGATCTTGTAGAGGCTGTCGAAGATCCGATTGAGTCCGCCGGTCCGGTCGCCTGCGTTGTTCGGGGCGGCCGCGGCAGCCATCACGTTGCGGCTGAACCAGCGGTTGAAGGCGGTGGCCCAGCCCTGGGTCAGCGGCCGCTCGATGTCGCAGAAGAGAATGATGCGGTTGTATTCGGTGGCGTTTTCCGCGTAGTGGATGAAGGTTTCATCGAACACTACCGCCTCGCCGTCGCGCCAGTGGTAGCGCTCGCCGTCCACCTCGATGAAGCAGGCCGGATCGTTGGGGGTGAACAGTCCCAGGTGGAAGCGCAGCGAGCCGGCGTAGGGATCGCGGTGTCGCACCAGCTTCGAGCCCGGTGGCAGTTCGGCGAACATCGCCGCCTTGACCGAGGGAATCTGCCGTAACAGGGCGGTGGTCTGCGGGCAGAGTTGTCCGGCGGAGGGATGGGCCTCGTCGTACCATTTCAGGTAGAAGCGCTTCCAGCCGCTCTTGAAGAACGAGTTGAAACCGATATCGTCGTACTGTTCGGAACGCTTGATGTTGCCGGCGCCGTGCAGGTGCAGCGCCTCGCTGCGGATGGCTTGCCAGTTGTCGACCAGAACCTGCAGTTCGGGGAAGGTCTGCGGTGCCAGGTAGGGGCGGTTCGGTACCTTCGAGAACAGGTACATCAGGCAGTTGATCGGAGCGAGGAAGCTGGAGTGGTCGCTCAATTGGCGCGACAGCTTGTGGCGTACCCGGCCGCGAAAATGGACATAGAGGATGCTCAGCGCATAGGCCGCCAGGATGAGAACTTTCATGAATGCAAGGTCGTCGGTGCAAAAGAGGAGAATTTACTCCTGTTCTCAGTGCCTGAGTATGCTACCTGACGCTAATTCGCCAGCACTGCGCTCATTTTTCCGTAATCCTGGCCTCGAAAGGAGCGCACAATGAACGACACCGGCCGGCGTATCCTGCTCAACTGCGACATGGGCGAAAGCTTTGGCGCCTGGCGCATGGGCGACGATGTCCACAGCATGCCGCTGGTTGACCAGGCCAACCTGGCTTGCGGCTTCCACGCTGGCGACCCGCTCACCATGCGGCGCGCGGTGGAGCTGGCGGTACGCCATGGCGTGAGCATCGGCGCGCACCCGGCCTATCCCGACCTGAGCGGCTTCGGCCGGCGCTCGCTGGCCTGCTCTGCCGAAGAGGTGCATGCCATGGTGCTGTACCAGATCGGTGCGCTGGACGCTTTCTGCCGTTCCCTCGGTGCCCAGGTGGCCTATGTCAAGCCGCATGGCGCGCTGTACAACGACCTGGTCGGCGACGATGAGCTGCTGCGCGCCGTGCTCGACGCCTGCGCCGCCTATCGCAAGGGCCTGCCGCTGATGGTGCTGGCCCTGGCCGACAACGGCCGCGAGCTGGAACTGGCCGACGAGGCCGACGTGCCGCTGCTGTTCGAGGCCTTCGCCGATCGCGCCTACCTGCCGGACGGCCGGCTGGCGCCGCGGCGGCTTGGCGGCGCGGTGCATCACGATCCGCAGCGGATCATCGAACAGGCCCTGGCCATCGCCCGCGGCGAAGCCTTCCCCGACTACGACGGCAACCCGCTGCGCCTGACCGCCGACAGTCTTTGCGTGCATGGCGACAACCCGGAGTCGCTGGCGGTCCTCCGGCGCCTGCGCGCGGCCCTGGACAGCCTGTGATCCGCATCGAACCCGCTGGTGCCGAAGCCCTGCTGCTGACGCTCGCCGAAGAGCCCGAAGTGGACCTGTCTGTGCGCCTGGCCGAGCTGGCCAGACGTCTGCGCGAGGGGCTCGGCGAAGGCGTCAGGGATCTGGTGCCGGGCTGGACCACCCTGATGCTGCATTACGACCCCTACCGCATCGCCCCGCAGGTACTGGAAGAACGCCTGGGTCCGCTGCTGGCGGAGTGGCACGCCTGGCGCCCCGCCGAGGATGCCGGGCGCCTGCACGAGATTCCCGTCTGGTACGCCGGCGAGGACCTCGCGACGGTAGCGGTTGCCTGCGGATTGACTGGCGAAGGAGTGATCGAACTGCACAGCGCGGCCGAATACCGGGTCGGCGCGATCGGTTTCGCTCCGGGATTCGCCTACCTCGGCGGCCTCGATCCGCGCCTGGTCCTGCCGCGGCGGGCCACCCCGCGGGCGCGTGTACCGGCCGGCAGCCTGGCCATTGCCGAGGCGCAGACGGCGATCTATCCGCAGGCCTCGCCCGGCGGCTGGCACCTGCTGGGACGCAGTCCGTGGCGTCCGTTCGATCCGGCCGCCACTCCTCCGTGCCCACTGGCGCTGGGCGACCGGGTGCGCTTCGTCGCCATCGGGCGCGAGGACTTCCTCGACCTGGGCGGGCGCGAATGAATGGTTTGTGGATCGTCAAGGCGGGTCCGCAGAGCCTGCTGCAGGACGACGGTCGGCGTGGCTGGCAGCACCTCGGCGTATCCCCGGGCGGCCCTCTGGACCGCCAGGCGGCAGCCTGGGCCAATCGTCTGCTCGGTAATCCCTGGGGGACGCCATTGCTGGAAATCGCTTTCGGCGGCTTGGTGCTGGAGTGCAGGGTGGAGGCGACCTGGCTGGCGTTGACCGGAGCGCGCCTGGCGCTGACGGTGGACGGTCGCGAATGCCTGCCCTGGAGTCGCTTCCGGGTCCGCCGCGGGCAACGCATCGAACTGGGCTTCGCCGAGGCCGGGCAGCGTGCCTACCTGGCCTGCGCCGGCGGTATCCGGGCGAGGCCGGTACTGGGCAGCGTCGCCTGCCAGGTTCGCGACGGGCTCGGCGGTTTACAGGGCGATGGCCGGATCCTGGCGGAGGGCGATTGCCTGCCGTGTGCCGAAGCGGGAGCGGCGTGTCCGTGGGATGCCAGCGTGCCCTGGCGTTTCCAGCCGGACTACCGGCAGCAGCGGCCCTTGCGCGTGCTGCTCGGCGGCGATGCGGCGGCCTTCGACGCAGCCAGCCGGCAAGCCTTCTTCGCCAGCGCCTGGCGAATCAGCCCGCGGTCCGATCGCATGGGCGTCCGCCTGGCCGGCGAGCCACTGCGCGGGGCGCCGCGCGCCTGGTCGCAGGGCGTGGTGGAGGGCGCTATCCAGGTTCCGCCCGATGGCCAACCCATCGTGCTGATGGCCGACCGCCAGAGCATGGGCGGCTATCCGCTGCTGGGCTTCGTCCATCCACTGGACCTCTCGCGCCTGGCGCAAAGCCCCGCGCATAGCGAGGTAACCTTCGTCGAGAGCGACCTGGCGACGCAGCAGGCCGATCTGCTGCGCTTCTACCGCTTCTTCCGCGGCTGAGCGCTCAGCCGGCCAGGTGGCCGAGCGGCAGCGGCGAGGGCGCCTTGACCGTCTTGATCGCGAAGTTGCTGCGAATGTCGCTGACCCCGGGCAGGCGCAGCAGGGTCTCGCTGAGCAGGCGTTCGTAGGCGCGCAGGTCGGGGACCACCACTTGCAGGAGGAAGTCCGACTCGCCGGAGACGAGGTGCACCGAGATCACCTCCGGCAGGTCGACCACCGCACGGTGGAAGGCCTCGGCCTGCTCCTGGCGGTGGCGTTCCACCTTGATCCCGACGAACACCGTGAGGCCGAGGCCGACCTCGTCGCGGTCGATGCTGGCCTGGTAGCCGCGAATCACCCCGGCCTCTTCCAGCAGGCGCACGCGGCGCAGGCAGGGGGACGGGGAGAGGCCGATCTCCTCGGCCAGTTGGACGTTGCTCAGGCGGCCGTCGCGCTGGAGGGCGGCGAGGATGCGGTGGTCATAGGCGTCGAGTTTCATCTTGGCATATCCGGATGGATAGTCTCCAGAGAGTAGAATTTACTGCCAAATAGAATGGATAGGCTGGTGGAAAACGCAAGCACCTGCCCTGCCTTGCGGGCATAGAATCGTTATCCGGGTCACCTTCCTGGAGCCGATACGATGGACACGAGCGCTTTCCTGATTGCCCTGGCGGTGGTTTACCTGGTCCCCGGACCAGACATGCTCCTGCTGTTCCAGACCGGCGCCCGCCAGGGCCGTCGCGCGGCGCTGGTCACCGCCCTCGGCCTGGCGCTGGCTCGGGCCTGCCATGTGCTGATGGCCGCGACCGGGCTGGCGCTGCTGTTCCGTACCGCTCCCTGGACCTTCGACCTGGTGCGCTTGCTCGGCGCCGCCTACCTCGCCTGGCTTGGCCTGCAGATGCTGCGCGGTGGCGGACTGGCCTTGCCGACCAGCGACACGGGCTCCGCGCCGCTAGTCCCCCACGCCGACCGCCGGGCCTTGCTGCGCGGACTCCTGACCAACCTGCTGAACCCCAAGGCCCTGCTGTTCTGTTCGGTGCTGCTGCCGCAGTTCGTCAGCCCCGAGGCCGGTTCGCTGGCCGTCCAGTTCGCCGCGCTCGGTGCGGTCCTGGTTCTGGTTGGCCTGGCCTTCGACTGCGCCTACGCCCTGGTCGGTGGCCGCCTGGGCCGCTGGCTGGCGTCCCGGCCGCGGGCACAGCGCCTGCAGCAGTGGGGCTTCGGTGGGTTGTTGATAGGGTTCGGGGTAAGGCTGGCGCTGCTGCGCCAGCTCTGAAGGGCTGCGGGGCGGCGAGCGCCCCGTGGCGCTCAGCCGAGGAACTGCTCGGCGTGGTGACAGGCCACCTGGCGCTGGTCGAGCAGGCGCAGCTCGGGCACCTCGCTGCGGCAGCGCTCGGTGGCGTAGGGGCAGCGCTTGTGGAAGGCGCAACCCTCCGGCGGGTGCAGCGGGTTCGGCAGTTCGCCCTGGATGCGGATCTTCGGCTTCGTCGGGTCCGGGTGGATCGCCGGGGTCGCCGAGAGCAGCGCGCGGGTATAGGGATGCAGCGGGTTCTCGTAGAGCTTGTCCGCCGGCCCCATCTCCGCCGGTCGGCCGAGGTACATCACCAGGACGTCGTCGGCGACGTGGCGGACCACCGCCAGGTTGTGCGAGATGAACACGTAGGCGGTGCGGAACTGCTGCTGCAGGTCCATGAACAGGTTCAGTACCTGGGCCTGGATCGACACGTCGAGGGCCGAGGTCGGCTCGTCCGCCACCAGCACCTTGGGTTGCAGCATCATCGCCCGGGCCAGGGCGATGCGCTGGCGCTGGCCGCCGGAGAACATGTGCGGGTAGCGCTGGTAGTGCTCCGGCCGCAGGCCGACCTGGCGCATCATCTGCTGGACCTTTTCGCGGCGTTCCTCGCGCGACAGCGCGGTGTTGATCAGCAGCGGCTCGGCCAACTGGTCGCCGATCTTCTGTCGCGGATTGAGCGAGGCGTAGGGGTTCTGGAAGACCATCTGCACGTCGCGGCGCAACTGCCGGCGCTGGTCCTTGCTGGCGCCCTTGACCTCCTGCCCGGCGATTTTCAGCGAGCCGGAGGTGGGCTCCTCGATCAGGGTCAGGGCGCGCGCCAGGGTCGACTTGCCGCAGCCGGACTCGCCGACCACGGCGAGGGTCTTGCCGGCTTCCAGTTCGAACGATACGCCGTTCAGCGCGCGCACCTGGGCATGGCCCTTGAACAGGCCGCGGGAGACTTCGTAGTGACGGGTCAGATCACGGGCGGTCAGAACGGTTTCCATCAGGCCACCTCGTTCAGCAGGTTCAACGGATAGAAGCAGCGCACCGCGCCGCGCTCGTGCGCTTCCAGGGCCGGCCGCTCCTGGCGGCAATGCTCCTGGGCATAGGGGCAGCGTGGCGACAGCAGGCAACCGCGCGGGCGGTCGTAGCGCCCCGGAACGATGCCGGGCAGGGTGGCCAGGCGGGCTTCGCCGGCACAGTGCTCGGGGATCGCCTTGATCAGCGCCTCGGTGTAGGGATGGGTCGGGCGGTCGAACAGCGCCGGCACGCCGCCGATCTCCACCGCTTCGCCGGCGTACATCACGCAGACGCGCTGGGCGGTCTCGGCGACCACGGCGAGATCGTGGGTGATCAGGATCAGCGCCATGTCCTGGTCGCGCTGCAGGTTCAGCAGCAGCTCCATGATCTGCGCCTGGATGGTCACGTCGAGGGCGGTGGTCGGCTCGTCGGCGATCAGCAGCTTGGGCTCGGCAGCGATGGCCATGGCGATCGCCACGCGCTGGCTCATGCCGCCGGAGAGCTGGTGCGGGTAGGCGTCGAGACGGCTGGCGGCGGCCGGGATCTCGACCCGTTCGAGCAGTTCCAGGGCGCGCTGGCGCAGGGCCTTGCCGCGCAGGCCGAGATGCAGGCGGAGGACTTCCTCGATCTGGTAGCCGACGGTGTAGCTGGGGTTGAGGGCGGTCATCGGGTCCTGGAAGACCATCGCCATGTCCTTGCCGACGATGCGCCGGCGCTGGCGGCCCTTGAGGGTGAGCATGTCGTGGCCGTCGAAGCGCAGGTGATCGGCGGACACCCAGCCGGGGGCGTCGATCAGGCCCATCAGGGCCATCATGGTCACCGACTTGCCGGAGCCGGACTCGCCGACGATGGCCAGCACCTCGCCCTTGTCGACGTTCAGGTCGAGGCCGTCGACCACGGGCACGGCGGTGGTGTCGCCGAAGCGTACGCTGAGGTTCTTGATATCGAGGAGGCTCATGCGGCGGTCTCCTGTGGCGCGGATACGGATGCGCTGTTCATGGTTGTGCTCCTCATGCCGCGTTCTTCAGTTTCGGATCGAGGGCGTCGCGCAGGCCGTCGCCCATCAGGTTGATCGCCAGTACGCTGAGCAGGATGGTCAGGCCGGGCAGGCTGACCACCCACCAGGCGCGCTCGATGTAGTCGCGGGCGGAGGCGAGCATGGTGCCCCACTCGGGGGTCGGCGGTTGCACGCCGAGGCCGAGGAAGCCGAGGGCGGCGGCGTCGAGGATCGCCGAAGAGAAGCTCAGGGTGGCCTGGACGATCAGCGGCGCCATGCAGTTCGGCAGCACGCAGACGAACATCAGTCGCAGGGTGCCGGCGCCGGCCAGGCGCGAGGCGGTGACGTAGTCGCGGTTTAGCTCGGTCATCACCGCGGCGCGGGTCAGGCGTACGTAGGCCGGCAGCGAGACGATGGCGATGGCGATCACGGTGTTGATCAGGCCCGGGCCGAGGATCGCCACGATGGCCACCGCCAGCAGCAGCGACGGCAGCGCCAGCATGATGTCCATCAGGCGCATGATCAGCGGCCCGGCACGGTTCGGCGAGAAGCCGGCGAGCAGGCCGAGGAGGATGCCGGGGATCAGCGAGATCACCACCGAGGACAGGCCGATCAGCAGCGACAGGCGGGCGCCGTGGATCAGCCGCGAGAGCAGGTCGCGGCCCAGCTCGTCGGTGCCGAGCAGGAAGCGCGCCTGGCCGCCTTCCAGCCAGGATGGCGGGGTCAGCAGGAAGTCCCGGAACTGCTCGCTCGGATCGTAGGGGGCGACCCAGGGGGCGAACAGCGCGCAGAACACGATCAGCAGCATGAACAGCAGGCCGCCGAGGGCGCCCTTGTTGTGCGCGAAGGACTGCCAGAATTCCTTCAGCGGGGACGGGTAGACCAGGCTCGGGTCGCTGGCGGGAGCGTTGTGCATGGCGTTCATCGGCTGGCTCCTCAGCGTTGGTGGCGAATGCGCGGGTTGGCCAGGCCGTAGAGGATGTCCACGACGAAATTGACCAGGATGACCAGGGTGGCGACCAGCAGGATGCCGTTCTGCACCACCGGGTAGTCGCGACGGCTGATGGCGTCGATCAGCCACTTGCCGATGCCCGGCCAGGAGAAGATGGTTTCGGTCAGCACCGCGCCGGCGAGCAGCGTGCCGACCTGCAGGCCGAATACCGTCAGCACCGGAATCAGCGCGTTGCGCAGGGCGTGCACGAAGACCACCCGGGCCGGCGACAGGCCCTTGGCGCGGGCGGTGCGCACATAGTCTTCGCGCAGCACCTCGAGCATCGCCGAGCGGGTCATGCGGGCGATCACCGCTAGCGGGATGGTGCCCAGCACGATGGCCGGCAGGATCAGGTGGCGCACGGCATCGAGGAACGAGCCCTGTTCGTCGGAAAGCAGGGTGTCGATCAGCATGAAGCCGGTCTTCGGCTCGATGTCGTAGAGCAGGTCGAGACGGCCGGACACCGGCGTCCAGCCCAGCGACACGGAGAACAGCATGATCAGGATCAGGCCCCACCAGAAGATCGGCATCGAATAGCCGGCGAGGGACACCGTCATCACCCCGTGGTCGAACAACGAACCGCGTTTCAGGGCGGCGATCACCCCGGCCAGCAGGCCGAAGGTGCCGGCGAAGAGCATGGCGGCCAGGGACAGTTCCAGGGTCGCCGGGAACAGGGTGAGGAATTCGTGCCAGACGCCTTCACGGGTGGTCAGCGATTCGCCGAGATTGCCCTGTGCCAGGTTGCCCACGTAGTCCAGGTACTGCTGGTACAACGGCTTGTCCAGGCCCAGGCGGTGTAGGGCCTCGGCATGCATCTGCGGATCGACGCGACGTTCGCCCATCATCACTTCCACCGGGTCGCCGGGAATCAGGCGGATCAGCGCGAAGGTGAGCAGCGTCACGCCGAAGAAGGTGGGGATCAGCAACCCCAATCGTCGTGCAATGAAACTAAGCATGTTGGCGGGTAACTCCTCATCGCGGACCGTGCGCCCCGCTGGCGGCAGGGCTGTGGTCCTTGTTCTTCTAGGGCTTCACCGAGGTGGTGGCGAAGTTGTTGTTGCTCAACGGATTGATCACGTAGCCCTGCACCGTGTTCCGCCGGACGTTGAACAGCTTCGGGTAGGCCAGCGGTATCCATGGGGCCTGTTCGTGGAATACCACCTGGGCCTGCTCGTACAGTTTCGCCCGCTCGGCCGGATCGCTCACCTCGCGGGCCTTGCGCATCAGCGCCTCGAAGTCCTTGTCGCACCAGCGCGCCTGGTTTTCACCCGACTCGGCGGCGGCGCAGCTCAGGTTCGGGCTGAGGAAGTTGTCCGGGTCGCCGTTGTCGCCGGCCCAGCCAAGCAGCGACAGGTCGTGCTCGCCGGCCTTCGAACGCTTGAGCAGCTCGCCCCATTCCAGGGAACGGATGGTCAGTTGGATGCCGGCCTTGGCCAGGTCTGCTTGCAGCATCTGTGCCGCCAGGGCGGGGTTGGGGATGGTAGGCGAGGTGCCGTTGCGAATGAACAGGGTGATCCTGAGATTTTCCGCACCGGCTTCCTTGAGCAGCGCCCTGGCGCGTTCGGGATCGTGCGGCCAGTCCTGGATCGAATGGTTGTAGCCGAGCAGGGTCGGGGGATAGGGACCGACCGCCGGACTGGCCGCGCCGGGGCCGAACACCGCGTCGAGCATGGCCTTCTTGTCCAGAGCGAGGTTGATCGCCTGGCGCACGCGCGGGTCGTCGAGCGGCTTGTGCTGGGTGTTGATGGCAATGTAGGTGGTCAGCAGGGCATCGATCTCGTCCACCGCCAGGTTCGGGTCCTGCTTCAGGCGCGGCACGTCCTCCGGTTTCGGGTACAGCGAGACCTGGCACTCGCCGGCACGGACCTTCTGCATGCGCACGTTGGGATCGAGGGTAATGGCGAACACCAGGTTGTCGATCGGCGGCTTGCCGGCGTAGTAGTCCGGGTTCGCCGTGTAGCGGACCTGGGCGTCCTTGGCGTAGCGCTTGAAGACGAACGGCCCGGTGCCGATCGGCTGGTTGTTCAGCTGGCCCAGCTTGCCGGCGGCGAGCAACTGGTCGCCGTACTCGGCGGAATAGATGGACGCGAAGGGCATCGCCATATCGCGCAGGAACGGCGCTTCGGGACGGTTGAGGACGAAGCGCACGGTGAGCTCGTCGACCTTTTCCACCGACTTGATCAGCTCGCCCATGCCCATCGCGTCGAAGTAGGCGTAGCCGCGCAGCGCCGAGGCATGCCAGGGATGCTTCGGATCGAGGGCGCGCTGGAAGGTCCACAGCACATCATCGGCATTCAGGCTCCGGGTCGGCTTGAAGTAGTCGGTGGTATGGAATTTCACGCCGGGGCGCAGGTGGAAGGTATAGCTCAGTCCGTCGGCGCTGACGTCCCAGCGCTCGGCCAGCCCCGGGATCACCTCGGTGGTGCCGGGGCGGAAGGCGAGCAGGCGGTTGAACACGGTTTCCGCGGAGGCGTCGGCGGTCACCGCGCCGGTGTACTGGACGATGTCGAAGCCTTCCGGGCTGGCCTCGGTGCAGACCACCAGGTTCTTCGCCTGGGCCGCGCCGGCGGCGCATAGCGCCAGGGCCAGGGGCAGGTGTCGGAGCAACGGATGGAGCATGGGGTCCTCCTCGTGGGCCCCGTCGCCGGGGCCGCCGGTTGTCGCAGGTTTACAGCAGGTTGAAGGGGAAGGTGCTGACCAGGCGCAGTTCGTTGACGCTGCCGTCGACCTGGTTCTGGCTGGCCTTGTGCATCATGTAGGTGAGCTTGAAGGTGCTGTCCTTGATCGGCCCGTTCTGCACCTTGTAGGCCGCCATCAGGCCCAGCTCGTGGTGCTTCTCGCCGTCCTGGGCGCGCACCTCGGCGTAGTTGCCGTAGGCACCGTTGCGATCGCCGTCGTAGTGGGTGCCGTCGATGTCCCAGCCCTTCACGTACCACACGCCGGTGCTCAGGCCGGGGACCCCGTAGTAGCTCCAGTCGGTCTCGTAGCGGATCTGCGCGGACTTCTCGTTGGGGCTGTTGTAGTCGGCCAGCATCGAGTTGGCCAGGAAGATCGCCGAGGTTTCGTGCACGTAGTCGAAGTATTCGTTGCCGTCGACCTGCTGGTAGGCCAGGGTCAGGGCGTGGGCGCGATGGCCGAGGGTGAAGGCCAGGCTCCAGGTGTCGTTGTCGATGTAGCCGGCCTCGCGCGCGCCGGTGTCGCCGGTGTGGTAGCCGTTGAAGGCGGTACGCAGGGCGATGCCGTTCTCGAGGTCGCCGATGTCGTGGGTCACGCCCAGGTAGTACTGGTTCCAGACGTCCTGGAAATGCGAGCCATAGAGGGAGATCTCCAGCCCGTCGAGCGGCTTGTAGTTGCCGCCCAGGTAGTTCAGGCGGTCGCCCTTGACCTGGCGGGTGCCGTACTCGGTGGTCATGTCCTCGTCGCCGGAACCGGTCCGCGGGCTGACCTTGCGGAAGCTGCCGGCCTGCAGGCTGAGGTTGTCCAGCTCCTCGCTGGTCACAGCGAAGCCGGTGAAGCTGGAGGGCAGGGCACGGTTGTCGATATAGCTGAACACCGGAGTGTTGACCAGGAAGCGACCGGCCTTGAATTCGGTGTTCGAGGCGCGCAGGCGGATATTGGCGACGCCCAGCTTGGACCATTCGCCGATCGCCTCGCCATCGCTGTTCGCCAGGGTCCGGTTGCCGCCGCCGCCGATGCGGCCCTTGCCGCGCTCCAGGGCGATCTCGTTGAAGGCTGCGACGTCGAAGCCGAAGCCGATGCTGCCCTGGGTGTAGCCCGAGCTGTACTTGAGCACCGTGCCCTGGACCCAGGCGTTGCGCTGGTGGATGCGCTGGGAGCCGCCGCCGGCCTTGGGAATGCGGAAGGTGAAGCTGTCCTTCATGTTTTCCCGCGAGTAGAAGTTGCGGGTGGTCAGGGTCAGGCTCTGCCCCTCGAACAGCCCGCTGGCGCCGGCCTGGCCCTTGATCGGTTTCTCCACGCTGGGGATGCTCTGCACCTGGGCGGCGTAGCTGGGATTGTCCGGGGTCGGCGGGGTTTCCTGCTCGTCCGCCGCCCAGCCTGGCGCGGCCGATGCCATCAAGGCCAGTCCCAGCGTCGCGCCGGTCACTCGTTGGTATCTCATCACCTGATTGCTCCCTTTATTGTTGTCATGGCACCTGTTTTACCCACCGGGTTTGCGCCGGTTTCGCCCGCGCCTGGGCGCGGCGGTCGAATACGGCGAGGCGAGCGCTCCTGGCGGAACGCGCGCAGCGCCGTTCTGGAACACGGGCAGGAAAAGCAAAGAAATGAAGTACGGGTCGTGCCGTTCTTCTGCGCCCCGGTCGTTTCACGACCGGGGCGGCGTCGGCATCAGGGCTGGTTGGTTACGCCATAGAAGGCGTTCCGCGAGAAGGGGCTGATCTTGAAGTCATGCACCGACTTGTTCATCGGCTGGTACACGGTGGAGTGGGCGATCGGGGTGATCGGCACCTGTTCCTTGAGGATGTGCTGGGCCTGCTTGTACAGCTCGCTGCGCTTGTCCTGGTCGGAGACCCGCTTGGCAGCCTTGACCAGCTTGTCGTAGGCCGCGTCGCACCATTTCGATACGTTGTTGCCGTTGATCGAGTCGCAGCCGTAGAGGGTCGCCAGCCAGTTGTCCGGATCGCCGTTGTCGCCGGTCCAGCCGAACAGCATGGCGTCATGCTCGCCGGCATGGGCGCGCTTGATGTACTCGCCCCATTCGTAGCTGACGATCCTGGCCTTGATGCCGATCTTCGCCCAGTCGGCCTGGATCATCTCCGCCATCAGCTTGGCGTTGGGGTTGTAGGGACGCTGCACCGGCATCGCCCACAGGGTGATCTCGGTGCCCTCGGCGACGCCGGCCTTCTTCAGCAGTTCCCGGGCCTTGGCCGGATCGAACGGGGCGTCCTTGATGGTTTCGTCATAGGACCACTGGGTCGGCGGCATGCCGTTCACCGCCAGTTGCCCGGCACCCTGGTAGACGGCGTCGATGATGGCCTGCTTGTTCACCGCCATGTCCAGCGCCTGGCGTACTTCGAGCTGGTCGAACGGCTTGTGGGTGACGTTGTAGGCGATGTAGCCGAGGTTGAAGCCTGGCTGCGAGGGCACCTTCAGGTTCGCCGCTTCCTGCAGGGCCTTGAGATCGGCGGGGCGTGGGTTGAGGGTGATCTGGCACTCGCCGGCCTTGAGCTTCTGCGCGCGCACCGCGGCGTCGGTGTTGATCGAGAAGATCAGGTTGTCGATCTTCACGTCTTCGGGTTTCCAGTAGTCCTTGTTGCCCTTGAAGCGGATCTGCGCATCCTTCTGGTAGCGGCTCAGGATGAAAGGCCCGGTGCCGATCGGCTTCTGGTTGATCTGCTGTGGCTTGCCGGCCTCGAGCAACTGCCCGGCGTACTCGGCGGACTGGATCGAGGCGACGTCCATCGCCAGGTTCTGGATGAAGGCGGCGTCGACCTCGTTGAGGGTGAACTTCACCCTGTGCTCGTCGAGCTTCTCGACCCTGGCGATGTTCTTGTCCAGGCCCATGTCGG
>NZ_KV813620.1:50524-55498 GCF_001813645.1 Pseudomonas sp. HMSC063H08
GGCTTGAAGTAGTCGGTGCTGTGGAACTTCACACCCTTGCGCAGGTGGAAGGTGTAGGTCTTGCCGTCGTCGCCGATGTCCCAGCTTTCCGCCAGGGCCGGGATCGCCCGGGTGCCGCCGCGCTCGAACTGGACGAGGCGGTTGAACAGGGTGACCGAGGTCGCGTCGTAGTCGGTGCCGGTGGTGTACTGGGCGGGATCGAAGCCGGCCGGGCTGCCCTCCGAGCAGAACACCAGGTTGCTGGCGGCGTGGGAGAACGGGGAGCCGAGGATCAGACCGGCTGCCAGCCAGGCCCGAAGGGGAAGGATCTTACGCATGCAAACCTCATTTTTTCTTTTTCTAAGGGCATCGTCTGAGGATCGGCCTTATGGGCCATGGCAACTCTCGCCTTTCCATGGATGGCGGGTGACAGCCATGGACCCTGTGCGGCGACAGCGATCGTCCGTTTGTTGTTGGTCGACGATTCGCTGATGCCGAAATTAAGTCATGCTGAAATTGTGGTCAACGAAAATTAAGCACGACTAACATTTCTATTGCGAAAACGTTTGCCTGACAGGATGGGAAGGTGCGCTACGGACTGGCTCAGGGCGTCGGATGGTCGTCGAACAGGCCCATGGTGGTGATGGTCAGGACTTCCGCCACATCGCTGCCGACGTTGGCCAGGCAATGGGTCTTGGTCGCGTCGAAGTGCACCGAGTCGCCGGCGCCGAGGGGGTACTGGCGCCCCTCGATGGTGTAGACGATCTGCCCGGACAGGACGTAGGAGAACTCTGCGCCCTCATGGGAGATCAGCTCCGACTGGTAGCCCACCGGCATGTTCATCTTGACCGCATTGATCAGGTTGCCGGGGAAGGAGCTGGACAGGCGTTCGTAGGCCAGCGGCTGGCCCTCGATGGTGTAGCGTACCCGCTCGCCTTCGTGGGAGTCGGGCTGGGGTTGTGCCGGTTGGTCGAACAGGGCATTGAGCGGGATATTCAGCGACTTGGCGATGTTGGCCAGGGAAGAGATCGATACACCGGTGAGGTTGCGCTCCGCCTGGGAGAGGAAGCTCGCGGTGAGACCGGATTCGCTGGCGACTTGGTGCAGGGTCTTCTTGGCGGCGCGGCGATAGCGACGCAGGCGTTCGCCGATGCGGTCTACGGTCATTGGGGAGACTCTTGTTGAAAGGCGCAGTATACCCAGCGCGGGGCGTCAATAAAGTCTGACAGATGAACTACCCGAACCCCTATTTTTTAAGTGTGACTGAAAATTTGTTTTGACCTGAATTTAAGCTCGACTTAAATTTCAGCCCGGTCCAGACGAGGAGAACAACAAATGACCGTGGGTGTTGGCGGGAGTACCCCTGCGCAGGCGCTGGAGCGTCTGCGGAACATGATGGACGGCGCGCAGCCGATCGGCCTGGCGTCTTACCGTGCGCGAATCGCCGCGGCCCAGGCGTGGATGGGCGAGCATGGCATCGCCGCGGCGTACCTGCATGCAGGCAGCAACCTGCGTTACTTCAGCGGCGTGCAATGGCACCCCAGTGAACGTCTGGTGGGTGCGCTGCTGCCCGCCGAGGGCGCCCTCGAATACCTTGCGCCGGCCTTCGAGGAAGGGACGGTGCGCGACTTCCAGGTGGTCGACGGCGCCATCCACACCTGGGAGGAACACCAGGATCCCTACCGCCTGCTGCTCGATCGCCTGGAGGCGCTCGGCGTGGGTGAGCGCAGCACGGTCGTACTGTGTCCGAGCCTGCCGTTCGGCATGTTCGAGCGCTTGCGCCAACTGGCGCCGGGCAGGAACTTCGTCAGCGCCGCGCCGCTGATCGACCAGGGGCGGATGCGCAAGTCGGCCGAGGAGCTGGCGCTGATGCAGCGGGCCAAGGACATGACCCTGGAAGTGCAGAAGGCCGCGGCGAGCATTCTCCGCGAAGGCATCAGCACCACCGAAGTCGCCGAGTTCATCCACCAGGCGCACCGCAAGGTGGGCGCGCCCGGTTCGACCTTCTGCATCGTCCTGTTCGGTGCCGCGAGTGCCTTCCCGCATGGGGTGAAGCATGCGCAGGTGCTGAAGGATGGCGACATGGTGCTGATCGATACCGGCTGCCAGGTCCACGGCTACCAGTCGGATATCACCCGCAGCTATGTGTTCGGCACGCCCAGCGCACGCCAGCGCGAATTCTGGGGGATGGAGCGCGACGCCCAACTGGCGGCCTTCGAGGCCGCGCGTCTGGGCCAGCCCTGCGAGGCGGTGGACGCCGCCGCGCGGCGTTCGCTGGAGGCCAACGGCCTGGGGCCGGACTACCGCCTGCCTGGCCTGCCGCACCGCACCGGGCATGGCATCGGCATGGACGTCCACGAAGGCCCGTACCTGGTGCGTGGCGATCGCACGCCGCTGGATGTCGGCATGTGCTTCAGCAACGAACCGATGATCTGCGTGCCCGGCGAGTTCGGCATTCGCCTGGAGGATCACTTCTACATGACGGAGGAAGGACCGCGCTGGTTCACCCAACCGAGCCCGTCCATCGACGATCCCTTCGGCCTCGGCGGCTGAGCCGGCCGAACGATAACGCCGCACGCGGCAAGGCAAGGGCCAGGGCTTCCCGCGTGCGGCGCAGCGATCAGTCCAGCTTCACCCGCGAAAAGTCCCGCGCCGACATCGGGCTCATGCGGTAGCCGCTGACGTTCTTGCGTTGTGCGTCGAACATCAACGGATGCGCCAGCGGCAACCAGGGCATCTGCTCGTGGAAGATCCGCTGCGCTTCCTTGTACAACGCTACCCGTTGGCTCTCGTCGTTGCTCATGCGCGCCTTGCGGATGGCTTCGTCGAAGCCCTTGTCGCACCAGCGCGCGCGATTTTCCCCGGACTCCACCGAGGCGCAGCCGAGGTTGTGGGTGAGGAAGTTGTCCGGGTCGCCGTTATCGCCGATCCAGCTGTAGAGCATCATGTCGTGTTCGCCGGCCTTGGTGCGCTTGACCATCTCGCCCCACTCGAACTGGCGGATGTTCACCCGGATGCCGATGGCGGCCAGGTCGGACTGGATCAGTTGCGCCACTCGCGCCGGGTTGCCGCCGGGGCCGCTGCCAGTGCTGATGTAGAGGTTCAGGGGTGTGTCCGGGGCGACGCCGGCTTCCTTCAGCAGGGCCTTGGCCCGTTCGGGGTCGTAGGGCCAGTCGCGGATGCTGTCGTCGTAGCCGAGCAGCATCGGCGGGTAGGGGCCGATGGCCGGGCGGGCCTGGTCGCCGAAGACGATCTTCAGGTAGGACGACTTGTTGAAGCCCATGGCGATCGCCCGGCGCACGCGCGGATCGTCGAACGGTTCGTGCCGGGTGTTGATCGCGGCGTGGGAGGTGATCATCGCCGCTTCTTCCAGCACCGTCAGTTGCGGGTCCTGGCGCAACGCGGCGACGTCTTCCGGCTTGGGCGTCAGGGCGATCTGGCATTCGTTGCGGCGCAGGCGCTGCACGCGCACGTTGGGGTCGAGGGTGATCGCCAGCACCAGGTGGTCGATGGCCGGCTTGCCCTTCCAGTAGTCGGGGTTGGCCGCGTAGCGCACCTGGGCATCCTTGCGGTAGCGGGTGAAGACGAACGGGCCGGTGCCGATCGGCTTGCTGTTGAGTTCGTCGCCCTTGCCCCTGGCGATCAGTTGGCCGGCATATTCGGCGGAGAGGATCGAGCCGAACGGCATGGCCAGGTCGGCGAGGAACGGCGCCTCCGGGTGCTTGAGGACGAAGCGCACCTGGTGCTCGTCGATCTTCTCGATGCGCTCGATGATGTCGCGCAATTGCATGGCGTCGGCGTAGGGGTAGCCGCTGGGCGAAAGGTCGTGGGCGGGGTGCTGCGGATCGAGCATGCGCTGGAAGCTGAACAGCACGTCGTCGGCGTTGAACTCGCGGCTTGGCTTGAAGTACTCGGTGCTGTGGAATTTCACGCCCTGGCGCAGGCGGAAGGTGTAGACGAGGCCGTCAGCGGAGACGTCCCAGCTTTCCGCCAGGGCCGGGATCACCGTGGTGCTGCCCGGAGCGAACGCGGCCAGCGCGTTGTACAGCGGATGGGCTGAGGCGTCGAAGGTGTAGCCGGAGGTATAGCGGGCCGGATCGAACCCTTCCGGCGCCGCTTCGGTGCACACCGCCAGGGTCTTCGGCTGGGCCTGGATGGCGGCGCTGGCGGCGAAGGCGAGTAGCAGCAGGCTGTAGCGCAGGGCAGAGCGTGGTCGCATGGATGACTCCTCTGGAGCGGGACGGCCGGGTCGGCCGCCCTGGGGAGAGGCGCCGCCTCGTTCGTGGCGGGGCGGCGCGGCTGGCAGGCGAAGCTACTTGCCGACGCTGACCTCGTAGAACGAGTTCAGGCCGAACGGGCTGATCCTGAAGTCGTGTACCGTCTTGCGCATCGGCTGGTACACGGTGGAGTGGGCGATCGGGGTGATCGGCACCTGTTCCTTGAGGATGTGCTGGGCCTGCTTGTACAGCTCGGTGCGCTTGCCCTGGTCGGTGGTGCGCTTGGCATCCTTGACCAGCTTGTCGTAGCCGGCGTCGCACCATTTGGAGAAGTTGTTGCCGTCCACTGCGTCGCAGCCGTAGAGGGTGCCGAGCCAGTTGTCCGGGTCGCCGTTGTCGCCGCTCCAGCCGATCAGCATGGCGTCATGCTCGCCGCCCTTGGCGCGCTTGATGTATTCGCCCCATTCGTAGGTGACGATCTTCGCCTTGATACCGATCTTCGCCCAATCGTTCTGCAGCATTTCCGCCATCAGCTTGGCGTTGGGGTTGTAGGGACGTTGTACCGGCATGGCCCACAGGGTGATCTCGGTGCCTTCGGCGACGCCGGCCTTCTTCAGCAGCTCCCTGGCCTTGGCCGGATCGTAGGGCGCGTCCTTGATGGTCTCGTCGTAGGACCACTGGGTCGGCGGCATGCCGTTGCTCGCCAACTGGCCGGCGCCCTGGTAGACGGCGTCGATGATGGCCTTCTTGTTCACCGCCATGTCCAGCGCCTGGCGTA
>NZ_KV813620.1:55598-56380 GCF_001813645.1 Pseudomonas sp. HMSC063H08
ACGTTGTAGGCGATGTAGCCGAGGTTGAAGCCGGCCTGCGACGGCAGGTTCAGGTTCGGGTCCTTCTTCAGCGCGTCGAGGTCGGCGGGGCGTGGGTTGAGGGTGATCTGGCACTCGCCGGCCTTGAGCTTCTGCGCGCGCACCGAGGCGTCGGTGTTGATGGCGAAGATCAGGTTGTCGACCTTCACCTCGTCCGGCTTCCAGTAGTCCTTGTTGCCCTTGAAACGGATCTGCGCATCCTTCTGGTAGCGGCTGAATACGAACGGGCCGGTGCCGATCGGCTTCTGGTTGATGTCGCTGGCCTTGCCCTGCTTGAGCAGTTGCGCGGCGTATTCGGCGGACTGGATCGATGGGAAGGGCATCGCCAGGTTCTGGATGAAGGCCGCGTCGACCTCGTTGAGGGTGAATTTCACCCTGTGCTCGTCGAGCTTCTCGATCCTGGCGATGTTCTTGTCCAGGCCCATGTCGGTGAAGTAGGGAAACTCGGTGGGGTAGGCCTTGCGGAACGGATGATCCTTGTCGAGCATGCGTTCGAAGGTGAACAGCACGTCGTCGGCATTGAATTCGCGGGTCGGCTTGAAGTAGTCGGTGCTGTGGAACTTCACGCCCTTGCGCAGGTGGAAGGTATAGGTCTTGCCGTCGTCGCTGACGTCCCAGCTTTCCGCAAGGCCGGGAAGGACCTTGGTGCCGCCGCGCTCGAACTGGGTCAGGCGGTTGAAGACGGTTTCCGCCGCGGCGTCGAAATCGGTACCGGTGGTGTACTGGGCGGGATCGAAGCCGGC